>CAYHQZ010000214.1:0-6663 GCA_964358555.1 uncultured Planctomycetia bacterium
AATTTGCTCAACCGTCGGGGCATCATCGTGACGCTGCAGAGCCGCGTCCATCACGGCCGACCACGCGCTCCCGCACATGCTCGACCGTCTACGTTTCCATCCGTCCATCGCTCTGGGGGGGGGTGGGGGGGGGGCGGGGGGGGGGGAGCGGGGTGCCTAACATGTCCTGGACGGCCTGCTCGCCGCGGGAGGCTTGGTGGGGGCCGCGGGTTTTCTGGCCGCGGATGATGGAGGCGCCGGCGCCGGGGCGGAGGTCGGGGGAGGCGAGGTCGAGTTCGGTGGCCATGTGGAAGATGTCGGATTGGTAGCCGAGGGTGGTGCGGGAACGGGCGAGCCAGCCTTCGGCGGCGGTGGCGGCGGAGGCGGCGACGTCGAGGAGGCGGTTTCGAAGGATGTAGCGGCCCCGCGGGGCGAGGCGGTCGGGGTCCATCTGGAATTCGACCATCATCGTGACGGGGTTGAAGACGTAGCGGCCGACGGGGTCGTAGGTCTCCTCGACGAGGGCTTCCTCGATGGCGCTTCCGGCGGGGAGGGGGCTTTCGTCGAGGGTTTCCTGGAAGTTCGTGATCCTTCCTTCGCCTTGGAAGTCCTCTTCGCCGAGGTCGCGCAGGAAGGGCTCGACGGAGGAGGCCTGCTGGACGTCCGGGGTGCCGAGGACGTAGCGGATGGCCGGCTGCATCCGGGCCTGGAGGATGGCGCGGAATCCGAAGAAGAGGAAGCCGAAGGCGAGGAGGATGTAGAGCGGCAGGAGGATCGCCATCTCGGTGGCGGCGGTGCCGCGATCGCGGGCGCGGCCTAAGGCCGATCGGTTGCGCATGTCAGTGCCTCAAGACGTCCTCGAGGGCGGGGTCGTTGAAGTCGAACGTGCCGCCGGTGCGGGTGGAACGGATGGAGTGCAGCAGGCGCGGGACGTTGGCGTCGGGGGGATCGAAGAAGTCCTTGCGCCAGGGGGAGTCGATGAGGCTGCGGAAGAGGTAGTTGGTGCCGCGGTCTACCTCCGAGAGGGACTGGATGTCGGCGGTTCGGATCGCGTCCCGGACGGGCCAGAGCCGCGCTTCCCATTCGGGTTCGTAGAGGTTCTCGGCGTCGTCCTCGACCCAGCCCTGCCGGTCGCCCTGGGCCGGCGGGAAGTCGTAGCGAAAGCCGCCGGAGGGCTTGCGCAGGCCCGCGCGCGCGGAGGCGACGGCGAAGAAGCCCCATTCGGGATTCGCGAACGATGCGGGCGCTCCGGTGGCGAGGACGGAGGAAATCGAGGCGAAGAAGGGGGGGACGTAGTCCTCGGGGGGCCGCCAGCAGCCGACGTTGATTCCGAATTTGAAGAAGGATTCGGTGAGGACGAGGGGGCCGAGGCGGGAGGGGAACTGGACGGACTGGCGGGCCGGGGTGCGAAGCCTCCGCACGTCGTTGTTGGTCACCCGGATGTCGGTGCGGCCGTCGCCGTCGTGGTCCTGGCCTGCGCACAGCGGGCAATCCACCCGCTCGATCTCGTCGCCGCGCCGCTCGTGCCAGAAGCCGTTGGGCTCGGGGCCGGGGTCTTGGGTTTGGTTGTTGCCGTGGACGGGGCAGCGCAGGTCGGAGGCATGCCAGCAGGGCCGGGTCTGGGAATAGGTTTCGTGGATGGAGCCGGTCCTCGGGTCGAGCCAGCCGTCCTCGTCGCCGGAGGAGGCGTCCTGGCGGAAGGCCCACGCGGGTAGCGCGCCGGGGTTTTCCCGCGAGCCCGCGTCCCGATCGCCGATCGCGTGGTCGTAAGCGAAGCGGTCCATCCGGTCGGCGCGCAGGTAGGCCTCGTAGCGGGTCCACTCGTACATCCAGCGCAGCGGCTCGAGCGGGACCATCCGGTGGCGGGTCCTATCGTCGCGGTGGTTCGCCCAGGCGTCGCCGGTGCGGTACCAGCGCCCGTCGGCCGAGCGGATGGAGAGATCGTTCACCCAGACGTTGTTCTGAAAGACCCGGATGCTCGCGGGGCCGACGCGGCTCGTGATCTGGGGCGGGTCGCTGAAGACGACGCGCGTGTTGCCGTCGATGTCCACGACGGGCGGGTCCTGGATGTGGACGTTGATCCGGCCCCCGATGTTGATCGAGGGGTCGATGTCCACGCGGACGGGGTGGCCGTCGATGTCGATCTGGTTTGAGCCGCCTACGTCCACCCAGGAGCCGTTGACGTTCTGCTGGAGCCCCGTGGGGCCCTGGCGCACCCGGAGCGTCCGGCCGCCGGACGTGATGACGGTCTCGTCGCCGACCCGGCGCATCGTGACGTCCATGCCGCCGCCGCCCGTGAGGGCGACGCGCCCGCCGTCGGGGAGGATGTAGACGTTGATGATTTCGCCCGGCCGCTCGGAGGACTCGACGGTCCAGAAGTCGGGGCGAATCCGGCGGATGTGGACGGTGATTGTCCGGCCGCCGCCGGTTCGCGCGACGATGTCGTAGGTGTCGTCGCCGTTGCGCACGGCACGGAGGTAGAAGTCGTGGGTGTCGGACTGCATCTCCCAGCCGAGCGTTCCGAGGCCGTTGCCGACCTCCGAGATCCAGAGGCGGAAGTAGTCGTCGCCGCTCGGGAAGAGGGAGGGCATCGGGAAGAAGGCGGTCCGCTCGGCGCCGCACTCGCGGGCGACCCGGAGGATTTCCTTCTCGATGAGGACGGGGGTCGCGATGGCGAGCGCCCGCTCGATCCGGCCGAGGCGGGAAATCCATTCCTCCGCGCGCGGGATCCATTCGTCGGCCTGCGTGTAGGCCTCTTCCCAGCGGGCCAGCGGGTTCGAGATCCCGACGACGCCGTCGGGGGCGGGGGGGTCGAGGAGCTTGAAGCCGGACAGCACGCCGAGGACGGTGTTGTCCACGGCGTAGCGCATCCCCTGATAGTAGAGGTAGCCCATGCCCTCGTTGAGCCAGGCGATGGACGACATCGTGTTCGCCTCGAGCAGGGCGCCGGAGTGGGCGGCCATGTCCGCGGCGTTCTGGACCTGGATCCGGCGCTCCACGACGGTGCCGGCGTTCATGACGGCGGAGGCGGCGAAGGCGAGGAGCAGGACGGTGAGGATTCCGAAGAGCAGCGCCTGGCCGCGCTCGCGGGGGGGAACGGGGGTGTTCCTCACGGGGCCTCCCACGGACGGGGGATCCGGGCGGTTTCGGTCATCGTGAGGTGGGGGACGTCGTCCCAGACGGGATTAAAGCCCGCCGCGATCCAGTGGAACGCCCAGTTCGCGAACGGGATCCAGAGCGGCAGGTCGCACTCCACGCGGACGCGCATGCAGCCTTCTTCGGTCTCCCGGACGACGCGGGTTTTTGCGCGGGAGTAGCCGGAAAGGTTCAGGTTTCCCCAGCCCGGGATCCGGAAATCGGAAGGGCTGCCCGCGCCCGGGGGGGACGGGGGGCCCGAGACGGGGGCCATCACCAGCGAGGCCGCCTCCTGGCCGGACTCGCCTACGAGCTCCGCCCGGGCGGCGGCGAAGGCCGCCCAGACGAGCATCTCCTTGGCGACGAGGATTTGCATCAGCTGCAAAAGCCCCAGGACGATCAGGAGCTGCAGGGGGAAGACGATCACGAACTCGACGAGGGCCTGGCCCCGATCCGGCGGGCGCTGCGCGCTCACGGGATCACCTTTAAGTCGAGCAGGATCGCCCACGCGGCTCCAAGGGAAATCGCGAGGCCGAACGGGATTGTGAGGGGGGGGCGGTCCGATTCGTGCGGGGAGCGCAAGGCGGCCGCGCGGATGGTCCGGCTCATTGTCTCGCCGAAGCGCCCCGTCCAGATCGCGACGCACAGGGCCATCGCGGCCCCCACGAGGGCGGAGAGCAGCGCGGCGCGGACCGTGAAGGCCAGGCCCGAGAGCGCCCCGACGGCGGCCATGAGTTTTACGTCGCCGGCGCCCATTCCGCCGACGGCCCATGGCAGCGCGAGGATGCCGGCGCCCAGGGCGGCGCCGAGGAGGGCGTCTTGCAGGCAGGGCCGCCCGGCGGCGAACCCGCCCTCGGCGCCGGAAAGCGCCAGCCCCGCCCCGATGGCGGGCAGCGTCACCCAGTCCGGAATCCTTCCCTTCGAGGCGTCGAAGACCGCGGCGATGGCAATCAGCGCCAGGAGCAGCGCCGTCAGCGCCGCGACGGTGTCTTCAGGCATGGGGAATCCGCGGGTGCGCGATCCGCCGCCGGCCCAAAAGCGGCGCCGGCCCCCACGCGCTCGGCGTCCCATCGGGCCCCGGGCGGCGGCTACTTGAACGCGTTCTTGAGGTCCTTGTCGACTTCCTGGTCGACGTTGCCGGACTTGTCCTGATACTCGACGTTCTGCTGGCCGGAGAGCCGCTTCGAGCTCGAGGACCACAGCGACCGGAGCTGGTTGCCGAAGATCGTGACCACCGCAATCGTCCCGAGGACCACGAGGGCGAGAATGAGGGCGTATTCGGTCATGCCCTGGCCGCGCTCGCGACGCCTTCCGATCTGGAATGGCCGCAACATGCTTGGGTTCTCCTTGTTTCAAGGAACGGGCAGGGACACGACTTCGGATGCGTCCCGGTGGAACTTAGCGACGCCCCGCTCCGCCCATTCGATCACGGGGATCATGGCGAGTATGACGATGAGGACGAGGAGCACGACCTCGAGGGTCGCCTGTCCGCGCTCCGAAGACGGATTCCTCATGATTCGTCCTTCGCTGTCATCCCCCGCCGATCATCATAGCAAATCCGGGGGGGAATTGCCCATGGGGCGCATGGCGAGGGGGTTTTTGCCTCTGCGATCAAAGAAGAGTATAGTTAGCGAACGGAGCGCATCGCTTGTCCCAACCCCTGTTCCACGGCCAGCCCGGCGGACCGCTGGTCCTCGTTCTCGAGGATCAGGCCGAGGCTGCCGGGCGCCTGACGGAACTCTTCAGGGAGAACGGCTACGACGTTCAGGTCATCGCCAAGCCCGACCAGATTCCCCAGGCCGTGCGGGTCCGGCGGCCCGTCGCCATCGCGATGGACGCCGACATGCCGAAGCGGACCGGCTTCTTCCGGATGCAGGAGTCGCTCTGGGGAGATTCGGCCATCCGCGACATCCCGTGCCTCTTGTTCACCGTGGACGGCGGCGTCCCGAAGCCCGCCGGGGAGGCGGTGAAGGCGCTGCGAAAGCCCGTCGGGTCGGCCGAACTCCTGGAGGCCCTCCATCGGATCCGCCCGATGCCGGGCAAGAAGGCCCCCCGGGTCCTCGTCGTGGACGACGAGCCGGAGGTCCGGCAGGTCCTTTGTGCCTTCCTGGCGCGCGCCGGCTACGCGCCGGAGGAGGCGGGCGGAGGCGAGGAGGCCCTCCGGATGGCCCTCGCGAATCCCCCGTCCGTCGTCCTGCTCGACCTGCGGATGCCGGGGATGGACGGCTTCGAGGCGGCCGAACGGCTGAAGACGTACACGGCGACGGTGGACGTCCCGATCTTCGTCCTTACGGGGTTTCCTCTCTCGCCCGAGGAGGAGGAGCGGCTGCGGACGAAGGTCTTCTGCCTCACCCGCAAGGGCGACGTCTCGTTCGAGAAACTGCTGTCGCACCTGCGCTGGCTGCAGACGCTCTCGCCGATCGCGTAGCCGTCATCCGCCCGCGCGGGTCGCGGGCCAGCGGCCGGAACGGCGCGAGGGCGGCTTCGGCAGGCCTTCAAGGGCGGAAAGCGACTTCGCCAGGTCGTCCTCGGAGAGGCGCGCGTCCTGGAGGCGCCCCGAGAGGAACTGTTCGTAGCCGGCCAGGTCCAGGAGGCCGTGGCCGCTGAAGTTGACGAGGATCACGCGCTCCTTGCATTCTTCGCGGGCGCGCTCCGCCTCCTCGATGGCGCACGCCAGGGCGTGGCTCGTTTCGGGGGCGGGGATGGTCCCTTCCGTGCGGGCCCAGAGGATTGCGGCCTCGTAGCATTTGCGCTGGGGGTAGGCCCGAGGCGTGATGAGGCCCTCGACGGCCGCCTGGCTGACGAGCGGGGCCATCCCGTGGTAGCGAAGGCCGCCGGCATGGATGCCCGGCGGGACGAAGGTGTGCCCGAGCGAGTGCATCGGGAGCAGCGGCGTGAGGCGTGCCGTGTCGCCGTGGTCGTAGGCGTAGGGGGCGCGGGTGAGCGTGGGGCAGGCCTCGGGCTCGACGGGGATGATCGTGATTTTCGCGCCCGCGATCTTGTCGGCGACGAAGGGGAAGGCCAGCCCCGCGAAGTTGCTCCCGCCGCCGACGCAGCCGATGACGGTGTCGGGGGCGCCTTCGCCCGCGATTTTGAGCTGCGCCTTGGCCTCGAGGCCGATGATGGTCTGGTGGAGCATGACGTGGTTCAAGACGCTTCCCAGCGCGTAGCGGGTGTGGCCGGAGGGGTCCGAGACGGCCGACTCGACGGCCTCGCTGATTGCGATCCCGAGGCTGCCGGGGGTGTCGGGCATGCGCTTGCGGATCTCGCGGCCGGCGTTCGTTTCGTCGCTCGGGCTCGGGATGCACTGGGCCCCCCAGACCTGCATCAGGAATTTCCGGTAGGGCTTCTGCTCGTAGGAGACGCGGACCATGAAGACCTTGCATTCGAGGCCCACGAGGTGGCAGGCGAACGCCAGCGCCGAGCCCCACTGGCCCGCGCCCGTTTCCGTGCAAAGCCGGCGGATCCCGAACTTCTTGTTGAACCAGGCCTGCGGGATGGCGGTGTTGGGCTTGTGGCTGCCGGCCGGGGAGACGCTTTCGTCCTTGT
>CAYHQZ010000215.1:0-6601 GCA_964358555.1 uncultured Planctomycetia bacterium
TCTTCAAGGGCGAGCGGACGCACATCGGCTGGACGGCGACCGAGGTGGTGTTGCCCTCGATCCCGGGTTCGCAGGCGAGCGCCGCCATCATCAAGGTCGCGGGAATCACGGGCCGGATCCGGGGGATGAAGTACAAGCGCGCGGACGGCCAGACGGTGCGTCCGTCGCTCGTGGTCCTGGACGACCCGCAGACGGATGAATCCGCACGGAGCCTTTCCCAGTGCGCCACGCGGGAGCGGCTCCTGGCCGGTGCGATCCTGGGGCTAGCGGGCCCCGGGAAGAAGATTTCCGGGATCATGCCCTGCACCGTCATCCGTCCGGGCGACATGGCGGACAGCATTCTCGACCTGGAAGAACACCCGGAATGGAACGGAGAGCGGACGAAGATGGTCTACCGCTTCCCTTCCGACGAAAAGCTCTGGGCGAAGTACGCCGAGGTCCGGGGCGAAAGCCTCCGGATGCACGGCGACCTGCGGCTGGCCACGGCCTTCTACCGGGAAAATCAGGAGGCGATGGACGAAGGGGCGGAAGTCGCCTGGCCGCAGCGATTCAACCACGACGAGGCGAGCGCAGTTCAGCACGCGATGAACCTGAAGCTCCAGGACGAGGCGGCGTTCTTCGCGGAATACCAGAACGAGCCGCTCCCGGAAAAGGGCATCGAGGACGAGGGCCTCCTCTCCGCGGACCAGATAGCGGGCAAGCTGAACGGCTACCGCAGGGGCGAGGTGCCGATCGGGGTGACGCACCTGACGGCGTTCGTGGACGTGCAAGGAAAAGCGCTGTTCTGGGTCGTCTGCGGCTGGGACGACGACTTCACCGGCTACGTCCTCGACTACGGCACCTACCCCGACCAGAAGCGCGCCTACTTCACCCTCCGGGACGCTCAGCGGACGTTGCAGTTGGCGGCGAAGGGCGCAGGTCTCGAGGGCGCCATCTACACCGGGCTCGAGACGCTAGCGGGCCAGCTCCTTGCCCGGGAGTGGACCCGGGAGGACGGCGCGCAGATGCGCGTCGGCCTTTGCCTCGTCGATGCGAACTGGGGAACGTCCACGGACGTCGTCTACCAGTTCTGCCGGCAGAGCACTTATTCAGCGGTGCTGTTGCCGTCGCATGGGCGGTTCGTGGGTGCAGGGTCAAAACCGTTTCACGAGTATGCGAAACGCCCGGGCGACCGCGTGGGGTTGAACTGGCGCCTCCCAAGCGTGCGAGGCAAGCGCGCGATCCGCCACGTCCTCTTCGATGCGAACTACTGGAAGACGTTCGTCCATACGAGGCTAGCAGGCGCGATGGGAGACAGAGGCTGCCTCTCACTTTTTGGCCGCTCTCCCGAGGCGCATCGGTTGCTTGCGGAGCATTTGACGGCCGAGTATCGGGTGAAGACGGAAGGCCGCGGGCGGGTCGTGGACGAATGGAAACTCCGGCCGGAGGCACAGGACAACCACTGGCTGGACGGCGTCGTCGGATGCGCTGTCGGGGCGTCGGTCCTCGGCGCGGTACTGGCGGGAACTGATGCCCGGGAGAAGCCTCGCGGAAGACTTCGCCTTTCGGCTATGCAGGGAAGGAGGGGGCGATGAAGGATATTTCCATGGCGCGGCAGAAGGTGTCGCTTGTCCCCCAGGTGCCGGTGCACATTTCCGAGAAACGAGGGCTTGAATGTATCTCCTGCGGTTGCAGGCAGTTCCGCGTTCTCTATACCAGATCTTTGCCTGGAGGACGAATTATTCGACGCCGAGAATGCCGTTATTGCGGGAAAAGGATCACAACGTGCGAGATGGCAACGAAGCCGTGAGCAAATTCCGGCTTAAAGGAAGGAACTCTTCGGTTATTACAATCTGCCGGTTATGGGTTTGGTGGAGTGGATCCACTCGTTTGTTGAACAGCCTTGTTCGGCTGTGCAACGAAACCCGCGGTAGATAGCTTTCCGAGATCCTGCTCAATGGAACTCAATAGTGCTGACTGCACTACAATAAACTTTTCGGGTGCGAGCGTCTCGGGCGTTCCGCTACCAGCGTATTTTACAAAGACGGCTCCCAACTTCTTGTTCTTTGATCGCACCTTGCCGGGTTTTCCGTGATCAACGTCGTGACGTAGGTATGTTCGAAGGTCGTTAATATCAGAAAAAGAGTTTGGTTGGTTTGTCAATCTGGTACCGGGGCCTTCCCAGAATAGGCAATATAAATCGTCGATTAGCCGTTTATAATCTTCAATGCTTGATATCGGACGACTAATCCGTGCTAGTGCTTGTGATGTTTTGTTAGTCGCCTTGAAAAGGTCCTCACCTCGTTGCGAGGCATGCATGGAGTTCAGATTTGCTACCAACCCAACGATGGATTCGCTAATTTCTCGCACTCGTTTCTTGAGTCCCGCTTCGGCTACAATTGTTGGGTCGAAGACGTCAGCTAGTGCAGGCGAAAGAAGGAATAATTTCCGGATCAGGATCTCATGCCGGCGACGAGCACCACCCTTGATATTCGCGTTGATGGAATGTTGGAAGCTCAAGTAATCATTGTCAGTTGCTCGCTGCCCCAATTCGACCTGGGAAGTCAGATCTGATGCAAAGCGCTCGAAAAATGTACGGAATTCCAATTCGCGACCATTTGTCCCCTTGGAATCCACAAGGCGACATGTCAGGGTAATCAAAGACTGAATGAGCGTTCGGCTTTTGAGGTAATCCGCCTTTGGCGAAAAGGCGCGATCTAGAAAGTCCAACGCCGCCTGCAATCGCTTGGCAACTGCCGAAGTTGAAGAGAAGTTACGCTGTGCGTCGAAGACGTTCTTGATTTCATCGAATCTGAGCCCGGCATCTAATCCCTCGACTTCAATAGCCGTTGCCTTAGCTATAGTGTCGAAGTGCGCGTATCTAGTATTGGGCACAGAGATGCGCTCCTTGAAGAAAGGGTGATCAGCCGTCTTTCTGCAAAAATCACGCATTTTGCTATGCACTGCATTAAGCCTCTCACTACTTGTTAATGGAAGGCCTTGTTGGAGGCGCTGAAAGAAGGCTTTCAATTCCTCATCCTCTGCCTCCTCAATCTCATCGTATTCGATTTCGAAGTCGTCAAATGCATCTGAGATTTTTTCTGATAGCTTTGAATATACAGGGCCACCGAAATCTCGAGTGGATTCGGTGGATAATGGTAGCTCATCGCTGAAAAATTCAAAAATCGCAGTAAGTCGTTGTTGCCCATCGACAACCTCGTACTCATCTTCGGCTGTCTTAACAAAGTAGAATTTTGGGAGTTTCCACCCGCGCAGGATCGAATCGATCAGGCTCTGCTTCTTATGTAGATCCCACACTTTCGTCCTTTGCCAATCTGGGATTTCATATCTGTTACGGCGTCGAAAGATCTTGTCCAGCGCACGCCGACCGGGAGTCATCTTCATGAAAGCATTCTATCTCGGCCGAGCTCTTTTTGATACCACCTGCAATCTTCCTCGTGTTGAGGCGCTCGAAGTTTGAGTCCTTCCCCCCGCCGACTTGAGTACCTCTCGATATCAACCTAAAGCAGTCCACAAAAAAGTTTTTTTCTAGGGAAATGTCTACCGGTAGACCTTGCGCGAAAAAGGCTCAGCAATCGACCCCCTCTGCGGCAAGTAACAGATAGAGGGCCGCGTGGTTTTGGTCGCGGAGATGTCCTCCGGGAACCGCACGAACGGCCTTCTTTTTGGAGCGACGATGCTGAACGAAGACAACCTCGACAACACCATCCGGCAGAACGCCCAGGCTCCCGCGAAGGCCACGGGCGACTCCGGAAGCGTCGAGCAGCATCCGCTGAAGGACCAGATCGAGGCTGATCGCTACCTCGAATCGAAGAAGGCCGCCAAGAGCCGACGCGCGGGAATTCGGTTCGCAAAACTCGTTCCCCCGGGGGCCGACTGAATGTTCGCACGGCTGAAGGCCTGGCTCGGACGAGGGGCCGCCCCGCAGGTAAGGGGCGCGCCCCTCGGGAGGATGAGGCTCCCGATCCGCGCCCGCTACGACGCCGCGACCACGACGGAAGACAACCGCCGCCACTGGGCGAACGCCGATGGCCTTTCCCCGAACACCGCGAATGCCTCCGAGATTCGCCGGATTCTCCGGAACCGCGCCCGCTACGAGACCGCCAACAACTCCTATGCGAAGGGCATCGTCCTCACCCTCGCGAACGACTGTGTCGGCACCGGGCCGCGGCTTCAGATGCTCACCTCGGATGCCGACGCGAACCGGAAGGTCGAGGCGGCCTTCGAAGCCTGGTCGGCCGCCGTCGGCCTTCCGGAAAAGCTCCGCACGATCCGGATGGCGAAGGCGGTGGACGGCGAGGCGTTCGCGATCCTCACGAGCAACCCCCGCCTCAACACCCCGGTGAAGCTGGACTTGCGCCTCATCGAGGCCGACCAGGTCACCAGCCCGGGGCTGTTCATGCCTACGACCCAGGGGGTGGACGGGATCGTCTTCGACCCCTCCGGCAATCCCATCACCTACCACGTCCTGCGCCAGCACCCGGGGTCGGCGGGGCCGCTGTGGGACAACGATTTTGACCGCATCCCGGCGGCTTCGGTTCTCCACTATTTTCGCGCCGACCGGCCGGGACAGGCGCGCGGGATCCCGGAGATCACGCCCGCGCTCCCCCTTTTCGCGCAGCTCCGCCGCTACACGCTCGCCGTCATCGCGGCGGCCGAGGCGGCTGCGGATGTAGCCCTCGTCATCTACACCGATTCGCCGCCCAACGGCGAGACGGACTCCCTCGAGCCGATGGATCTGATCGAGCTCGAGAAGCGGATGGCGACCGTAATGCCGGGCGGCTGGAAGCTCGGCCAGACCCACGCCGAGCAGCCCTCGACGACCTATGCGGAGTTCAAGCGGGAAATCCTGAACGAGATCGCCCGCTGCCTGAACATCCCCTACAACGTCGCCGCCGCGAACTCGTCGGGCTACAACTACGCCTCCGGCCGGCTGGACCATCAGACCTATTTCAAGTCCATCCGCGTCGAGCAGTCCGCCATCGAGTCCGTCGTCCTGGACCGCGTCTTTTCGGCCTGGATTGACGAGGCGTCTCTGGTGGATGAGTTCCTGCCGGCGCCGCTCCGGCGGCTGGGCGCATCCATCGACCATCAGTGGTTCTGGGACGGCCAGGAGCATGTGGACCCGGCGAAAGAGGCCAACGCCCAGGAGACGCGCCTCAAAAACAACACCACGACCTTGGCCGAGGAATACGCCAAGCGTGGCCGGGACTGGGAGGCGGAAATCCGCCAGCGGGCGAAGGAAGTGGCGCTGATGAAGTCGCTCGGCCTTTCCGTCGAGGCGCCTGTGGGCACTACCCCCGCGCCGGCGCCGGCTCCCGCCGACGAGTCCGATTCGGCCGATGCCGAGAACGTCCTGTGGCGAGGTTCGCGCCCCGGCCTTGTGCCGGTGATTGGGAGATGAACGCAATGTCCAAGGAAGTTCTGTTCGCCTGCGCGCCCGTCTGGCTGGACGCCGCCGGTCCCGACGGCAAGCCCGCGGGGCTGCCGCGCTTTTCCATGGTCGCCTACACGGGCGCCCCGATGAGGCTTGGCGGCTGGCGCTACCCCGTCGTCGTGGATCTCTCCGGGATGGAGATTCCTTCCCAGCGCCGCCCGATCCGAATGGGCCACGACGCGGCCCAGGGCGTGGGCCACACGGACGCCATCCGCGCCGAGGGCGGCCAACTGACCGCGAACGGCGTCGTGTCGCGGGACACCGCGGCGGCGAAGGAGGTCGTGGCCTCGTCTCGGAACGGATTCCCCTGGCAGGCCTCGATCAGTGCGTCGGTGGACGAGGCGGAGTTCGTGAAGGACGGGCAGAAGGCGGTGGTCAACGGCCGCGAGTGGGCGGGGCCGCTGAACGTCGTCCGGAAGAGCGTTCTCGGAGAAATCAGTTTCGTGGACTTGGGGGCCGACGGCGCGACGAGCGCCCGCGTGGCCGCCAACAAGCGCGGCGATGCCGCAGCCGGAAGCGGCTCTGCCGCCGAGGCAAAGGAGGAGTCGATGGACCCCGTTGAAGGCAAGGACGGCGTGGCGGCGGTCGAGGCAGTGGCCCCCAAGGTGGAACCCAAGACGGACGAGCCGAAGGCGGCGGGCGTGAAGGCGGCCGAACCCGCGCCGGACCTCACCGCCGGCATGCGGGAGGAAGCGGCCGTCGAGGTCGAGCGGATCGCAGCGGTCCGGAAGGTCTGCGCCGGCAAGCACCCCGAGATCGAGGCGAAGGCCATCCGCGAGCGCTGGGACGTCACCCGTTCCGAACTCGAGGTCCTGCGCGCCGATCGGCCGAAGGCGCCGGCCGTCCAGGCGGGTTCGGATTCCAAGGTGACGGGCGTCCTGCTGGAGGCCGCCTGCGCCATCGCCGCGAAGATCGAGAACCCCGAGAAGCACTTCTGCGACGAGGTCCTCGAACAGGCCGGGAAGAAGTTCCGGGGCGGGATCGGCCTGCAGGAGCTTCTGCTCGAAGCCGCCTGGGCGAACGGCTACACCGGCCGCTCCTTCCGCGAGACCCGGGAGGTCATGCGGTTCGCGTTCGGGAAGGACACCATCGAGGCGGGGTTCTCGACGGTGGACCTGGGCGGAATCCTCTCGAACGTCGCGAACAAGTTCCTGCTCCAGGGGT
>CAYHQZ010000216.1:0-6590 GCA_964358555.1 uncultured Planctomycetia bacterium
CGATTCGGGCGGCGCTTGGCGAGGAGATGGAGCGCGACCCTGCGGTGTTCCTCCTGGGGGAGGACATCGGGCTTTCCGGGGGGGCGTTCGGGGGGACGAAGGGGCTTTTGGATCGGTTCGGGTCGAAGCGGGTGGTGGAGCCGCCGATTTCGGAGAACTCGTTCGTGGGGCTTGCGGTGGGGGCGGCGGCTTCGGGGCTCCGGCCTGTGGTGGAGATCATGTTCATGGACTTCATCGCGCTGGCGATGGATCCGATCCTGAACCAGGCCTCGAAGCTTCATTACATCTACGGCGGGCAGGTCAACGTCCCGCTCGTCATCCGCGCGCCGTCGGGCGCGGGACGGGGCTACGGGGCCAGCCACTCGCAGTCGCTGGAAACGCTCTTCCAGCCGATCCCGGGGCTCAAAATCGTCGTGCCTTCCACGCCGGCCGACGCGAAGGGGCTGCTCAAGTCCGCGATCCGGGACGACTCGCCGGTCCTCTTCGTCGAGCCGAAACTGCTCTACGGCGTGAAGGGCGAGGTCCCGGCCGGCGAGCACCTCGTGCCGATCGGCAAGGCGCGAATCGCGCGCGTTGGCACGGACGTCTCGATCCTCGCCATCGGGCGGGCGGTGGGCTGGGCGATGGAAGCGGCGGAAAAATTGGAGGCGAAGGGGAAGAGCGCCGAGGTCGTGGACCTGCGGACGCTCAAGCCCCTGGACGGCGATGCCATCGCCGCGAGCGTGCGCAAGACCGGCCGCGCCGTCGTCGTCGAGGAAAGCCCCATGTCCGGCGGCGTGGGGGCCGAGGTCCTGGCGCGGGTCGCGGAAACCTGTTTTTCCGCCCTCAAGGGCCCCGTGGCGCGCGTCGCGGTTCCCGACGTCCCGATCCCGGCGTCCACGTCGCTCGAGGCCTCCATCCTGCCCGATGCGGACGCCGTCGTCGCCGCCTGCGAGCGGACGTTCGCGCGGGGATGATTGGACGCTTGCGTCCAGCGTCATGATTGCGGCATCGCGGCGTCGATTCGTGTATTCCTGGAACCGAGAAACAAGGAGGGGGAGGTGTGGGGGCTCGGATCGTGGCGACCTGTCGGAGCACGGTCCAACGCCATGAATTTGTTTACCGGCCGTGGACCGCGCGGAGACCGGGAGCAAGAGCCGAGTCCCCGCACCTCCCCCGTGCCCGGTTTCTATCCCCAACGAAAAAGATCGATGACTACCGCCGCACCCTTCGGGTCAGCAGGCGGGAGACGCCCTCCAGGAACGAATAGAGCCGCGGCGTCCGGCTTTGCATCCACGTCGTGATGGCTTTCGTCCGCTGGATGGCCGACGCAACCCGCTCGACTGACTGGATCGCCCGCCGATCTCCCGGCCCCGCCCGGATGAGCCTCCGGCCCTGTTCCATCGAAATCCGCGGGAGGACCTGCGTGTTCAGGAGCAGCCAGAACCTCGGCGTCCGGTAGCCCTCTTCCCGGGATGGCATCAGCATCGAGTCGTAGGCGTCGGTGGCGAATCGATCGAGCGACCGCTCCTTGACGCAGCGCCGGTAGAGCGGGGTGTTGGGGAAGGGGGTCAGCGAGAGCGAGACGACGCCCCAGTTGGGGCGGGGCAGTTCGTTGAGCGTCTCGGCCATTTCCCGGAGGTCCTCCTCCCGCTCGTAGGGGTTGTGGATGATGATGTCCGTGGAGAGATAGACCCCCTCGCCGAGGATGACCTTCGCGGCCTCGATGTAGGATTCGGCCGTCTCGCTTCGGTTGTAGAGGGTCTTGTTGATCCGATCGGAGCCTTCGAGCCCCATCGTCACGTATTCCATCCCCGCGTCCTTCAGCTTGCGGATCCGCTCGGGGGTGACGTAGCGGGGAATCATCCGGACGATGAAGGGAAGCCCCACCTCGGCCTTCATCCGGGCGCAGAACGCCTCCAGCCACTCGTCGGAGCCCGCGAAGAAGCTGTCGTCATGGAAGTTCAGGCCGGCGACCCGCGGCTCGCGCGCCCGGACGGACTTGAGCTCCGACATCACCCGGTCCACGGTTTGCCTGCGCACCGGCGAGCCGTAGAGGTTGCAGCAATAGGCG
The DNA here is from genome assembly GCA_964358555.1 of uncultured Planctomycetia bacterium. Lineage (GTDB taxonomy): Bacteria > Planctomycetota > CAYHQZ01 > CAYHQZ01 > CAYHQZ01 > CAYHQZ01. The sequence goes on from CAYHQZ010000216.1 coordinate 2,054, forward strand.
CACCGGTAGATGCAGCCTCGCGAGGTCACGACGTCGTAGTAGCGTCCGCCCCAGGTCGCGTGCTTCCGGTGCAGCCGCCAGGAGAGCCGCCGCAGGCGGCCGTCCACGAGGACCCGGTCCTTGTCGAAGCGGAAGATGGGGAAGGGCAGGGCGTCGAGATCCATCTTTTGCGCATCCGTGACGGGATTGACCGCGATTGCTCCCTCCCGCCGCCAGACGAGGCCCGGGATCGAGGCGCTTTCCGCGCCCTCCAGGAGGAGCTTCAGCGGCAGCTCGCCCGGGCCCTGCACGGCGAAGTCGGCCCCCTCGACGAGCGATTCCTCCGGGCAGAGGGTGGGATGGACGCCGCCCGCGAGGATGACGCCCCGGAATCCGGCGGCGCGCAGGGCCTTCGCGAGGAGCGCGTACGGCTTGAGGCTCGCCGTCATCAGGTAGAACCCCAGGTGCGTCGCCTTCCGCGATTCCAGGAAGCTTGCGATCTGGCGGATCTCCGGATCGGAGAACTCCACGGGCCGGCCGATCCGGGCCAACGGCTTCAGCAGGACGAGCAATGCAACCTCGACGCCGAGCGTTTCGGCGTAGGCGCCGAGCGTCCGGATGGAGACCGGGCGCTCGTCCTGATCGATGGTGGCGAGGACCAGGCGCTTTTGGGCGGGCATGCGGCCGGAATTTTTCCGGAGCCGGATTCTAACTTCGGCGGGGCTATTCCGAGCCGGTGATCCATCCCGCGACGCGCGCGAACATCGCCTTCGTGGCGATTTCGCTCTTCGGATCGTCGAGAGTGCCCGTGACCTGGACGAGATAGAGGGAGTGGCCGAGGTTCGCGAGCTGCCCCAGGATCGGGATCCGGGCGCGGGTCCGGACGGCGAGCAGGAGGTTCATCCGGCCGTCGGGCTCGATGGTGCCTTCGCCTACGATCCGGATGGGGTCGGCGACGAGCGAGAGCCACAGGATCCGGACTCGTCCGTCCTCGAGGCGGAACCGGACGTCCGCTTGGTCGGGCTCCGTCCGCTCGCTCGGCCAGCGGAGGTTCAAGAGGTCCGTGATGCGCAGCATCTGGGGCAGGCGTGCGAGCCGCGCGCCGCGGATCCGGGCGACGCCCTCGCCGCGGGCGCCCGCGGGGCCGGAGAGGCTGGAGAGATGCAGGGTCGTGTCGAGGGTGCCCTGGAGGGTCTCGGGGCGCTTGGCGCCGGAGGCCGCTTCGGGGGCGGCGGGCGTCCCGGCGTGTCGGGCCTTGTAGGTCGTGGCGAGGTTCTCGAGGCGGACCCCGCGGATCCGGATGAAGCCGCCCTCCGGATCGCCCGGGCGGGCGGCCCGCTGGACGAGGGCCTCGACCTTGCCGCCGGCGAAGTCCGCCTCCCGGACCCGGACGGTGGCCCCGTCGGGCCCGATGGCCAGCGTTCCGCGGATTCGTTCGATGGGCGAGCCGATCCCCGGGAAGCGGATGATCGCGTCCCGCGGGAATACCAGCGCGCGCTCGAGAACGCCGGACCCGCCGGGGGGACCGGCGAAGACGGCCTCGATGTCGGCCGTGCCTTCGAGGTCCACGTCGAGCGCCGTCCCGGCCGCCCGCGCCGCGCTCGCAAGCGGCAGGGCGCGCGCGTGGATTTCGACCCGGGACCCGCCGCCACCCGTCCGTCCGTCGGTGAAAATCTGCGAGCCGGGGGCGCCCGCCATCCGCATGTTCTCCAGGCGGAACCGGCCCTCCGAGACCGTCCGGCTGAAGACGGCCCGGCCGCCTTCCAGGGGCGCGCCGAGTTCGGGCATGTAGAGGAAGAGATCCTCGATCCGCCCGGTGAGCGGCGCAGGGGCCTTCTTCCCGATCTCGACGGGGAACGCGCCCGTTGCGGACAGCGTCCCGCGGAGCCGGAGGCCCTGGCCGAGGAATGAATCCCCCTCCAGGACGCTCTCCGTCGCCGGGATGTCCTCGAGCCGAAGCGCGATCGTCCCGCGCTGGGACGTTCGATCGATCCGGCCCTGGATCCAGACCTGCCCGCCCTGCCGGGGCTGGCCGCGGAGGTTCCGAAACGAGATTTCCTTCGGCCCGACCGAGAGCGTTCCCTGGACGCGCTTCAGTTCCCCGAGCGGGCCGAAATCGGAGCCCCGGAGCCGGAAGTCTTCGAGGCGGATCTCGAACGGGGTCGGGATGGCCTCCTCCGCGCCCGAATGGTCCAGGAATCGCCCGAGAGCGTCGAGGTCCGCCTCGCCGCCGTCGATTTCGAGGATCGCGGGGAAGGGCCGGCCCCGGAGGAGCGCGTCGAGATCGAGGCGTGCGCGCGCGGAGGGCAAGCGGAGGGCGGGGTGATCGTCCGGCCCGATCCGGAGGCCTTCGAGTCGCACGGTCGATCCGCCCTCCCAGGAAATCCTCTCCAGTCGCGCCTCCGTCCCCGTGCGGCTTGCGATTTCGCTTGCGATCCGCTCCGGGGTCAATACCCGGTCCGCGATGGAGCCCGCGGCGAGAATGATGGCCGCGCCCCCCGAGAGGCCGGCCGCGATCGTCCGGGGCCGGCGCAGCGCCGCAAACGCGGCGAGCAGGCCCAGGTAGGCCCCGATCGCGAGGGCGGCCCCGAACGCCGTTCCCGAGATCCGCTCGCGCAGGAGCGCCCCGTGGAGCAGGCCCGCCGCGAGAATCGCGAAGGCGAACGTCCCGGCCGCGAGCGGGCCCCGGAGCGTGGGCCAGCGGGCCTTGTCGGCCGGTAGCGGCCGCCTTCGGAAGGCGAACGCCGCGGCGAACGAAAGAGCCCCCGCCAGGAGCAGCGAGAGCACGAAGGGATGGACCAGCGGAAACGTCCGGCGTGGAAGGGGGGGGCCGGCCGGCGGGGGCTCGGGGGGGTCGGGAGGGGCCGGCACGGGTGCGGCCGCGGCGGGGGGCGGTTCGGTCCCCGCCTCGCCCCGGAGCCTCCCCGCGACGTCGGAAAGCCCCGCGGCCTCGAAGCGCGCGGCCGCGGCGTGGAGGTCGGAAGCGATCCGGGCCGGCAGCGCCCCGAGGGCGGATTCGGCGGACTCTTCGGCGGCGAGCCGAGCCTCCCGATCGCGGCGGGTCTCGTCCCCGCCCCCGCCGCAGCCGGCGAGGAGGAGGGCCGAGAGGAGCGCGGATGGACCGAAAGCGTGCCGAATCGCCTGGAAATTCATGTGAATGGGATCCGAGCTGGTGGAGGGATTTGAACCCTCAACCTTCGCATTACGAATGCGATGCTCTGCCATTGAGCTACACCAGCTTCGACCGGCGGAGCCGCAGGACGACCCGAGGACCCATCAGTCTACGGCTCCGGGCGCGCGCGGCCAAGGGAGGGGGCGGCTATCATGTGGCCCCGGATATCCCATGGACGAACCGGCGGGCGGCGCGCGGCGGACGCGCGTCCTTCATGCGATCAATTCCGCCGCCCTCGGGGGCGGGCCGCAGCACGTTTTCGATCTCATCACGGGCCTGCCGAAGGATGGCTACGAATTCCACGTCGCGGTCAGCGACGATGGCCCGTTTGCGGAGCGCTTCCGCTCCGCGGGGGCTTTGGTGCATCCCGTGGACATGATGTCGCGGCGGATCCAGTTCCGCGCCGCGCGGGAGCTCCGGAGGATTGCCGAGGAGATCCGCCCCGACCTCGTCCACGCGCACGGCACGCGCGCCGCGTTCTTCGTCGCCCGCGCGCTTCCGGCGCGCGAAGGCCCGAGGGTCGTCTACACGACGCACGGCCTGGCGCTGCACCTGGGCGCCGGCCCCTTTCAGCGCCCTTTCTATCTTCGCGTGGAGCGCTCGCTCTGCGACCGCTTCGACGCCGTGATCACGCTTTCCGAGGATGACGCCCGGGGGATGGTCGAGCGCGGGCTGCTGCGGGATTGTTCAAAGATGCGCGTGATCCCGAACGGGATCCGCCTGGAAAAATTCCCGCCCGTGGGGCCTTCGAAGGCGGAGGTTCCGGTCATCGGGACCGTCGGGCGGTTCGTTCCGCAGAAGGGGCTTTCGCTGCTGATCGAGGCCCTCGCCATCCTGAAGGGCGCGGGCTCTACGCCCTTCCGCGCCATCCTCGCAGGCGACGGCCCGGAGCGTGCCCACCTCCAGCGGCTCGCCGCGCGCCGAGGTTTCGCCGATCGGATCGAATGGCCGGGAGCGGTCGAGGATGCCGCCGCGTGGTATCCGAAATTCTCGCTCTTCGTCCTCGTATCGTTGTGGGAGGGTTTTTCGCTGTCAATGCTCGAGGCGATGGCCACCGGGGTGCCCGTGATTGCCACCGAGGGCTGCGGGATGGGAGAACTGCTGCGCCACGGCGAGACGGGCATGCGCGTCCCGAACGGCGACGCCCCGACGCTTGCCGCCGCCCTTCGGCGGGCGTTGGAGGATCCCCGCGGCGCGCAGCGGATGGCCGAGCGCGCACGCGTGCTGCTGCGGGAGCGCTTCACGCTGGAGGCGTTCACGGGGGCGACGGAGAAGGTCTACCGCGACCTTCTCGGGGCGGGGCGGTAGGTTAGAACTTTTGCGTCGGGGGCATAAACCGGGCACGGGGGGGGGGGGGGGGGGGGGGGGGGGGGGGGGGGGGGGGGG
>CAYHQZ010000217.1:0-6530 GCA_964358555.1 uncultured Planctomycetia bacterium
TCGAAACCTCGCCCGCGATTCCAGCCGGCGCCTTCCCTTCGTCCGTCCGTTGCGCCCACTGCCACGTCAATCTCCGCATTTCCTCCGTCGGCGCCTACCACTGCCCCCGCTGTCTTGCGGCGATCGAGGTCGATTCCGACGGCAGCGTCCGCTCGGCATCCCCGCCCTTCGCCTCGCCAATCCGCGTCACGATTCCGAGCCAGGCGGATTTCGTCGAGGGGCTCCAGGCCTTTCTCGTCTCGATCGCCCATCGGATGCTGCTTCCCGACCTCTCCGCCGAGGCCCTCCGGGACGCCCTCGCCGAGGCGATCCAGGCGGTCATCGATCGCGCCTACGGCGGCGACGGCGCACAGAGCATCCAGGTCTACTTCTCCCGCTCCCAGGACGCCCTTGTCGTCCACATCGTCGACTTCGGCCGCCCCCTGAACGGCGTCGCCCCGCCGCCGCCGTTCCCCATCTGCCGCGAACGCCTCGACGCCTTCGAGATCCGGGTGAACCCGCGCGGCGGCAACATCCTGAAGCTCGTCAAGAAGCGGTAGAACTTCGGACTCTTATTTTACGGGAAGATTCTTGATCAGCGTGATCTCGTTGCCCTGCTCGTTGTAGCGCAGCTCGTCGAGGCTTCGGTTCATGATGATGATCCCGAGGCCGCCCATCCGGCCCTCCTGGTAGCGCTCGCGGGCCTTCGAGAGGGGGTCGTCGTTCCGGGCGTGCTCCAGGAACTTCTGGTGATCGAATCCGCGCCCCTGGTCCGTCACCACGATCACGATTCGTTTCTTCTCGAGACGGAAGAGGACCTTGATGAATTTGTCGGCCTGGTAGAGGTTGCCGTGCTGGGCGGCGTTCCCGAGCGCCTCGCGGAATGCCTCCTGGAGCATCCCCTCCTCCCCTTCGGAGATGCCCGCGCCCTTGAGGAGCTGGCCGACCAGTTCGTTGGCGCGATCGAGGTGGGTTTCCACTGTCGAGAGGTGAAAGGCGACCTGCTGGACGACGGCATTCCCGTTGCGTCGGCTTTCCAGAAGCGACATCGAGATCTTCAGGAGCGATCCGACCTCGAAGGGCTCCTCGAGATGCTCATCCCCGAGGACAATGAACTCCTCGGCATTTCCGGGCTTGTGCCCCTTTGGAAAAAGGACGACGAGCGGGATGCCGGAGGTCTGGCGATCGCACTTCAGGAGCTCCGAAATCTGGGACCACTCCGGCATCAGGGCGTCGAGGATGACGAGGGAGACTTCGCTCGGAACGAGGCTCCGGAAAAAGTCCGCCCGGGAAGTGACGACTTCGGTTTCTATCTTCGTTCGCTGGAAATAAAACTCCAGCAGGGTCGAGAAACGATCCTTGCGTGGAAGACAGAGGATTACGGTGCCCATCCCCAACTTCTTTCAGGTGGCCAAGTTGCGTCCAATCGGTTGAGGGATTCTAACAAAGGATGGATCCGCTGTCAATTGTTTCGCGGGAACTTGTCAACGTCCGCCAGCCAAGAGCCGATTTCGGAGCGCAACCGCTCGCGCCAATCAAAATCGTAGAAGTTGTGGTTGGCGCCCTCGATGGAAATCCGGCCGACGTCGCAGCCCTTTCCGCGGAAGAGCGCCTCGAAGGCCTCGGGGCCGTTCTCGGATTCGGTGTCGCGAGTGCCGTAGGCGAGGAAGACCCGGCCGCGAAAGCCCGAAAGGGCCTTCGGAATGTCGCGCGCCGAGTCCCGCGGATCGCCCTCGCCGGGGGCGTCCCCCCTCACATACCTCGCCGCCGCGCGCATGTTCGCTTCGCCCCGCAACAGCCTTCGCCACCCCCCGGAGAAGAACCGACCGGCGAGCGCGAGAAGGACCCGGAACCGCCGGCGGGCCGTCGAACCCCGCTGGCGCTGTTCCCTAAACGGCGGGGTGGACAGCAGGATCAGGCCCTCGGGGGCCTCCAGGGTCGCCGCGCCCATCGCGACGTTGCCGCCCGAACAGACACCGGCAAGGGCGATCCGGAAGGCGCCGGAATGCTTGCGCAGGAATGCGGCCGCCCGGACCGCCGATTCGATCATCGCGTCGACGGTGACGCCGGAGGCGCCCGCGGGCGTTTCTCCGTGACCCGGCAAGTCCACCCGGAGGCTCGCGACCCCTGGCAATTCCCGGGCAAGATCCACGAAGAGACGGTTCGGGCCCTGGCGGTTTCCGGACCACCCGTGGAGCCAAAGGACGGCCGCCTTTGCGGGGACCAAGCCTGCAGGGTGGAAAATCCCGAAGATCGGAGGATCCCCCGGAATTTCGACCAGCGACTCGGATGCCGCCATGCGTCCAGTCTATCGCCCTTTCCCCTCGCGGCGATTTCGGTTACACTGAATCCCCGGGCGGGGAAAGGCATCAGAGGAAGGCATGAACATCGGTTTTCCGGAGATGATCGTCATCCTGATCATCGCCCTCCTTCTGTTCGGGCGCAGGCTGCCGGAGGTGGCGCGCTCGCTCGGCAAGGGAATCACGGAGTTCAAGAAGGGCATGAAGGACATCGACGACAACGTCCGGATCGACGCTTCCGCCGAATCCAGGCCTCCAACGGGTGCTCCGCAGGAAACCCCGAAGGCCGGCTAGTCCATCCCCTTTTCTTGCCGACTCCGTTCCAAGGACAGAGCGTGAGAATCCCGTTCGAGGCGGCGATCCTCCTGGATCGCGTTGCCCAGCCGTTCCGAAGCCTTTGGGGCCGGACCGCGAGCTTTGCCGAACGGCATCGCGCTTCCCTGCTCCGGCTTCCATGGGTTGCGGCCTCGTTGATGCTCCACGGGACGCTCATCCTCTGGTTCTCCATCCTCCTGCTCGCCCAGTTCCAGGCTCCGGATGTCTCGCTCACCGCTCTGCGGATGGCCCCTCCGGCACCCGAGGTCGGAGACGATCTTTCCGAACCCATTCCGGCGCCCGCGAACCTGACCGAGGTCGAGGCGCGGCCGGACCCGACGGTCGAAAAGCCGGAGCCGCCCGTGGCGCCGCAGGTGAACGAACCGGACGCTCCCATCATCCTTCCCCCGACGGCCCTCCCCCAGCCGCTCGGCCTGGACGGCCCCCGCTCGAGGCGGTGGAGTTTGGCGAGATCGAATTCCCTCCGTCCGCCCCCTCGATTCCCGTGGCGATCCTTCCCCCGACGCCCTCCGTTCCGCGGGAGATTCCACCGGCACCGAACCCGAAGACCCCGTTTGGCATCCGCAGCGACACCGGCCGACAGCAGGCCGTCCTGAAATGGGGCGGGTCGCCTGCCTCGGAGGCGGCGGTCGCGAGGGGGCTGCGGTGGCTGGCGCTGCACCAGGAATCGAGCGGCCAGTGGAGCGCGAGCCGGTTCAACGGCCGATCCAACAGCGAGACCGACGTCGCCGTGACGGGCCTCGCGGTGCTCGCCTTCCTCGGCAGCGGGAACACCGCCACCCGCGGCCCCTACAAGGAGACCGTCTACCGGGCGCTCGCGTGGCTTCGCAAGAACCAGGACCGGGCGGGCGCCGTGAGCCGGCTCAACTACAGCCACGGGATCGCCGCCCTCGCCCTCTCGGAGGCCCTCGCGATGGACGGCGGCGACGACGACGCCGTGAAGAAGGCGATGGCGTTCCTGCGAAGCCAGCAGACGGTCCTCGGCGGGTGGGACTACCACGACCCGGGGGCCGATCGCTCGGACACCTCGATCACCGGCTGGATGCTGTTCGCCGCCAAGTCCGCGAGGTCTGCGGGCGTCGACGTCCCCGACGACGTGTTCCGGCGGGTCGAGCGGCATTTCCGATCCGCGGGCGCCGGCGATTCGCAGGCCTATCCCCGGATTTCCTACGTCGTCCACGCCCGCGAGCGCGGCGAGGGCGACACCCTCGCGACGCTGGCCATCGGGCTTGCGAGCCTCCAGGTCCTCGGCTGGAGCCGCGAGGACCGCTGGATGATCGCCGCCAGCGACATCCTCACCGAGCGCGGCCCCGACCTCGACAACCTCTACTACACCTACTACGCGACGCTCGCGCAGTTCCAGATGGGCGGCGCGAACTGGGCCGCGTGGAACCGGGCGCTTCGCGACCCCCTCATCGCGCGCCAGCGGACCAAGGGCGACGCGGCCGGCTCCTGGAGCGCGGAGCCCGACATCTGGGGCCGCAACCGCGGCGGCGACGTCTACGCGACGGCGATGTCGGTGATGTGCCTCGAGATCTACTACCGATACCTGCCGATCTACCGAAAGCCGTAGCGGCGGCGGGGGTCATCCCTTCTTCCACGACTCCACCCGGAGTCCCTTGAAGTGGGCGAAGTCGCGCAGGTTGTCGGTGACGAGGACGAGGCCGTTCGTCGCGGCGACGGCGGCGATCTGGCCGTCCGCGAAAGGCGGCATCCGACCCGCCGCCTCGAGCCGCGCGCGCTCGTCCGCGTGCCAGGCGGCGGCTTCCAGGGTATAGGGAAGGAAGACGAAGAACGGGCGGACGAAATCGGAGAGGAAGGTCTCGACCGACCGGCGGCGGCGGGATTCCGGCATCCGACGAAGGGCGTAGAGCATCTCGTGCCAGGAAATCGTCGCCGCCGCGAGGGAGCCCGCGTTTTCGTCGAACTTCCGCTGCACATGAGGGTCCGGATGCTCCCGGTTCAGTTCGGAGATCGCGTTCGTGTCGAGAAGATAGCGCAGGCTCACCAGGAGAACCTCCGTCCCGGGGACTTGTCCCGGACGTTCTTGAAGGCATCCTCGGCGAACCCCCACCCCTCCCGCTGGACGCGCTCCCGCCAGCGCGAATACAGCGCCCGGAACGAGGGCGCTTCGGGGTTGAGCCGCTCGAATTCCTCGGCCGAGAGGATGACGGCCACGGACTTGCCCCGCCGCGTCACCTCGACCGCCGTCCCCGCCTCCGCCTGGCGGACGACGCTCGCGAAATGGTCCTTCGCCTCCGCAATCGAGTATTGCTTCGTCATGGAACCCTCCTGGCCATCTGGATGGCCATCTTACGATGAAACGCGGCGGAAGGCAACGGCAGGGATAAACCCTACGTTTGCCGTCGCGTTCCACGGGCGACCACATGGGTCGCCCTACGACGCTACGGGGTAGATAGAATCCCTTCATGAACGGCATCCTCTTCACCCTCCTCGCCGGCCTCCTCCCTTTCCTTCCCGCCCCGCGGGTCACCGCTGCAAACGCGCCGGCGCCGGGGGCGGAAGGGACGCGGACGCTGCGGGTGTGGTCGATGTTCCAGAAGGCGGAGCCGCTGGCGCGGTGGATGGAGGAGGTCGCGAAGGGGTTCGAGAAGGCCAATCCCGGTGTGAAGGTGGAGATTTCCTGGAAGGGGCGCGACATTCTCACCATGGCGCGCGGCGCCATCCAGGAGAAGAAGCCGCCGGACCTCATCGATCAGGACGACCAGACGATGATCCAGCTGGCGAAGGAAGGGGTGCTCGAGCCGCTGGACGGGGCGATGAACGAGCGGCCGGAAGGTTCCGACATCATGGGCCTGGATTCCTGGGCGCTTCGCTTCGAGCCCGCCGCTCTCGCCCTCGCGAAGCACGATGGATTGGCGTATCTCTGGCCGCGATCGCTCTACACATCGGGGTTCTTCTGCCATTCGAAGGCGCTGAAGGACGCGGGGGTTTCGGCGCCGAAGACCTGGGCGGAGTTCCTGGCGCTCTGCGAGGCGATGAAAAAGGCGGGCAAGGCCCCGATTGCCGCCGACGGGACGGTGGACTTCTACAACGACTGGTGGTTTTGCTGGCTTGCCATCCGGTCAGCTGGGCCGGAGAAGTTCTTGAAGGCGGCGAAGAACGATGGCGTCGCCTGGGACGATCCCGATTTCCTGAAGGCCGCCGCCGGCGTCGAGGAGATCGTAAAGAAGGGCTTCTTCCAGAACGGCTACGAGGGCTCGATTTTTCCCCGCGCCCAGCACGGCTGGATCACGGCGCGCCAGGCGATGATGCTCTGCGGGGCGTGGCTGCCGAAGGAGATGGAGCCCTCCATTCTCGCCGCCGAGAAGAAGGCGGCGGGCCCGGTGGCTCTCGAGATGTTCCCGTTTCCCGAGGTGGATGGAGGAAAGGGAGGATTCGAGGTCGCGGAGGCTTGGTTCAACGGCTGGGCGATCCCGAAGGACGCCGCGAACAAGGCCCTCGCCGTGAAGTTCCTGCAGTTCGCGACGAGCGAGACGAACGTGAAGGCCCTCGTCGCCGAGGGCGATCCGTCCGCGGTCCGGGGCACGCCGCAACCGCGATTCCTGGAGGCCCAGTCGGACATCTTCGCGAAGGCGAAGGTCTTCGTCCCGCAAAAGGGCGGAATCGGCCGCGACGTTCCCGAGTGGACGAAACGGGTCCTGCACCCTGCGAACAACCGCCTCTTCAAGGGCGAGATCGACGCGGCCGCCTTCATCGCCGAGTTGAAGAAGGCGCACGAGGCGTTCTACGAGGGGAAAAGCGGCAAGTCCTAAGATTTTCCGTCGGCTCTGAAACCCGAGCACGGGCTCGGGGTGGGGACTCGGCTCTTGCTCCCGGTCTCCGCACGGTCCACGGCAGGTAGACGAATTCATGGCGTTGGACCGTGCTCCGACAGGTCGCCACGGCCTTGGG
>CAYHQZ010000218.1:0-6493 GCA_964358555.1 uncultured Planctomycetia bacterium
ACGCGGATCTTCCGGGAGGATCGTTTCGCCTCGATTCCTATCTCTTCCGCCAGCCGCTCGATCGTCCGCTCCGCGAGGCCCGCCGGCGCCTCCGAAGGCCCGCCGCCCTCCATCGCGAGGCCCTCGAGCATCCGCAGGGCCCCGGCCTCGGAGGCCTTCCATTCGGCGTCGGATGCGAGAAGCCTGCGAATTCTTTCGGCTTCGGCGTCGTCCAGGGCGCCGAGATGGAAGGCGAGGATTTTCTCGCGGCGGGCGGCCGACGGATCGGCAGGCTCGGGCGGGGGGAACCCGTCTCGGTTGGTTTCGGAGCGGAATTCGTTCATGGGAATCCTCCCGGTTCGAAGCAGGCCTCCAGCGCCGGGCGGAGCCGGCGCAGGGCGTAGAGCATCCTCGACTTCGCCGTGGGGATCGGGGCGCCCGTCATTTCGGCAATCTCCGGAAATGAGAGCCCTACAAAGACCCGAAGGTCCACGACCGTTCTCTCGGCATCCGGCAGGTCCTCCATCGCGTTCCGGATCCGGACGCCGGCTTCCCGCGCGGCGGCCGTCTCCGCGGGGGAGGGGGCTTCGGCGCGTGGCTCCTCCTGCGCCGTCGGTGGATCCTCGATGGAGGCGGCGGGGGGGCGGTTCCGGATTCTCGCCCGCGCATCCCGCGCCAGGTTCAGCGCGATTTGGTAGAGGTAGGGTTTCAGCGGCGATCCCGCCCGGAAGGAGCCGCGGGATCGGTGGAGCCGCAGGAAGGTTTCCTGAAAGATGTCTTCCGCGAGGTGGGCGTCGCGCGTCCTGGAGAAGAGGAACCGGAAGAGCGGCTGTTCGTAGCGCCGGACAAGAACGGTCATGGCGGCCTCGTTCCCTTTCGAGAACAGTTCCTCGTCGGTTGCATCCATCCCCGGGTCCCTCATGCAGGTTCCCATCTTCCTATACCGGTGGCGGGGGTAAAGGGATTTCGCGTGCTGGCGGGAAACGCCGCCGAATCCCATCGTGTAGGATGTCCGCCCGTGTGCCGGGCACGGTCCGGTCCGGATCGGGCCCGGCGTTGACGGACCCAGGCGAACGAAAGGAGCATCTTGTGGCGACAGGCGAACAGGCGGGGGGCGGCGGCGCGGCGGCGGGGCCGGGGGCGTCGAAGGTGGATCCGGCGAAGGCCCGCGCGTTCATCGCGCACTTGGAATCCCAGCAGAACCTGCCGCTCGCCCTGATCGGGGGCGTCGTGGCCGCATTTGTCGGCGCCGGCCTGTGGGCGGGCGTCACCGTTGCGACCGAATACCAGATCGGCTGGATGGCCATTGGCATCGGGGCCCTGGTGGGCGTTTCCGTCCGGACCCTGGGCAAGGGGGTCACCAACGTCTTCGGGGTGACGGGCGGCGCCTTGGCCCTCATCGGCTGCGTCCTGGGCAACATCCTGTCGGGCTGCGGGATCGTGGCCAAGAAGGCGGGGATCGCCTTCACGGACGTCCTCTCGAAGGTGCTCCAGAACCCTTCCGTTGCCGTCGACATCCTGAAGGCCATGTCCAGCGCGATGGACATCCTTTTCTACGGACTCGCGATCTACGCGGGCTACAAGTTCTCGTTCCGGAAGGTTTCCGAGCTCGAAGCCTACAACGCGACTCGGACGAAGGGCTGATCGGCGGCCGGACGGCCGCGACGGAGCTTCGGGCGGCGCTCCGGGTTTTGGCGCAAGCCGGATCCGGGGCGCGCCGTCATTGCGCCCAGGACTTCGTGGCGGGGGCGGCCTTCGGGGACTCGCGGGTTTCGGAGTTCCAGGCCTTCTCGCCCTTCCGGAAGCGGGCGTCGTTCCCGGCGCGGTTGCGGGTCTGCTCCTCCTTTAGGTTTGCCGTCGCCTGGACGAGTTCAGTGACTTGCTTCGCCTCCGCGGGCTTGTCGAAGACGGCGGCCTTCGCGGCGACGGCCTTGCGCTGGGCGATGTCGCCCTCGAGGGCGATCGTGTTCGAGAGGGTCTCGACGTAGCGCGCGAACACCCGGGGATGGGTGAACGTGCGGATCTCGCGGACCTTGCCGTCCACGGCGTAGGCGAGGCCCGACGGCGCCTTCGGCTCCTTCGCGAGCGCCTCGAAGCGCTCCCGGACGGCCTTTTGCAGCCGCGCGCGCCGGGCGACGGCATCCTTGTCGCCGTCCTCGATGGTGGCGAGCAGCGTTCCGGAGGCGGGGGCGTTCCCGAGGGCGCCGTTCGTTGCGGCGACGTTGGACCAGACTTCCTGCTGGCTCTCCTTGTACTGCCCGCTCAAGCGGACGTCCGCGTTCGAGAGGCTTTTCTGGGCGAGGAAGAGGCCCTGGTTTTCCACGCCGTCCCGGGTGGCCGTCCAGCGGCCGTGCTCGATGCAGTAGGCACCGACCGGGACGGTCTTTTTCGGAGGCACGATGAAGTCCTGCGCGATTTGCCGGTCCTGCTTGCCGCCCTTCAGGACGGTTCCTGCGAGGACGAGGATGGGCTTCTCGCCGACGTTCTCGATGACCAACTCGTTGACGCTCCCGCCGACGTCGGCCTGAACGATCTGCTGGGCGGCCGGGTTCGGGACGGGGATCTGTGGCTCGGCCCGGGGCTGCGGAGGGACGGCTTGATTCGGCGGCCCGGGGTCGGCCGGGGGATTCTGCGGCTCCGGCTGCGCGGGGGGATTCGGGACGGGCGGGGCAGGATTCTGCGCGGGCAGGTTCGGGACGGGCTGGTTTTGCGCGGGCCGGGCGTTCCGGGATTGTGCGGCCCTTGTCGCCGCGTTCGGCGCGCCCGTCTCCCGGACGATCGCCCATTTCTTCGCCTGGGCTTCCTCGAGCGGGATGAAGTCCTGGTCGGGCAGCGGCTCGGCAGCGGAATTCGAGTAGACCGGCCAGACGGTCACGTTTTCCGCGACGACGGGCTTGCCGAGGAAGAGATCGGGCCCGAGCGCGCCGGCGGACTCCGGATCCGCCTGGGCGCCGAGGGCGAGGATCGAGAGCGTGGCGAGCAGCGACAGGGTGCGTGTCGGTCGGTTCATGGGCGTCTCCTTCGCGGGGGTCCTCCTTTCCTATCATGATGCCACCGGCGAGCCCCGCGCGTAACGGGGGCGTAACAGGGGCGTAACGGGAGGGCGGCGGCGCCCCTGCCGGGGGGGGGGAGGGGCGCGATGCCGGGTTCTACTCGGCGTACCAGTTCCCGGTGGCGGGCTTCGGGGCCTTGTCGTCTTCGTAGGTCTGGTTGCTGTGGACCTTGCCGGCCTTCGGCGATTCTCCCGAGCGCTTGAGCATCCGGTTGTCGCCCTTGTTCTTGCTTTCTTCCGCCTTCGCCGCGTCGCCGGTCTTCACGAGTTCCGTGACGAGGGCCGAGTCCGCCGGCTTGTCGAAGATGGGCTGCTTCTTCGCGAGGGCCTCGCGCTGGGCGAGGTCGCCCTCGAGGGCGATCGTGTTCGCGAGGGTCTCGACGTAGCGTTCCATGATCCTCGGGTGGCTGAACGTCCGGACCTCGCGGATTTTCCCGTCCACCGCGTAGGCGAGCCCCAGCGGGGCGGTCGGTTCCTTGGCGAGGGCCCCGAAGCGGTCGAGAATCGCCTTCTTCAGGCGTTCGCGCCGGGCCAGTGCTTCCTTGTCCGTTTCGTCCACGGTCGCCAGGAACGTTCCGGAGGACGGCGACTTCCCGGCCTTCACGTTCTCCTCGGCCACTTTCGACCAGACCTCGCCCTGGTCGCCCTTGAACTGGGCTGCGCCCCGGACCCCGGCGCTGCCGAGGCTCTTCTGGGCCTGGAACTGGCCCGCCGTCGCGGCGCCTTCCCGGCGCGCCGTCCAGCGGCCGTGTTCCACGCAGAAGGCGTCCACGGGGACCGTCTTCCCCGCGGCGATGATGAAATCCTGGCCGACCTGGCGATCCTGCTTGCCGCCCTTCAGCAGCGTCCCCGCGAGGACGAGAATGGGCCGGTCGCTCCTGTTCTCGATGACGAGCGTGTTCACCTGGCCGCCCACGTCCGCCTGCGCCACGACCTGCTGGACCGGGGCGTTCGGCGTCGCCGGGACGTTCGGCGCGGCCGACGGCGCGCCGGTTTCGCGGATGAAGGCGAGCTTCTTCTCCTGCGCCTCGGCGAGCGGCAGGAAATCCTTGTCGGGAATCGCCTCGACGGGTTTCTTCGTGTAGACGGGCCAGACGGTCACGTTGTCGATGAGGACGAACTTGCCGAGGAAGAGATCCGCGTTCAGATCGGCCACGGCCTCGACCGGCGGCTTCGCATCGGTCGGGGCCGCGCCGCCGGGGGCGAGGCCCGGCGACATCACGGCGAGGAAAAGGGCGAACGGAAGGCAGCGCATGCGTTCTCCTTTCAGAGGGCGGCCCGGCACGGCCGGACCGGGCGTACAGCGTCCATGGGGCGGGATCGGCTCCGTAAAGGAAGATACGTCCGCCGGTTCATTCCCCGTGCGCCCGCCCGCGCGGCTTCGCCGCTCACAATCGCCGGAACCGCTTTTCCCCGAAGGCGGTTAAACCATGCGGTCCGGTTCTCATCTTTTTTTGGGGGATCCCGCATTCCCGGTAAGATGACCCGCCAATGATCGAAGTCCGGGGCCTTTCAAAGCGGTTCGGGCCGACGGCGGCGCTGGGGGGGATTTCGTTTTCGGTCCGGCCGGGCGAGGTCGTGGGATTCCTGGGACCGAACGGCGCCGGGAAGTCCACGACGCTGCGGATTCTCACGACCTACCTCATGCCCTCGGGGGGCGCCGCCCTCGTCGAGGGCTTCGACGTCCTGGACAAACCCCTGGAGGTCCGCCGGCGCGTCGGCTACCTGCCCGAGAACGCCCCGCTCTACGCCGACATGACCGTCGAGGACCTGCTGCGGTTCGGGGCGCGGATGAAGGGGATTCCGCGTTCCGGGGTGGAGGCGGCCGTCGGGTCCGTCTGCGAGCGCTGCGGGATCGTGCCTAGGCGCAAGTTCGCGGTTTCCCAACTCTCCCGCGGCTACCGCCAGCGGACCCACCTCGCTCTCGCCTTGCTCGCCAATCCCCCGGTCCTCCTGCTCGACGAGCCCACGGCGGGGCTCGACCCCGTCCAGACGCAGGAGATACGGCGGCTCATCCGCGAACTCGGGGCCGAACGGACGGTCCTGCTCTCCACGCACCTTCTCGCCGAGGTCGAGGCCGTCTCGACCCGGGCCATCCTCATCCATCGCGGCCGGATCGTGGGCGACGGCCCCTTCGAGACGCTCCGGCGGAAGGCCGAGCCCGACGCCAGGATTTCATTTTCAGTGCGCGCCCGCGGGGGGGATCCGGCGGCGGCCGTCCGGGCCCTTTCCGGCTTCCGCGTCGAGTCCGAGCCGGAGCGTTCGGGGGAGATCGTGCGTCTCGTCGTCCGCGCGCCCGGCGACGCCGCCGCGGCGGCCGCGCGCCTCGGGTCGCTGGCGAAGGAGAAGGGCTTCGAGGTCTGCGAGCTCGCCGTCCGCAAGCCCGCGCTGGAGGACGTCTTCCTCGCGCTGATCCGGGAAGGCTCGAATCCGGAGGACGTCTCAAACCTCAACCCTCAAACCGCAAACCACAAGGACGGGGAGGGAAAGCCATGAGGGGGTTTTGCGCCGTCTTCCGCCGGGAATTTGCGGCCTACTTCGTGGGGCCCCTCGGAAGCGTCGTCGCGATCGCCTATCTGCTGGCTTCCTCGTTCCTCTTCGTCTTCTATGATCTCTTCCGGGACAACCAGGCGAGCCTCCGGGCTTTCTTCGAGAAGCAGCCGGCAATCCTCTCGATTCTGGGCTCCCTCGTCGGGATGCGCCTGTGGGCCGAGGAGCGCCGGACCGGAACGATCGAGACGCTGCTGACGCTGCCCGTGGGCCGGGTCGTGCCCGTCGCGGGCAAGTTTGCCGCCGGTTGGGCCTTCATCGGATTCTGCCTCCTCTTCACCTTCCCCCTGCCGGTCTCGCTGCTCGTTCTTGGGGAGCCTGACGTGGGCGTCATGCTCTGCGGCTACGCGGGCGTTTTTGTCCTCGGGGGGTTTTGCGTCGCCCTCGGGGGCCTGGCTTCGGCGTGCACGCGCGATCAGATTGTCGCGGCCGTCACGGGGACCGTGGCGGGGCTTTCGCTGTGGCTCTTGTCCGTGCCCGTCACGATCTCCTCGCTCGATGCCGCCGGGGATTGGCTCTCGAAGATCCATCCGTTCGGATTCCTCGCCGGGGCCCGCCTCGGGGAGGCGGCGGCCGTCTTCTCCCACGGATCCCATCTCACGAATCTCGCCCGCGGGCTGTTCGATGCCGGCGACGCGGCCTATTTCGTCCTCGCGACGGGATTTCTCCTGTGGCTGACGGGGATTGCGCTGGAGTCCGAGCGGCTCGGCGTGCGGACGCTTTGGCTGGCCGCCCTTGCGGGCCGGCGGTTCGGCCTCTCCGGCCGGCTGCGCGCCCACGCCGCCTCGATCCTGGCCGCGACGTTCCTGCTCTTCGGATGCGCGATCTTCCTCCAGCGCGCGACCGCCGCCGGTCGCTGGCAGGCGGATCTTACGCAGGAGAAGGTGTTCACGCTCTCGGATGCGACGGGGA
>CAYHQZ010000219.1:0-6424 GCA_964358555.1 uncultured Planctomycetia bacterium
TCGGGCGTCAGCTTCCCCTCGGCGGTCTTCTTCCGCAGCTCATAGCGGGCGACCAACTTTGCCGCCTTGCGCTTCGTCTCCTTCTCGGGCTTGTCCTTCTCGGAAATCCTCCGAAGGATCGCGATCATGTCGGGCTGGTCCCAGGAGCGCGCCAGCGCCGACTCGGACCAGTCCACGGCCTCGGTAAAGAGGCCGGCCTTGTCGGCCAGGACCGCAATCCGGCGAGGCAGCGTCTTGCTCTGCGTCTCGCGTTCTGCAAGAGGCGTCAGCGCCTTGAAGGCGCTGGCAAAATCCTTCTTTGCCTCATAGGCGCCCACGATGGCCATCGCGACGAGCCGGCGCTCGTGCGCCTCGGCGGCGGCGCCCATGGCTTCGAACCGGCTCCTCGCGGTCGCGAACTCCTCCGGACTCGAGGGCCGATGCCAGGGCGCCGTCGCCTCGCGGATGCCGGCCGGATCGCCAGAGTCGGCCAGGACCACGACGAGGTTTTGCAGCGCCAGGGGATAGCCCGGCGCCTTCACAAGCGCCGCGTGGAACTTCTCCGCCGCCTCTTTCAGCTTCCCCTGGTTCGCCAGCTCCGCGCCGATGTTGTTCATTTCGGCCGCCTCGGGCGGGACCTGGATGCCGAGGAAGCCCGCTTTCCAGGGACTGCGCCAGTCGTCGTCGAATGGCGACTTCTCCAGGAAAGTCGGAGCGGGCTTGGTCGCCGGCGGTGGCGGCTCGGGCTTGCAGAAGAGGCCAGCCTCGCAGGCGGCCCAAGCCGCGAGGCCCAGGAATGCAAGCAGAAGCGGCGCCTTCCAACTCAAGAGGATGCGGAACACGCGCGAATCCTACCGGGTTGCTTCAGACGTAGGTGAGCCAGCCGCGCGCGTCCGGGGAGGCGCCGCTCACGATCCCGAAGAAGGCGTCCTGGAGCCTCTTGGTGATCGGGCCGCGCTTGCCGTTGCCCACGACGATCCCGTCCACCTCGCGGACCGGCGTCACCTCGGCGGCGGTGCCCGTCAGGAACACCTCGTCGGCGATGTAGAGCCCCTCGCGCTGGATGGACTGCTGGTGGACCGTGATCCCGAAATCCTTCGCGAGCGAGATGACGGCGTGGCGCGTGATCCCGGGCAGGATCGAGTTGCCCGAGTGGGGCGTGTAGAGGCCGCCCTTGCGCACGAGAAAGACGTTCTCTCCCGAGCCCTCGCTGATGAAGCCGTTGACGTCGAGGACGAGGCCTTCGTCGTAGCCGCCGCGCAGGGCCTCGAGCTTCGCGAGCTGGGAGTTTAGGTAGTTGCCCCCGGCCTTCGCGAGGGTGGGCAGCGTGTTCGGGGCAAGCCGGCTCCAGGAGGTCACGCAGACGGAGATGCCGTGCTCCATCCCGTGATCTCCGAGGTAGCGCCCCCACGGCCAGGCGGCGATGGCCATGTGCACCGGATTCTTGAGCGGATTCACCCCCATCTCCCCGAAACCCCGGAAGGCGAACGGCCGGACGTAGCAGTCCGAAAGCCCGTTCACCCGGACCGTATCGCAGATGGCCCTCGAGAACGCCGACGCCGGAATGGCGAGCGGAATCCGGTAGATCTTCGCCGAGTTGTAGAAGCGCTCGACGTGATCCTGCAGCCGAAAGATCGCCGGCCCCCGCCGGGTCTTGTAGCAGCGAATCCCCTCGAACACCGCGGAGCCGTAGTGGACAACGTGGGAAAGGACGTGGATCTGCGCCTTCTCCCACGGCACGAACTTCCCGTCGAGCCAGATCTTCTTGCTTTTCTGGATGGGCATGGGCGGAAGGGATTGTAAAGCCGCGGGAAGGCAGGCCAAAGCCTCTTTACCACTCGACCCGGACCCCGCGATAGGCGCGCAGGAAGGGATCCGGCGAGAGGATCGCGAGGCGGTGCTCGATCGCGGTTGCGACGAGGATCCGATCGGCGGGGTCGCGGTGATGGAGCGGCAGCGCGGCCGACGCCGCGGCGATCCGGCCCGTCACGGGGATTTCCCGGATTCCGCGCCCTTCGAGCAGCCGCTCGAACCACTCCAGCGGCTGCGACGGCAGCTCCAGCCGCTTCTGCCGGACCTTGGTGCCGACCTCGAACGCGGAGATGGAGGAGGCAAACAGGTCGTTCTCGCTCTTGCGAAGGATTTCCTGCGCCGAAAGAGGAAGCCGTGACATCCTGTCGGACATCCAGATCAAGACGCAGGTGTCCAGGAGAAGCATCTACCGGGCGTCCTCCGGCCAGTCCTCTTCCGAGAGAGGCTCCATCATGTCTCCGACCATCTTGATGGGTCTCAAGGCCGGGTTCACCCGAAACGGATCCCCTTTCTTGGCCACGGAACGGATTTCCGCGATGGGCTTGCCGTTCCGGCACAAGATGACGACCTCGTTCTTCTCCTCCACCTTCCGGAGAAGGGCGGAGAGATTCGTCTTCGCCTCGTGGATGTTCGTCATGACCATGAACTTAGTCTAGTCTAGTTCATGGACGCGTCAAGGCGCCGGTCCCGCCCCGCCCTTCTCGGGGAGGAGGATTGCAGCGACGGACGTATAATACTTGCATGAGAGTCCGAGGCGCGGATGCGCGCGCATTGCGCCTTCGCCTCGCTTTCGATCTCTTCGAGGCAGGGGTCGGAATGCGCCATCAGCAGATCCGCCGACAACACCCGCGCATGGATGACGACTCGGTGGACGCCCTCCTGATCGAGTGGCTTCACCGGCGGACCGATGCCGAACCGGGAGACTCGCCGGGCCGCGTGCGCGCCTGGCCAGGGTTGGCCCCGTGAACCAGCTTTTCGGAACGCTTCGACGATTGGCCGCCGACCTCGAGCGGGAAGGATGCGCCTGGGCCCTGCTGGGAGGCCTGGCCGTCTCCGTCCATGCCGAGCCCCGGTTCACCAGGGACATCGACGTCGGCGTGGCGGTAGCCAGCGATCGCGAGGCCGAACAGCTCATCCACCGCCTGCAACGGCACGGCTACCGTGTTCATGCCGTAGTCGAGCAGGAGGAAACCGGCCGTCTTGCCACCGCGCGCCTGCTTCCGCCGGGGAGTTCCGCCGAGGGCGTCATCGTGGACCTCCTTTTCGCCTCCTCCGGCATTGAAAGAGAAATCGTCCGGCAGGCCGTACCCGTCGAGATCGTCAAGGGCCTGTCAGCCCCGGTTGCCCGGCCCGGCCACCTTGTTGCCCTGAAAGTGCTCGCGCGCGACGACGCACGGCGTCCGCAAGACCTCTCGGACATCCGAAATCTCCTTCCCCGAATGGGAAAATCCGAACGCCAACGCACGGAGCGCGCCCTCCGGCTGATTTCCGAACGGGGTTTCCACCGGAAACGCGACCTCCTCGCAATCTGGGCGTCCCTCCTCGCGGAGGAAAAATCCTCTCCCTCGCCGAAACCTGAAAAATAGCCGTCATCGCGCAGGCCTGCATTCATCGCGGGCCGCTCGCCGTCAGAAGTCCGTCGCTTCCGTGAAGTGGAAGTCGCGGATGCGCAGCGCCGGGCAGACGATGCCTTCGGCGTAGGCGGGGGCGGTGGCGCCGTCGACTCGCGCGAGGGCCTCGAGGACGCTTTCGTTGAACCGGAAGTTCTTCACGCCGCCGGCGATCTCGCCCTTTTCTACGAGCAGGACCCCGTCGCGGGTCATGCCGGTGATCGAGCAGGCCATGGGATCGAGCCAGTTTTCGTACCAGGTGCGGGTGAGGAGCAATCCCTTGTCGGTGGAGCGGACGAGGCTCTCGATCGTGTCGGTCCCGCCCTCGAGGACGAGGTGATCCGGAAGGGCGCCGTAGGCGCTCCTGCCGCCGGGGGAATGGCCGGTCGGCGGCACCCCGAGGCGGAGCGCCGTCCGGCGGTCGCAGAAGAACTCGCGGACGTCGCCTTTCTCGATGAGCGAGAGCCGGCGGCGCGGCACGCCCTCGCCGTCGAAGGGGGCGCCGCGGTGCAGGGGGTGGGAGAAATCGGCGCGCAGCGTCGTTCCGGGCCCGCCGATCCGGCGGTGGCGCCCGCCCGACAGAAACGATCGGCCCTCCTCCACCGCGAGGCGATCGAAGCCGAAGCCCAGGAACTGCAAAAGCCCCGCCACGGCCGCGGGCTCGAGGATCACGTCGTAGGCGCCCGGGGAAAGCGCGCGCGGGTCCTTCCCGAGCGTCGCCTTCCCGACGGCGCGGCGCGCGACGGCGGCGGGATCGATTCCGCCGGGACCGAAGGCGCTCGATTCCGCCCAGCCGGTGCTCGTTTCTCCGGTCGCCGTCATCACGAACCGGCAGCGCGAGCCGCGATGGAAGGCGGAAAGCCCCGTGCTGTTCTGGATCGCGAAGGAGTTGACGGACTGCTCGTAGGCGCCGGAGGCCGAAAGGCCGGCCGCGCGCGCAATCCCGAATGCCTCCCGGACGGCCGCCGCCCTCGCCTCGGGGCGGTGGGCCGAGAGCGTTGCGGCCGGGTCGAAGCCCTCGGAAGGCTCGAATTCCGAAGGCCCGACAAGGGGCAGCAGATCGGGCTCGTCGGGGGCCGAGCGGGCGAGTTCGAGAGCCTCGGTCGCCATCTGGGCGTAGGCGACGAGCGAGAGGCTGCGGGTCTCGGACTCGCCCATGCGCCGGCCCGCCCGCGCGCGGACGGACAGGAGCGCATCCTCGCGGGAGACGTTCTGGTGGATCCGGCCGTCGGCGAATCGGGTAAGGGCGGAGTCCTCGGCGGCGAGCGAAGCCTCCACCCCGTCGGCGCGACAGACCCCGAGGGCCTCCTTCAGGATCTCGCCCGCGCGGCCGGATTCAATCATCGGAGGCGCCTCCGATCTCGACGCCGCGGAACCGGGCCGGCGCCGCCCCGTGGCTCATCTCGGCCGTTTGCGGAGGCTCCCCCTTGCCGCAGTTGCCGACCCCCCACAGCCGCCAAGCCCCGGGGCCGCAGACCGCGTCGCAGGCGCCCCAGAACTCGGGGGTCTTGCCCCGGTAGACGGGCCGCTTCAGGATCCGGCCGCGACGGCCGTCCTTCACCTCCCACGCGATTTCCGTCCCGAACTGGAACTCGATCCGGCGCTGGTCGATGGACCAGGAGCGGTTCGTCTCCATGTAGATCCCGTCGCGGGTGTCGGCAATCAGATCGTCGAGCGTTCCCGTCTCCGGCTCCAGCGAGATGTTCGGCATCCGGATGATCGGAAGCCTCGACCAGCCGTCGGCGCGCATCGCCCCTCGGCTGCGGGGCTCGCCTATCGAGGCCGCCGTCTCGCGCGACGTGAGGTAGCCCGCGAACGTCCCGGCCAGGACCAGCGGCCAGTGCTGGGCCGTAACCCCCTCATCGTCAAAGGCCACGGTCGCCAGGCCCCCGGGGATCGTGCTGTCGGCCGTGATCGTCACGTGCCGCGAGCCGTAGGCGAACCGGCCGAGCTTCTCGGGGGTGAGAAACGACGTCCCCGCGTAGTTCGCCTCGGTCCCGAGCACCCGATCGAGCTCGGTGGGATGCCCGCAGGACTCGTGGATCTGCAGCGCGATCTGCGATCCGTCGAGGATGAGGTCGCGCTTCCCGGCCGGGCAGACGGGCGCGGCGAGCAGCGCCGTCGCCTCGTCGGCGACGCGCTCGCAGTTCTCGAGCAGGCGAAGCTCGCCGACGAGCTCCCAGCCGCGGCACATCCACTGGCCGCCGTGGGAGGCGGGAAACGATCGGGCCTGCATGTCTTGATCGTCGGTCGCCATCGCGACGTAGCCCGCGCCCGTGCGGAGCAGGTACTGGTCGATGTCCGCCCCCTCGCTGCTGACGAAAATCTGGCGCTTGCGCTTCAGCTGGATCTCGGCGTGGGCGACGCGGATCTCCTTGCGGCGGCGCAGCGCGCGGCTGATCCGGAAGAGAAGGTCCAGCTTCTCGGAGACGGGCACGGAAAAGGGGTCCTGCTCGAAGGGGGTCCGCCAGACCGCGCGGTGGGCATGCTCCGGCGCGAGGACGACCGGTGCGGCGCGGCACGACGCGGAGGCGCGCGCGATCGCGACGGCCTCGGATGCGATCCTCGGACCCTCCGACTCCGAAAGACGCGAGCACGAGGCGAAGCCCCACGCCCCGTCGGCGATGACCCGCACGCCGAAGCCGAAGTCGTGGTTCCGGCCGAGTTCGGAGATCTCCTCGTTCTTCACCGCGACGGATTCGGTCTCCTGCCCGATGGCCCGGACGTCCGCGTAGGACGCCCCGGCGGCACGCGCGGCCCCGAGGGCCGTCTCCGCGATCGCGCGGGCCCGGGAGGGATCGAACGGCAGCGGCATGGGAGGCGGGAGTCTACCGGGAATCCGCCGGCCGGCAGGCGCCCGAGGATGAACGCTTTTTCATGCCCCCCTGCATGGATCAGCCGGGCCGTTCGGGCGACAAGGGAGCCATGCGCATCCGGCGGGGGTTCGTCGTCCTCGGCATCCTCGCGTGCGCGGCCGCGATGGCTTCCACGCGAGGTCGGTACGAGGCGTCGCAGTAGTGACG
>CAYHQZ010000220.1:0-6223 GCA_964358555.1 uncultured Planctomycetia bacterium
GTCCAGACGAAACGCGCGAACTTCCTTCAGGTATTCCGGTTCTTGCGCTTCGGGTTCCTTGGTGTCGGGGCCCTTGCCGTTCTTCGTCGCCGGGGGCTCGGGGGGCTTGGGCTCCGGCGGGAGGCTCTTTTCCAGGTTGGCGACGGCCTCCTCCAGGAATTTCAGGTATCCCTTGGAGTATTCGATCTGCGCCTGGATGCCGGGGATTTTCTCCTTCGGCGGCGTCGCGAGCATCATGCCGGTCTCGGCGTCCGAAATATGTTCCCGGACCTTGTCCCGCGCCTGTCGGAGGGCCTCTAGGGATCCGATGCATTCCTTGCGCAGGGACGGGAGGTCCTGCGCCAGTTCCTTCCGGAGCCGTTCGATCCGCGCCTTCGGGAAGACGGGCATCCTCGATCGGATCTCGCGGATGAGCCCCGTCTTCAACTGGGTGATTTCCCTGTCCAGCCGCGAGATCGCGTGCGGCTTGTCCCGATAGGAATCCTTCCACTTCTCCGCGACGGCAATCGCCTCCTGCGCCTTTTCGAGTGCCTTGTTGAGGAGGTCCTCGTCGTTTCCCTTCGCGAGCGCTTTCTGGAAAATCTCGCGCGCCTCCTGGGAGGCCTTCTCGATGTCGAAGATCGGGTCGATGACCCTCGGGCCGACCGGCTTGTTGTCCCCCTTGAACAGCCCGAAGTTCTGCCAGAACTTGCGTACCTGTTCCGGGTGCTTGGCGATGTAGTAGAAGGCGGCCAGGAACATGGCGGGGAACACGACGAAGGAAATGATGAAGCCCAGGTTGGACTTCTTCCTGGGCGGCGGGGGCGGGCGGAACGTGAATTTCTTCGGCCTCGACGGCGCCGCCGCTTCCGGGGCGGACGCGTCGGGGATTTCCTCGATGACGTCGCCTTCCGAGCCCTCGGGCCTCGATTCCGGCGATTCGGGAAGATCCTCGATCGTGTCGGGGGAGCCCGCGCCGTCCGCCGGCGCGCCTTCCCCGGACGGATTCTCGGCGGCGGGGGCGCACCCGATTTCACCCGAGTGTTCCCCGATTTCGGGGATTTCGGGCGCGGGGGGATCCTGCGGTTCCGGCGGGTTCGTCGTCTCGTCGTTCATGATGGCGTCGGACTTCGGTTATGGAGGCTTGAGGCTGGAGAATTCGGACTGGATCTTGTCAACTTCCGCGATGTTGCAGTTCTTCACGAGTTTCCGGTATTCCTGCCAGTCGGAGGGCGAGCGGCTGCTCTGATAGCGCCTCGCCGCCGCCGCCGCCCGGTTGTAGTTCTCGGTGATCACGCCGGTCGAGGTTCCGCCCTTGCCCTTCGTGTTCCTCGAGATGTTCGTGTTCGTGTTCGTGTTCCCCTGGTTCTTCGGCTTGCCGCCCGAGAAGATCAGGATCAGCGCCACGATCAGGACCAGGGCGCCGCCCCCGATCCCGATGAAGAGCATCTTGTTGTCCTTCGCGGGGGCCTCGTCCGCGCCGCCCTCGCCGCCGTCCGCGCCGCCCTCGCCGCCCTCGCCGTCGTCCGAGGGCGCAGACCTTGGCGCGCGCCGGGGGGCCGCCGCGAAGGAAGCCTGCCGGCCGCCGCCCAGCCGGGCCCGCCGGGCGCCGCCGCCGAATCCCGGCCTGCGGGAGACCCCGCCGGCGAGGCTCGACATGCCCCGGCGGATCTGCGGGCGGCCGCGAACGGGCGCGACGCCCTCCTCCGGCTCGTCCTCGTATCGGGGCATCCCCGACCCAAGCGTCCGGACCGGGCGCGCCATCGCCATCCTCCGGCCGCCGAACCGGGCGCGGGGGGCGCTGTCGCCCTCGCCGCCGCCCGCGCGGCGGACGGGGCGCACGCTGCCGCGCCGCCCGCCCCTGCCGCGGACGTTCCTGCCCGAGGTCGGCAGCTGGATTTTCGGATCGAGCGCCTTCGGCTTTTCCTCTTCGCCGAGGATCTTCGCCGCGCACTTCCAGCAGTAGTAGTTGCCCGCGATCCGTTTCACTTCCTTGAGCGCGAAGTCCTTCTGGATGAGTTTGACGTCGCACTCCCGGCAGTAGATGTCGCCTTGCTCCATTTCGCTGTCTTCCTTCGTATCCCCCGCGGGGTTTGATGGCCTCCCGTTCGCTAGGCGCCTAGCTCGACCAGGAGTTCCTCTAGGATAGCCTCTCCCCGGCCTCCCTGGCGAGAGCCTTTCAAGCCCGAATCCGCCCGGAGCAGCGCCGAACGCCTCCGCTCGATTTCGCCCGCCGGCAGGGCCTGCGCCTGCCGGACGAGCCAGGCGGCCCGCTCGGGTGGCATCCGCAGCCTCGAGCCGATCTCGGATGCGTCCGCACCGTTCTCGGCGAGGAGCCGGATCCGCTGCGTCTGGCGGGCCTGCCAGGCGAGCGCCCCCAGGATCGCCTCGGGCTCGATTCCGTGCTGGAAGAGGTCATGGAGGAACCGCAGCGCCTCGGCGCCCCGCCGCGCGTTGAGGGATTTCAGCAAATCGAACGCCGAGCGCTCGACGTCCGGGGGGACGAGGCGCGCGACGTCGTCGGCCTCGATCCGGCCGTTCTCGCCCGCGTAGGCGCTCAAGCGCGCGATCTCGCTCTCGGCCCGTGCGAGGTCCGATCCTGTGCGCGAGGCGAGCGCCCGGACGGAGGGCTCTGGCATCTTCGCGCCGGCTTCCAGGGCGAATCGGCGGATCCAGTCCAGCAGGGCGTCCTCGTCCGGCGGCGAGAGCCGAACCGCCCAGGCTGGCGCCCGCCCGCCCGGCGGCATCTTCGAGGCGAGCAGCACCAGCACCGACCCGCCCTTCGGCGGCGGCGGCAGCGTGTCGGGCTTCGAGACGAGGGCGTCCGCGTCCTCCACGATGACGACCCGCCGCGTCGCGAACAGAAGCCCCTCGCCCAGCGCCTGCCGGATCCGGTCCGGCGTCGCCTCCTTGCCCGGGATCGTCTCCGGCGCCGCCCCTCCCTCCGGCCCGTCCGCGATCGCCGCGCGGATGGCCGAAAGGAACCGCCGCCGCATCCATGCGTCGTTCCCGATCCCGGCATAGGCCGGCCGGACCTTCCCCGCCTTCAGTTCCGCCTCGAAGGCGTCGAGGGTGAGCATCCGGTTTCCTCGCGCTACCCCTTCGGCGTGTTTGCGAGGAACCCCTCGAACGCGCCGGAGAACCAGTGCGCGACGTCGCGGCGGATCTCGGGCTCGGTCGCGGGGCGGCCGGCCTTGGAGAGGTCCTCGTACTTGTCGGCGAGGACGCGCGCGAAGATTTCGCGGAAGTGGGTCCACTTGTAGACGAGCTGGTCGAGGATCCGGGCGTCGGAGTGCTGGGGCACGAACGAAGGCCCGAGCAGTTCCAGGCGCATCCGGGTCATCGACTCGATGAGGCTGGGGTTGTTCAGAAACCACCAGCAGCCGAACGGCAGGAGGTTCGGGAATTTCCGGGCCGCGACGCAGAAGGCGTGCTGGTCGGAGAAGGCCAGGAGGGTGACGAGGAAGCGGTTGCGCGGAAAGGCGGCGCAAAGGGCCTCGATTGCTTCGGTTCCGGACGTCCCGACGCCGTCGCCGGCGAGCCGCAGGGCGGGATTCAGGTTCTTCTTCACGCCGATCATCATCGCGAAGGGAATGCCGAGGGCGTTCGCGGCGGGCAGGACGGCCTTCTCGAGGAGCGCCGCGCGCGGGCTTTCCTCGGGGAAGCGGAACGTCGGCGGCAGGGAGACGGCCATGTAGCGGGCCTTGATCCGCCCGGCCCAATCCTCCAGGAACCGCCGGACCTCGGCGAGGCAGCCTCGGTCGAGGGCCGGCTTCACCCGGTAGCCCCACGATCGCAACGCGTCCACGGGCGCGGGCCAGGCGTTCAGGATCGGGTCGATCCGCAGCGCCGCGAGGAAGCGATCGTCCACGGGGCGCCGATCGAGCCAGCTTGTCCGCTCGAGATCGTCGAAGGGGTCGTTCGTCATGACGACCTTCGAGACGTTCGCGGCGCGGAAGACGTCGTCCACGTGGTCTTCGACCTTTCGCGCGCGGAAGTGCTTGCGGAGGGCGGAGAGGTCGTTGCGCCGGGGATCGAGCCCGAGGCGCGTCAGCGTCGTCAGCACGCCGCGGCAGGCCTCGGAAATCGGCGAATGGCGCACGAAGAGGGCGTCCCATATCCGGTCGGCCTGCGCCTCCTTCGGCATCCGGAGGAAGTCCTCCGGCGCGAGCGGGACGGCCCGCATCGTCTCCGCGATCAGGTAGTGGTAGGTGACCAGTTCGTCCACGCCCCACAAGAGCAGCCCCCCGAACGACGGCGGGTAGGTGTGCGTATGGATGTCGAGGACGCTCGTCTCCTCGACGGCCCGCGAAACGGCCTTCTCGATGGCGGAACGGGCGGAAAGCGGCGTCGGTCGCGTCATTTTGGATCCTCCGGTTCGGAACGGGCCCCTTCCGGAGAACCCATTGCGTCAATCAGTGTCTTGTCGAGGGCGACGATCGCGATGTCCTCCTCGTCCGCGAGCCGGATCGTTTCCTCGGGCTCGAGGATCAGGGTCTTCTCCGCCTCGATGGCGAGGACGCTCGCCTGGACGTCCTTGAGCGTCCGGATCGTGTCGGGGCCTATCGCGGGGACGTCGAAGCGCATGTCCTGCCGGGGCTTGGCCACCTTCACGACGACGATGCCGCCCTTCCCGAGCCGGCCGCCCCGCCGGATCGCCTCGTCGGTTCCCTCGATTGCCTCGACGGCGAGGACCGCCGCGTCCTTCACGATGACCGTCTGGCCGATGTCGAGCCGCCCCATCTCCTTCGCCAGCGTCCATCCGTAGCGGACGTCCCGCATCTCGCGGGCGTCGGGCTGCCGCCGGGTCAGGATTCCGCGTTTCGCCAGCAGGTCCTTCACCAGGTGTGTTGAGTCCATCAGGTGGATTCCTCCGGATTCCAATGCATCGGCGACGGCGCCCAGGAGGGCGTCGTCCTTCCGGTTCCAGCGGGCCCGCCACCACAACCGCACCGCGCGATAGTCGAGCAGGAACCAGAAGATTTTCCGCCAGGAATACATCTTAACCTTGTGGACCTTTCCGGCCATCGTGCAGCGCTTCACGCCGCACTTCTGGAAGAACCGGATGGTCTTCGATATCTGCGAGACCCAGATCCACTGGATGGCCGAGGCATGCCGGGCGAGTTCGGGATTCGCCTCCCCCCGGATCGCGGCCACGGCCACGTCGAGCCCCTGCCGGCGCGCCCCCTCCACGACGAGGAACGGAAAGACCCCGTAGCCCGCGATGAGCCCGATCCGCTCGCGCAGCGGCTCGGCGCCCCCGCCCGCCGCTTCGGCCGTCATCGCCCGAGCACCAGCCTCGTCGCGAGGTAGTTGTCCAGGCAGTCGATGGCGCGGATCTTCTCCATCGTCTTGTCGATTTCGTAGGGCACGCGCCGGAACTGGACGACCTCCCCGTCGTAGGTCGCGTAGCAGGCCTGGTTGTTTCCGTCGCGGGGCTGGCCCACGGAGCCGACGTTCACCATGTGCTTTTTCCCGCGCTCCAGGAAATAGACCCCCAGGGCCTCGTCCGCCGTCACGAACCGCAAATCCTGCGTGACGACGCCGGGCAGGTGCGTGTGCCCGTAGAAGCAGACCCAGTCGATGTGGTCCAGGAGCCGCGCCACGCGCTTGGGCTCGAGCTGCAGGGTTTCGGGGGTCACGTATTCGAAATTCGAAAACGGCGTCCCGTGGACCATCAGGATGTCGCGCTCCTTGCGGTTCAGCGGAAGCCCCTGCAGCCAGGCCAGGCGGTCCTGGTTCTTCGCGAAGGAATCGTCCTTCCGGAGCATCCGGCTCCGGACGCACTGGATCGCCCGCGCAGCGAGGGGGTTGAATCCGGAGGGGCCGTCATGGAGGGCCTGATCGTGGTTTCCGAGCAGGGTGGCGGCGCAGCGCTCCCGGGCCCAATCGATGCAGAGCTCCGGATCGGGTCCGTAGCCGACGACGTCGCCGAGGCAGTAGATCCGCTCGACCGAGCGCCTTTCCATGTCCTCGAGAACCGCCGAGAACGCTTCCGCGTTTCCGTGGATGTCGGAGATTAGCGCGATGACGCCCAATGGATGGCCTCGAGTTCGGTTCCGAGAGTCTACGGACGAGCGCGGCGGATGTCAGGAGGGGCGGCTTACCGTACATGGTTGCGGCGCCGATCACCGTATCTCTAAAGAGCCCGAATTGTTTTGTCAGGGATAGGAACCGGGCACGGGGGCGGGGGGGGGGGGGGGGGGGGGGGCGGCCCCGCCCCCCCCCCCCGCGGCCGCGGGGG
>CAYHQZ010000221.1:0-6210 GCA_964358555.1 uncultured Planctomycetia bacterium
GGGTCCTCACGCGATCAGCGCCTCTCGATCCGCAGATTCAGGAA
This sequence comes from uncultured Planctomycetia bacterium, assembly GCA_964358555.1. GTDB lineage: Bacteria > Planctomycetota > CAYHQZ01 > CAYHQZ01 > CAYHQZ01 > CAYHQZ01. Next base: position 45 of record CAYHQZ010000221.1, read on the forward strand.
GTGCGTCGCGCAGGAGATGCAGGGGTCGTAGTTCCGAAGCGCCTGCTCGGCGCGCACGGTCGCCTGTTCGATGGGCATCGAAAGAAGATCGGGGGCCAGCGCGGTCAGGTCCTCCTCCATCGCGAGCTGGTTCTGGGCGGTCGGCGGGACGATTTTTGCGTCCTGGATCGTGCCTTCGGCGTCGATCGTATATCGGTGGACCAGGATCCCGCGCGGGGCTTCGGAGACGCCCCAGCCTTTGCCGGCGCGCACGGGGGCGTCCACGAACGGAGGCGCGGGCGGCTCGTAGGATTCGATGATCCGGACGGCGTCGTCGAAGGCCTGCAGGGTCTCGACGAGGCGGACGAGGATGCTCTTGAAGGGATTGAGGCAGGGAACGGGGATCTTCGCCTGCCGCGCGGCCTTCTGGACGTCCGGGGAGAGGCGCTCGAAGTTGAGGTTGAACCGGGCGAGCGGCCCCGTGAGGTAGGCCCCGCGGCCCTTCACCCGGGAATGCAGCGCGTTGGAGCGCTGGACGTGCTCCTCCGCGAAGTAGCGGTCGTAGTCGCAAACGTCGATGTCGAGGCCCTTGGACGAGACGATCCGGCCCTCCGCCATCGGGTATTCCTCGGGATGCTGCATCGCGACGAATTCGACGTCGCGCTCGAGATCCGGGAAGGGAATGCCCGAGAGCGCCTCGAGGGCCTCCAGGGTGTAGGCGCGGCCCGTGCGAAGGCCCGGCAGGAGGGCCTGGAGGGAGGCGCGTGTCGGGGCCTTGTAAAAGCCTCCGACGCGGGCGCCGACGGGATGGATCTCGCGGCCGCCGAGACAGGTCACGATGCCGTTGCCGACCTTCTTGATGTGCAGCGCCTTCTTCACGAGATCGCCGTGCTTGGCCGCCATCGTGATCGCGTCAGGGAATCCCAGGAAGTCCGGCAGGTGCAGCAAAAAGACGTGCAGGGCGTGGCTCTCGATCCACTCGCCGCAGTACAGGAGGCGCCGAAGCGCGCGGATTCCCGGCGTCGGCTGGATGCCGAGGATGCTCTCCAACGCGTTCGAGGCGCTGGTGATGTAAGCGACGGGGCAGATCCCGCAGATCCGGGCGGTGATGTCGGGGGCCTCGCGGAAAGAGCGTCCCCGCAAAAGCGCCTCGAAGAAGCGCGGCGGCTCGAAGATGCCGAACTCCGCGACCTGGACCTTGCCGTTCTCGATCTGCAAAAGCAGCCGCCCCTCTCCTTCGACCCGGGGCAGGTAGTCCACGCGGATCGTCCGGCTCCCGGCCTTGGGTTTTCCCTTCGGGCTAGCGCTCATGGGCCTCGCTCTCCTTGCGGAACGCGGGCGCGTTCGCGTTGAACGTCCGGAACATGCGCAGGATCTCCCGCTCGGAAACGCGCGACATGCTGAACACGCGGGCCAGCGAGGACGTGTTCGGGGACTCGGAAGGCCCGTAGCAGCCGTAGCAGCCGCGCCTAAAGGCCGGGCAGATGGCCCCGCAGCCCGCGTGGGTCACGGGGCCGAGGCAGGGCGTGCCCTGGACCATGATGCACACGGTTCCGCGCATCTTGCATTCCATGCAGACGCTGTGGGGGGAAACGTTCGGGCGACGGCCGTTCAGGATGGCGCTCACGGCCTCGAGCAGCTGGGTTTTGTTGACGGGGCAGCCCCGCAGTTCGAGGTCCACGGGGATGTGGTCCGAAATCGGCGTCGACGTCGCGAGGGTCTCGATGAAGGAGGGCTCGGCGTAGACGACCGAGGTGAATTCCTTGACGTCCTTGAAGTTCCGCAGCGCCTGGATCCCGCCGGCCGTCGCGCACGCGCCGATCGCAACGACGATCTTCGACTTCTCCCGAATATCCTTCAGCCGCTCCGCGTCGTGGGGCGTCGTGACGGAACCCTCGATGAGCGAGACGTCGTAGGGGCCGGGGATTTCCGCGCTCGTGGCCTCCTTGAAATCCGAAATGGTGATGGCCGAGACGAGGTCGAGGAACTCATCCTCGAGTTCGAGCAGCGACAGCTGGCAGCCGTCGCAGGAGGCGAACTTCCAGACGGCGACGGTGGGCTTCTTCGTGTCGGGCATCGTCAGATCTCCCGCCGCGGGAAGAGGTCGCGAACCTTGTCGAAGCGGAACACGGGGCCGTCCTTGCAGACGAATGAGGCCCCGTGCTGGCAGTGGCCGCAGAACCCGACGCCGCACTTCATGTTCCGCTCGAGGGAGACGTACATCCGCGTGTCCGCGATGCCCATCGCCTCGAGGTCCATCAGGGTGAACCGCATCATGATCTCGGGGCCGCAGACGAAAACGAGTCCTCGGTCGCCTTGGAAGTCGGCCTTCCGGAGCAGCGTCGTCACGACGCCGACCGGGCCGCGCCAGGTCGGATCGGCCTGGTCCACCGTGTAGAGCGTCTGGATGCCGAACTTTTTGCCCCAGGTCTCGATCTCGGCGCGGTAGAGGAGATCGGAGGGCGTCCGCGCGCCGTAGAGCAGCGACACGCGCCCGAAGTCCTTCCGGTGGCGGAACACGTGATAGAGGACGGGGCGAAGCGGCGCCAGCCCCAGCCCCCCCGCCACGATCAGGAGGTCCTGGCCGTTGGCCTCCTCGACCGGCCAGGGCCGGCCGTAGGGGCCGCGGACGCCGAGGGAATCGCCGGGGCCAAGCTTTCGGAGGGCGTTCGTGACGAAGCCGGTGTCGCGGACCGTGTGGACAAGGACGCCCGTATCCGCGGGATCGCCGCTCACCGAGATCGGGACCTCGCCCACCCCGTAGACGTAGAGCATGTTGAACTGGCCCGGCTCGAAGGGAAGGCCGCCGGGCCGCCCGGAGACGTCGAGCTCGAGCGTGAAGTTGTGCTCGCCCTCGCGCGTCACCTCGCGGATCCGGGCCGGGACGAGATGGAACGGGGCCGAAGCGGGCGGGCGGGCGGCAGCCGCGCCCGTCTTCGTCCTGGCGGAGGTGCTCATCGCCCTCCCTCCTCCGCGCCGTCGGTCGCATCGATGGCGGCGATTTCCCTTGTCACGTCGATTCCGGCAGGGCACCACGCGATGCAGCGCCCGCAGCCCACGCAGCCCGTCACGCCGAACTGGTCCTTCCACCAGGCCATCTTGTGGACGAGCCACTGGCGGTAGCGGGCGCGGATGGTCGTCCGCACGCCGCCCCAGTGCACGTAGGTGTGGCCGAGGGTGAAGCAGGAATCCCAACGCCGGTCCCGGAAGGCCTTCGTCCCGGTCAGGTCCGTGGTGTCCTCGATCGTCGAGCAGAAGCAGGTCGGACAGACGAGGGTGCAGTTGGCGCAGGCGAGGCAGCGTTTGGCTACGTCGTTCCAGCGAGGGTGTTCGAGGTTGCGGCACAACAGATCGCGCAATCCCCCGGTCTCGAGCGTGCGTCCCATCTGGCGGGCGGCGTGGGCGGAGGCGGCCGCGGCGGCCTTCAGGTCCTTGTCCGCCGCCGGCGGCGCCTTGAGCCGTTCGAGCGCCTCGGCGCCGGCCTCCGTCCCCACCTCGATGACGAACCGGTGCTCGGGCGCGACGATTTCCGTCAGCGCGAGGTCGTAGCCCTTCGTGGCGCGCGGTCCCGTCCCCATCGAGACGCAGAAGCAGGTATGGTCCGCCTGGCCGCAGTTCACGGCGATCACGAAGAGCCGCTCGCGGCGGGCCTTGTAGTCCGGATCCGTGAATCCCTGCCCCATGAACACCCGGTCCTGGATCTCCGCCGCCGCGAGATCGCAGGGCCGCGCCCCGAGCACCGCGAGCCTCGGCGGCTCCGCGCCGCCGGGCGGGGCCGCGACCTCGAACGACTTTCCCTGGCGCGCGAGCGAAAGGACCCGCAGGCGCGGGACGAACAGGAATTTCTTCAGCGATTCCGGCCCGACCACGTAGCCGAACAGGGCGCTATCGTCGCGGCGGGTGATCCGGTAGATCCCGGCCTCCTGCTCCTGGGTCCACCCGGCGGGAAGATCGGAAACCCCGTCGATGTCGTCGAAGACAATGGCGCCGTCGCGGATCGTCGGCCCCACAAGCCGCCTCCCGTTCGCCTTCAGGCTCGTCAGGAGAGCCTCGAGGCCGTCCTTCCGGACCACGATGCGATCGCTCGGCTTCAGGCGCGGGTTCATGGCCGTGGGGGGGACTATACGTTCGCAGCGGGGGTAATCAACCCCCGGCCTTCCCGAGCATCTTCGCGACCTTCCCCCGGAGGATCTCGAAGTCCACGGGCTTTTCGAGGAAATCGGACACCGGCAGCCATTGGTCGTCGATGTCCTGCGCGCTGAATCCCAACGGGAACTTCGCATTGATCGCCGTCAGGATCAGGATGGGCACGTCCTTGAGGGCGTCTTCCCGGCTCCGAATGCCCCGGGCCAGCACGAACCCCGCGGACTCGTCCTCCGGGAACATGACGTCGAGGACGATCGCATCGGGGCGCCTCTTCTCCATGTCCGCAAGGGCGGATTTCGTGTCCAGGCGGATCGCCACCTCGTGCCCGTCCCGGCGCAACACGGTCGCCACCACGTTGGCAAAGTCCGCGTCGTCGTCGACCACCATCACGTAGGCCATTTCAACCCCTCCTTTCGGGGATCTTACCATCCGGCGGAAAACGAAGGATGAATTTCGTGCCAACGCCTTCCCGGCTTTCCACGCGAATCCGGATCCGGTGGATCTCGGCGACCTGCCGCACGATGGCGAGCCCCAGGCCCGTGGAGGCAGGGTTGTGCCGGACCGCCTCCTCCGTGCGGTAGTACTCCTCGAAGATGCGGGGCAGCTTCTCCGCCGGGATGCCGATGCCTTCGTCCCGGAACTCGACCTCCGCCCCCCCGTCGGGCAGGGGCCGGCAGGACACACGGATGGCGCCTCCCGGATTCGAGTAGGTCACCGCATTGTGGATCAGGTTCGAGAACATGACCCGGACGTGCTCCTCGACGGCCTCGACGGTCGCGGATTCGACTCCCCGCTCCACGGTCACACGGTGCTCCAGAATCAGGGGCTGCTCCTGCGCCAGGCACCACTCGATGGCTTTCGAGAGATCCAGCGGCGCCCACTGCAGGGTCTTCTCCTCCTGCATGCTGACGTTCGCGAGCTGGACCATTTCCTGGATCTCCTTGGACATCCGGCTGCACCGGGCCGTGACGCGCCGGACCACGTCGATCGCCTCGGCCGGCAGCGCCCCGCAGTATCCCTTGAGCAGCAGCTGGAGGTTCGCGTGGAGGGCCGCCGTCGGCGCCTTGAGCTCGTGCGTGGTGCGCAGCATGTGCCGGGCCCGCTCCTCCCGGGCCCGGAGGAGGCGGCGGTTGATCACCGCCAGTTCCAGGTCGCGCTTGCGGATGATGGTGGACAGCCGGGACACGAGATGCCAGGCGACCCCGCAGATCCCCAGCGTCGACAGCACGTAGAGGGCCGCATTCCCGCGGATCGCCTCGATGGCCGGATCGCCGAAGATGTTCGCCGGCGGGATCGCGCCTAGGTTCTCCAGGACCACGCAAACGATGAACAGGAGGCCCGCGAGCAGCGTCACGCCCAGGCTCTGCATCCGCGTAAAGAAGATGCAGGCCAGCGTCACATGGATGAGGTAGAGGAAGGAGACGTAGGTTTCCAGGCTTCCCACGAAGTGCACCACCACGGTCAGGAGCAGAAGATCCAGCGCGATCTGGGCGCTCAAGTTCGCCCGGGCCCGGCGCCGCAGGCCGGGGATCAGTCGCAGGCGGGCATGGAGGATGAAGGCGGCGTTGGCCAGGAGGAGCGCGCCTGCGATGGAGAGCGGCCAGTCGGCCCGGGTCCGGAGGCCCAGGGGCAGCCGGCCGCCGGCCGCGAGATCCAGGAGGCCGAAGCCGCCCAGGATGCAGATTGCGATCCAGCGAAGGCGGATGAACCATTCGAGGTTCTCACGCAGCAGAGGGTAAGAGAGTTCCCTCGCGGCCACCCCGACATCCTCCTCGGAGGAGCGCTCGGCCTGGATCGGCTGCAGCTCGAAGGCCGGCGCCGGCCCGGAAGGCGCGTCCCTCATCGTGGAAGCCGAATCCCCGAGCGGGGCGGACGCAACCGGTGAAGAGTCATTCGCGCGACGATTCCGGGCGCGGATTATATCTTGGGCTGCCAAGGCCCCACAATATGAGGGAGGGGGCGGGGGGCGGACCGCAGCGACCTGTCGGAGCACGGGCCAACGCCATGAATTTGTGGACCGGCCGGGGACCCCGCGGGGCCC
>CAYHQZ010000222.1:0-6192 GCA_964358555.1 uncultured Planctomycetia bacterium
TTAAGCGTCGCGTCGCCCGCCGCCTCGACGGAGATCCCGATGCCCTTCGGCGCGGCGAGCGTCCGGAGGGCCGCGGCGGCCTCGCGTGCCAGCGTCGCGAGATCGACGGGCTCGAGGGCCGGCTGGATCCGGCCCGCGTCGGCCCGCGCGAGCGTAAGCAGCGATTCGACGATCCCGCGCATCCGGCGGGTCGCCTCCAAGAGAACGCCCATCGTCTCCTCGTGCTCGGAAGCGGTCCGGGGCTTCGCGAGGGCGACCTCGAGGTTCGTGAGCAGGATGGTGACGGGCGTGCGCAGCTCGTGGGAGGCGTCCGCGATGAAGGCGCGCTCGCGGCCGAAGGCGTCCTCGAGGCGGGCGAGGGCGGCGTTCAGGGATTCGCCGAGGCGCTGGAGGTCGTCGGAGGTTTCGGGCACGGGAACCCGCGCCGACAGGGTGCGCCCGCCGATTCCGCCCGCCGCGTCGCCCATCGCCCGCAGGGGCTTTAGCCCCCGACGGACCGCCAGCCAGGCCCCCGCGACGCCCAGGACGAACACGACGCCGCCGAACAGCCACAGGCGCGCGGCCAGGCGCGAAAGGGCGGCCTCGTCCTCCGTCGCGTCGAACGCCACGAAAATGGTGAGGATCGGCGCCTTGCCGACATCGCCCTCCTCGACGCGGGCGGGGCGCGAGCAGCCCACGGTCCGCCAAGCGCGGCCGGAAAACACGAAGCGAGGGATTCCGGATTCCTCTGTTCCGCCGTCGCGCCAGCCGACCCCTCCGTACCAGTGCTCCGGAGCCCTCGGCGAATTCCCCGCGGCGAGCGGCTGGTTGTCGGGTCCCAAGACGTCGTACACGACATCCCCGTTTCCCGCGATCCCTTCCAGCAGGTCCTTCCTCACCCAGAATCGCCCGCCGCGGTGCCCCGGCCGCGCGTCCGGCTTCGGGCGCTCCCATTCGATCGCGGAGGCGATCCGGTCGGCGAGGGAGGCCAGGCGCGCCTCGACGGCCGACTCCATGGGCCGTGCGGAGGCCGCGTAGAGCGCGGCGCTGAAGGCGGCGATCACGAACGCGAGCGCGAGCGCGAAGAGCGCCGTCAGCCGGACGCGCAGGCTATGCATCCCGGCATCCTACTTGAGCGCGTAGCCGATGCCCCTCATCGTCCGGATGTAGGCCTCGGGATCGTTCGGGGCGAGCTTCTTGCGCAAGTTCTTTACGTGGACGTCCACGACGTTGCTGTCGCGGTCGGATTCGAAGTCGTAGGCCTTCTCGGTGATGTCGGTCCGCGAGATCGCCTCCCCGGGGCGGCGCATGAAGAGAAGCAGCAGCGCGAACTCCTTCTTCGTGAGCGCCACGTCGCGGCCGCGGAGACAAACCTCCCGGGTGGCGGGATTGAGCCGCAGGTCCCGGTGCGAAAGAACGACGGGTCGAGGCGAAGGTCCGCGCCGAAGCAGCGCCCGGATCCGCGCGAGGAGTTCCGCGAACGCGAACGGTTTCGTCAGGTAGTCGTCCGCGCCGGCGTCGAGGCCCTTGACCTTGTCTCCTTCGGAAGCCCTGGCCGTGAGGATCAGGACGGGGACCTGCGATTTTTTTCGTCGCGTCTCGTGGAGCAGGTCGTAGCCGCTGCCGTCCGGGAGCATGAGGTCCAGCAGGACGAGGTCGTAGGCGCCGCCCTTGAGGAAGAAGCGGCCCTCCTCCGCCGTCAGAGCCGCGTCCACGGCGTAGCCCTCCTCCGAAATCCCCTTCTTCAGGGATTTCAAGAGGGCCGGCTCATCCTCGACGATCAGGAGTCGCATGCTAGCGCGGCGGGATTCTCCCCGAAAACCGGGCCCAAGGACACTCCCGAAGCGAGGGGCGGGGCCGGACAGCCCGGCCCCGGCCCCTTTTCGGGCGGCCGTTCAATCCGCCTTCGGCGCCTCTCCCTTTTTCCCGCCGCCTTCCGTCTTCCCGGCGCCCTTGCCCTTCTCCTTCCCCTTCGCCTCTTCCTGGATGCTCACCTGCTCGCCCTTGCCGTCGATCAGCACCCGCAGGACTTTTCCGTCCTTCAGGACCTTCACCTCGAAGCGGGCGACGCCCTTCTTCATCTCGAGTTCGGCCTCGAAGGCCTTTCCGCCCGTCTTGCGTTCGGCGGCGAGAATCGCCTCGGCGAGCGAAATCGTGGCGGCCTGGATGGCGGTCGCCGCCTCCTGGGATTCGTCCTCGTCGCCATCATCGTTGCCATCGTCCTTGTTTCCGTCATCTTTGTCGTTCTTGGCGCCGTCCTCCTGGTCGCCATCGTCCTTGTCGTTCTTGGCGCCCTCGTTCTTGCCATCCTTCTCGCCGTTGTCGTTGTCCCCCTCGGCCGTGTCGCCCGCGGCGAGCGCATTTCCGTCCGCCTTTTCCGCGGCGGCAACGGCGGCGCCGTCGTTCGCCTGGATCGGCGGCGCACCCGCCAGCGCGAGAGCCAGAAGCGCCAACCCGACGAACATGACGAATCTCTTGTCGAACATGGAAGCCTCCTGCCGAACAGAACCGGGAATCTCGCCGCCCCGCGCCGGGGAGGATCCGGGATTCCTCATGGCGCCAATCCTGCCGGATGCCTCATGAAGGAAGGATGAAGACGGCGGTCGAGTCGGGGGTGTGGCCGTAGGATAGGCGCCGACGATGCGCCCCGAGACGATGGAAATCCGGTTCCACGCCCTCGCCTTCGGCGGGGAGGCGGTGGGGAAGGATCCGGAGGGGCGCGCGGTGTTCTGCCTCTACGCGGCCCCGATGGAGCGCTCGCGGGTGCGGCTCGTCGAGCGGCACAAGACGTGGGCCCGGGCGGCGCTCGAGCGCGTCCTTGCGCCGGGGCCGGATCGGGTGGAGCCTCGCTGCCGCCATTTCGGCTCGTGCGGGGGCTGCCTCTGGCAGCACGTCTCCTACGCCTGCCAACTTGCCGCGAAGAAGGCGATCGTCGAGGGGGCGATTCGGAGGATCGGTATCGAACTCGAGGGTCCGCCGCCAACGGATTCGCCCTTCGGCGCGCGCCGGCGCGTCCGGATGGTGGCGCGCGTTGGCCGGCTCGGCTACTTCGGATTCCGCAGCCACAAGTTCGTGGCGGTAGAGGAGTGCCCGGCGATGGAGCCGCGTCTCTGGGAGGCGCTCCGGGGAGCGGCGCCTAAGCGGGACGGGGAGGTTTCGGCGCTTTCGGGATCGAACGGCGTCCAGATCCTCGGCGCCGGGCTCGATCGGGGCGAATCCGTGGACCTCGCGGAACCCGGAGAGCCCGCCTTCCGGGTTCCCGCGGACGCCTTCGCCCAGGCGAGCGCGTCGGGCGATCGGGCGCTGCGCGCTACGGGCCTCGAGGGGGCGGGGAGGGGGACGGGCGCCGGTTCCGGGCCAGGCGGGGCTTCCGAAGCCGCCGCTGTTTCCGCCCCGCCCGCGACCTTCCGCATCCTCGAACTCTTCACCGGGGCGGGGAACTTCACGCGCCTCCTCGCCCGCGATGGGGCGGCCGTTGTCGCCGTCGAGCGCGAGCCCCGCGCCGTCGAATGGCTCCGCAAGAACGCCCCATCGGCCGAGATCGACGCGCGCGACGCGTCGGCCGCCGTCAAGGCCTTCCAGGAGGCCGGCCGCCGGTTCGACGCGATCGTTCTCGATCCCCCGCGCGGGGGCTGTGCGAATCTGCTGGCGGATCTCGCGGCGCTCGCCCCCGCCCGGATCGTCTACGTCTCCTGCGATCCGATGACGCTGGCGCGCGACCTCCTGGCCCTCGCGAGCCTCGGCTACCGGACCGAGCGCCTCCGCGCCTTCGATCTCATGCCCCAGACGCCGCACGTCGAGTGCGTGGCGCTTCTTTTGCCCGCTGCCGGCGCTGGACCCATCGCTTGACTCATACTTGACTTATCTTTAGCGTGAGCCAATGCCCTATCGCCCGAAATTTACCGTTTCGCCCCGCCTCGCCTCGCTCCTGGAGGAGATCGCCGCCCTCCGCGAGAAGGTGAAGGGCGCCCTCGTCCAGGTCGCCTGGATTCCGGCCCTTCAGAAGGACGCGCGCGCCCGGAACGCCCATGCCTCGACGGCCATCGAAGGAAACCCGCTTACGCTCGAGGAGGTCCGCGCGCTTGCCGACGGAAAGCCGCTTCCCGCGGCGACGGAGCGCGCCCGGCGGGAGATCCTCAACTATTTCGCGGGGCTTCGGCTCATCGAGCGGCGTTTCGCGAAGCGTCCGGTCGCGCACGCGGACGTTCTCCGGCTTCACAAGGTCCTTTCCTCGGAGGTGATGGACCAGGGCGAGGCCGGCCGATACCGGCGGTTTTGCGTCCGGGTGGGGCGATACCACCCGCCGCCGCCCGCGGACGTCCGCTCCCTCATGACGGACCTTCTCGCATGGTGGAACGCTGATTCGGCCGAGTGGCCCGCGGTCGTTTCCTCCGCGGTCCTGCACTTCCGGTTCGAGGAGATCCATCCGTTCGGGGACGGCAACGGCCGGACCGGGCGCCTGCTCGCGCTCTGGGAGCTCTACCGGAGGGGTTTCGACACCCACCACGTCTTTGCGGTGGACGAATACTTCTGGGAGAACCGCCCTCGTTACTACGAGGCTCTCGACGATGTCCGCGAGCGGGAAGGGGACATCACCGGCTTCGTCGAGTTTTCCGCGGATGCCGTCCGCTGGACCCTGGAGCGCGCGTGGCTCCGGATCCAGGCCGTCGGGGCCGGGAGCGCCGGTGCCCGGATTCTCCTCCGCCCGAAGCAGGAGCGCCTGCTGTTGCTCCTGCGGGATCGCGGCCCCATGGCCCCGCGCGAAATCTGGAGCGCGCTCGGCGTCTCCAAGCAGGGCGCCATCGACCTTCTCCGTCCGCTCCTCGATTCCGGCCTCGTCCGCCGCGCCGGCACGCGCAAGTCCGGGCGCTATGTCCTCGCTTCGATTCCTATATAGGCGCCGGGAGGACCTCGAATCCCTCTCGCCTCGCGGCCTCGGCGAGGCGGTCGTCGAAGGTGACGAAGGGCAGCAGATCCGTCCGCTCCGCGCAGGCGACGAGGGCGGCGCCCGGTTGCGCCGCCCCTGGCGCGTGACGATCCCATTACGAGGGCCGGGTCCAAGGGCCGGTATCCTGGTCTCATGAATCCTCCCCGCGCCGCCCTCCCCCTCGCCGTTCTCACGCTCTTCGCCGCGCTTGCGCTCCTCGCGGCCGGGGAAAAGGGACCGGCCGGGCCCGGTTCCGTGCCAGCGGTGCCGCCCGCCCCGGTCCCTGCGACTCCCCCCGCCCCCGATCGCGTCCTCGTCGCGGCCGTCCAGACGCCCTCCGCGATGGGGGACGTGGACGGCAACTCCAAGCGCCTCGAGCGGCTCGTTCGCGAGGCGGCGGGAAAGGGCGCGAAGATCGTCGTGCTGCCCGAGGCGTCGGTGACGGGGTATCTCTCGGAGGACATGAAGACGAACTGGCGGATTCCCGGCCGGCCGATCAAGGAAGGGTTCACGGGGATGTCCCCGGAAAAGGCGGCGGTCGTCGTCCCCGGCCCCGTGACGGATCGGTTCGCGGCGCTTTCAAAGGACCTCGGGATCTACATCGCGGTCCCGTTCGTCGAGCGCGAACCCGCGACGGGCCGCTACTTCAACACGGTCTGCCTCGCGGACCCGGCGGGCAAAATCCGGCTCCACTACCGGAAGCTCACGCCATGGCCGCACCCGGAGGTCTCCTGGGCGAGCGTGGGGGATCGGGGCCTCGCGTTTACGGACACGCCCTACGGTCGCCTGGGGTTGCTCATCTGCTTCGATATCCACACCTGGCCGCGCTGGCTCGCCCTCGAGAAGACCGACATCCTTCTGTATCCGATCGCCTGGGTCGAGGACAAGGACAGCACTTGGTTCGAACAAGAGCTCCCCGCGATTGCGCGAGAGCACGATCTCGCCATCGTCGGCGCGAACTGGTCGGTCGAAAAAGAGCAGCCCTGGCACGGCTACGGCCAGACCCGCGTCATCGACCGCGGCGGGAAGATCCTCTCGAAAGCCGCGACGAAGACCGGCGAGGAGATCGTCTACGCCGAGCTGCCCGTCGGAAAGCCCGGCGCGGCGTCGGCGAAGTAGGCCGCCGGAGAGGCGGCGCTCGCCGAAAACCTGCCTCGGCCTCAGGCGGCGCCAGTCCTTGCGTTCCTGGAATCGAAAAACAAGAAGGGCGAGGGGCGGGGGCTCGGATGGAAGCGACCTGTCGGAGCGCGGTCCAACGCCATGAATTCGTCTACCGGCCGTGGACC
>CAYHQZ010000223.1:0-6173 GCA_964358555.1 uncultured Planctomycetia bacterium
ATACAGGGGTCGGCGCCGCCATGCCGAAATCGAGAGGTCGGACGCAAAAGTTCAGTAACTACTTCGGCAACCGCGCCTTGATCTGCTGGAAGATGGGCCGGTCGATCCCGAGCGTCGGCGACAGCGGGTTCTGGGCCACCCACTGCTGGACGCGGGCGATTCGCTCGCCCGTCGGCGGGTGCGTCGAAAGCATCCGCTCGACGGCGCCGGGGTCAGTCCCGCCCTGGGCCGACTGAATCTTCTTGAACAGCTCCATCAGCCCCTCGGGCCGGTAGCCGGCGGCCACCGAGTATCTCACGCCAAGCATGTCCGCCTCGAACTCGTCCTCCCGGCTGTAGGAGAGGAGCATGAAGTTGCCCAGCAGCGTGCCTGCGGTTTTCGCCCCTTCGTTGCCTTCCTTGCCGAGGGCGGATTCCAAAAGGATCTGAATCCCCGACTGCTTTGAAATCTGCTTGGCGCCGTGCTTGGCCACGACGTGGCCGATCTCGTGGCCCAAGACGCCGATGACCTCGTACTCGTTGTCCGCGGCGGCGAGCAGCCCCGTGTGGATGTAGACGGGCCCGCCGGGCAGGGCGTAGGCGTTGATGGTCTTGTCCGCGACGACCTTGAAGGTGTAGGGAATCCCGGGGCGATCCTGGAGGGCGGTCGCGGCGATCCGGCTTCCGATGTCCTGGGCGTACCAGTTCAGGGTGGGATCCTGGACCGGGGGCTTCTCCTTCTCGATCTCCGCCGTGAACTTCTTCCCGAGCTCGATCTCCTCCTCGTCGGACAGGACGTTGAAGTTCGCAAGGAGTTCGCACCCGAGGGGAAGGAGGAAGAGGACGAAGGCCGGGAGGAAACGAAGTGTCTTGCGTCTCATGCCACGCATTTTACCACCCGGAACCTTTGAGCGAGCAAGGAAACACCTCCCCCCGACCGCACTCAAACCCGGACCCGCGGATGAACCTTGGAACCCGTTTGAGGATTTATCGACAAGGCGAGCGCGGCACCCGCGTCCGCTTGCGGGGCATCAGGCGGCCGTCGAACTAGCACGACGAGCGGCTCGACGCAGGGCCGGATTCAGCAGGCCGAACGTGGAATCACCGAACTGCTCCCAGAACATCTCGCCTTGGAGGTGCTCAAGGAACTTCTGGAGGCACCAGTTCCACCAGTGTTTTTCATTCCACTCCCGAACGGCCTGCCGTCCCACGTCCCCGCGGCTCGATCGCAACCTCGTGCGCCGATAGTTCTCGGCCTCGTACAACCCGAACCTGTAGAGGCATCTCCGTTCAACCACCGATAGCACCCCTCCGGCTACAAGTGACATCCTTGAACCGGGCGGCCCACAAGGCCACCTGGAATGTTGAAAGTGTAGGGCTGGCCGGACCCCCGTCAAGGAGAAAAAAACAATTTGTGGGGGGGGATCCACCCAGAGCCCCCTATCCGTAGGGGGATTGGGCAACGTAAAAAAAGGCAAGTTTTTCGGCCGACACCAGGTTTCCCACTGTGCCGAAGGCCCCGGGAACGCCAGAATCCCCGCATGTCCCGCTACGCCGAGATCGCCTTCCCGCTCGCGGTCCGGCAGGCTTTCACCTACGAGATCCCCGGGGACCTTGGCGCCCGGCTTGCGATCGGCTCCAGGGTCCTCGCGTCGTTCCGCGGCCGGCCGCGCGCGGGCTATTGCGTCGGGCTTTCCGACTCGACGACGCTTTCGCGCGTGCTGCCGCTTTCGAAGGTCCTCGATCCCGATCCGATGCTACCCGATCGTATCCTGGCGCTGTGCCGCTGGATCGCGAAGCGCACGCGCGCGCCCCTCGGCGAGGCGATCCAGGCGGCCCTGCCCGCCCCGGTCCGCCGCGGAAGCGAGGCGCGGACGATCCTCTGGACGCGCCTGCGGATCCCGGCCTCCGAGGCGGTCGAGAAGGCCGCTTCGCTTTCGCGCGCGCCTTCGCAGGCCTCCATCCTCCGGACGCTCGCGGAGGCCGGCGGGGAACTGCCCGTCGCGGATCTTTCGCGCCCCCGCCCCTCCCCCGCGGCCCTCGAATCGCTCGAACGCCGGGGATGGATCGAGGTGCGCCGGATCCATCCCGAAGCGCCCGCGCTGCCCGAGGCGGAGGACGGCGAACTCGGCCCGTTCCCGCTCACGCCGGACCAGACCGGCCCCGCCGAGCGGCTCACACGCGCCGTGCGGGACGGGGAGGCCGCGCGCTTCCTTCTCCAGGGCGTCACGGGGTCGGGCAAGACCGAGGTCTACCTGCGCGCCATCGAGGAGTGCCTCCGAATCGGAAAGGCGGCCATCGTGCTCTTGCCCGAGGTGAGCCTCACCCCGCAGACGGAGCGGATCTTCCGCACGCGCTTCGGGGAGGCCGCGGTGCTGCACTCGTATCTGCCGGACGGGGAACGCGCGGCTGCCTGGCGCTCGATCGCGGCCGGTCGCGCCCGCGTCGTCGTAGGCGCCCGGTCGGCCGTCTTCGCCCCCTCGCCGCGCGTGGGACTGCTCGTCGTGGACGAGGAGCAGGAATCCGCCTTCAAGCAGGAATCCAGCCCCCGCTACCACGCGCGCGACGCGGCCGTCGAGCGCGCCCGGATCGAGGGCGCACCGGTGGTGCTCTGCTCCGCGACGCCTTCGCTGGAGACCTACCAGGCGGCGAAGACGGGCGAGTTCGAGCGCTTCTACCTTCCGCGCCGGGTCCGAGACCTGCCGATGCCGAACGTCGTCATCACGGACCTGCGCCACGAGCGCGCGGCGCCCCACGGCGGGGTTCCCGTCGGGCCGGTCCTCTACGAGATGCTGCGCCAGACGCTCGACCGCAAGGAACAGGCGATCCTGCTTTTAAACCGGCGCGGCTTTTCGCGCTACGTCGCCTGCATGCGCTGCGGACACACGCTGAAGTGCCCCCACTGCGCGCTCACCCTGACGGTCCACAAGCTCCGGGGCACCGCGATGTGCCACCTCTGCCTCCACGAGGTCCCGGCGCCGGTCGCCTGCCCCGAGTGCCGCGCCCCCGGGATCCAGTTCTTGGCCCCGGGCACCGAGCGGGCGCTCGAGACGATCCGAAAGATCCTCCCCGGCGCCCGCGTCGCGCGGCTCGATTCCGACGCCGCGCCCTCCCGGGGGCCGATGACGCGGATCCTCTCGGACGTCTGGAAGGGCAACGTGGACGTCCTCATCGGGACGCAGATGGTGGCCAAGGGCCTCGATGTCCCGAACGTGACGCTCGTCGGCGTCCTGCTCGCCGACGTGGGATTGCACATGCCCGACTTCCGCGCCTCCGAGCGGGTCTTCCACCTGCTCTCGCAGGTCGTGGGGCGCGCGGGCCGGCGGGAGAAGCCGGGGCGGGCGGTCATCCAGACCTTCCTGCCGGACCACCCGAGCATCCGGCGCGGCGCGGACCACGACTTCGAGGGCTTCGCCGACGACGAGCTCGCGATCCGGAAGGAACTCGGCTACCCCCCCTTCCGAAGGCTCCTGCGCGTCCTCTCGGAGGCGGTCCGCGAGGAGGCGGCCGAGGGGCGCGCGCGCGCGGCGGCGAACGCGATCCGGCCGGTTCTCAAGGAGGGCGAGGACCTCCTCGGCCCCGCTCCCTGCCCAATCCCCATGGCCCGGGGCAAGCAGCGCTGGCATCTGCTCGTGAAGGCCGGCGACGACGGGATCGACCGCGCCCTTGACGCGCTGGAAGCCGCCCCCGGGGGGCTTCGCGACATCGTCGTGGACCGCGACCCCGTCGGGATGCTCTGATAATCCCTCACCCGCCGACGCGGGCCGCCTACTCGATCTGCGGCTTCACGACACGGGAGCCGATGGCCTGGAGTCGCTCGCAAAGCATCTCGAACATCGCCTCGTCGCGATAGACGCCGACGATGGCGCCGCCGGAGCCGGCGAACTTCGCGCTCGCCCCGCAGGCGCGGGCGGTCTCGATCATCTGGACCTGCCAGGCGGGAAGGTTGTAGATGGATCGGCGCAGGTCGAAGTTCTCGTTCATGAGGGCGCCGACCTTCGCGGCGTCGCGCGCGAGCAGCGCGGCGCGGCCGTCCTCGGCGATCCGCGCGAAGCGCTCCATCGAGCGGACGACCTTCTCCTCGCCCCGGTCGAATCGCCCCCGGATGTCGTTGTGGAACACCTCGGTGGGCTCGCTGAGCGTGTCGTGGTAGGCGAGATACAGGGGCGGCAGACACTCGAGGGGCAGCCGCTCGTAGCGGTAGCACGGAAGCCCCGCCACCCGGCGCTCCTGCGATTTCGCGAAGTCCATGTAGACGAGCCCCTCGAAGACCTGCACGACGCGGTCCTGCAATCCCACTGCGATCCGAAGTTCCTCCTGCTCCACGGACATGACAAGCGACGGCTGGGCCTCGATCGGGATCGAGACCTCGTAGAAGTCCATGAGGCAGCGCAGCGTCGCCGTGATGATGGCGCTGGAGCCCGCCATCCCCACCTGGCGCGGGATGGAGGTCCCGTAGCGGATGGAGAAGTTCCGGCCGTGCAGCGCCATGCCCTGGGCGGTGCAGAACTCCACGAAGCGCTTGATCGTGGCCTTCACGAGCCGGATCCCGCCGTAGTAGCCGTGCAGCTTCACGTCCCGCGCGAGGTCCTGGACGGATCGGAAGCGGGCCCGGTCGTCCTCCGCGAGAACGATCTCGACGTCGCGCCACTCGTAGAGGACCACCTCGGCCCAGAAGTTTTTCACGATGGCGGAGATCGTCTTGCCGTGGTAGCCGTCGGAGGGGTTTCCCAAGAGCCCCGCCCGGGCGTAAGCGCGCCTACGGATGATGTCCACGGAGCCACGCCTCCAGGTGCCGCCGAAGGGCCGCGCCCTGCGTCTCGTCCGCGAGGGCGAACTCCACGAACGCCCGGAAGTAGGCCTGGAAGTTCCCGATGTCGTAGCGGCGCTCGCCCGCGGCCAGGCGCACGCCGTAGGCCTTCCCCCCGTTCCGGATCAGGAGCCGGATTGCGTCCGTGATCTGGATCTCGCCGCCCTTCCCGGGCTTCGTGCCCCGGATCGCATCGAAGATCCCGGGGGCGAGGACGTAGCGGGCCGCGATGGCGAGGTTGCTCGGGGCCTCCCCGGGAGAGGGCTTCTCGACGAGGTCCTCGATCTCGAAGACCTCGCCGCCGCCCCGGGGCTTCGCGATGCCATATTGGTGGACCTCGTCGGCGGGAACCTCCTCGAAGGCGATGACGGCGGCCGCCTTGCGCTCGGTGAAGGCGCGCGTCATCCGGCGGACGATGTCGCTTTTCGCGTGCATCCCGATGATGGAGTCGCCGAGGGCGACGACGAAGGGGCGGTCCCCGACGAACGGCTCGGCGCACAGGACCGCGTGGCCCAGGCCCAGCAGTTGGCGCTGGCGGGTGTAGAAATACTGGACCGGCGCCCGCTCGAACTCGAGGGCCTCCAGGAGGTCCTCCTTGCCGTCCTCGCGAAGGGCCTGGATGAGCTCCTCGTTGAGATCGAAGTGGTTCTCGATCGAGGCCTTCCCGGGGCCGGTGATGAAGAGCAGCCTCCCCATCCCCACGCGGGTCAGCTCCTCCACGACGTACTGGACGACGGGCTTGCGCCCGACCGGGAGCATCTCCTTCGGCTGGGACTTCGTCGCCGGCAGGAGCCGCGTGCCCAGCCCCGCCACCGGCACGACCGCGATGTCGATGTCGCTCACGTTGGCGGGATTCTAAGCCCCCCCGGCCAAGACCGCACGAGGAGAGGATGCGGAAGGGTTTCTCGAATCCCCGGAACCCTTTGTCGCCCCAGGAATACGACGATCGGCGCCGCAGCCGCATGGACCCGGGACTCCGGACCTTGGACCTTAGACTTTAGACCCATCGCCGTAAGGTTAATTCCCCCTCCTGATAAGCGTTGGCCCGCCGGGGACATGCTTGAATGATCCTCAAAAAAGCGTGAAAAGGCCATGTTTTGACCCTCTTTCCCAGGGAAGAGCCCTCCGAGACGGCGATAAGAAGTTCACGGAGCAATTCGACGCGCTTCTGGAGTCCGAGGGAATCGAGGTTAAGAAGCCTCCAACCGCCCCCTGGAGGATTGGGGCAAGGTCCTCGGCGACGTCCCCGCCGCCTCCGCGATCCTGGACCGCTTCCTACGGAGCGCCGAGATCGTCACCTGCCAGGGGCGGTCCTACAGGCTCAAGGACAGTCGGCGCCCACGACAGCCTTTCGGGGCCGTGTCTGGGTTTACTTTCGTTACGGC
>CAYHQZ010000224.1:0-6151 GCA_964358555.1 uncultured Planctomycetia bacterium
GCCCCCGAGGGGATTCACGCCGTGCTTTTTGTAGAGGGCCATCGTCTCCTGCTGCAGGCGCTTCGGGTCCTTCGGGTGTTTTTCCTTCAGGGCCTGGATATGCGGCTGGAGGGCCTGCATCCGCTGGATCGACTTCTGCGAGTGGAAGGAGAGAGGGAAGAGCAGGAGCCGGATGCCGAGGGACAGGACGACGATCGCCATGCCCCAGGAGCCGATGATGCCGTGAAGGAAGACGAGGATGTTGAGGCACAGCCGGGAGATCCATTCGGGCCAGCCGAGCCGGAGGAAGTCTCCGAGATCGAGGTCGGCGGCCTCCGCGAGGACGTCGCCCTGTTTGGGGCCGATGAAGAGGTGGAACTTACGGATGGCCGACGCTCCCGGTTCGAGATCGATCGCGGCAATCTCCAGGAGCGCGATGGGGCCGTCCGAGTCCCATTGAATCTGCCCGCGAGAGATCTCTGTCGGGTCGGCGGCGACGAAAAGCACGGCGAAGTATCGGCTTTCAAATCCGATCCATCGGACGGGGGCGTTCTTTTCGACGAGGGGGGTTTTCAGAAGGGTCGTGTAGACGCTCGAATTCCGGGTCAGTTGGTTGCCCGATTTGGCGGCGAGAACGCCGTAATGGTAGGTGGGATCGGGCGGCTCCATCCGGAATCCCGTTGCCCCGACCATCTGGAGAGGGATGGTGATGGGCTTGCCGGAGAGGTTCCGAGCCTCGATTGAGACGTCGAGAATGGGGCGGCGGGGCTCGAGGGAGAGGATTTTTCGAAGCAGGATCGGATGGCCGTCGCGGGTGTTGATCTTGCGCTCCAGGACGACCCGCCGCGCGGCGGATTCGACGACCCGGAAGGCGAGGTCGGGTCCGATCTCCGCGGTTTTGTCGCCGGGCTCGAGGATCGCGAGCGTTCCCGGGGTGGGCGGGGCGTTGGGGCGTTCGAGGGGGCGTTCGAGAAGGACGAGCGATCCCTTCGGGCCGCCCGCCTGCTCGGCGTAGTCGAGAAGGCGGGCCTGGGTGAGCGTCCCGCCCTTCGTCGAGATTGTGACGTCGAGGGAGGCGGAGGCCAGGTGGACGGTCTGGGCGACGGGGGCGGGCTCGAGGGAGACGGGAACGGGAGGCGCCTTGGTTTCGACCGGGGCCTTTTTTTCGGGCTCCGGCTTCGGCGGGTTCGCCGGCTGCTTTCGGCCGTTGATGTAGTTCAGCAGGATCAGCATCCCGATGCCCATCACCATGAAGGTCACCATGGACGAGGGGTTTCCCCCTTGCCGGCCCTGGCTTTCGAATTCCTCGTCGAGCGCCATCAGCCGGGCTTCCGATCGGGCGCGCGGGCGGGCGGGGCGGAAGCGGCCGGATGGGCGTCGGCTTCGGCCTCCTCGGCGAGGAGGACGGGGATGCCGTCCCGGATCGGGTAGCGCCGGCCGCATTGGAGACAGACGAAACGGTCGCCATCGAGAGTTACGGCCGATCGATCGACGGGGCAGGCAAGCATGTCCAGGAATTCCTTGTCGAGCATGAGGGGCGACAGTCTACGGAATCCCCCGTCCCGTTTACAGGGGAGGGCGCCGCCCGCGCCTTCGTTCCGCGTCCGGTCCCGCCTAGGCCGTGGGTGCTTCTGCCGTCCCCGTTCCGGCCGCCGCTTCCTTGCGCTTCGCCTTCGCTTCCTTCATCCGCTGGAGCAGGATGGGATTGGCGAGGATCCGCTCCTCCATCTCCTTGCCGGGCTTGAAGGTCACGACGAGCTTCTCGCCTACGAAGACTTCCTTGCCCGTCCGGGGGTTGCGGGCGCGGCGGGCCTCGCGGAGACGGACCTTGAACACCCCGAAGTTCCGCAACTCGATCCGGCCGTCCCGGTCGAGGGTATCGATGATGGAACTGAACGTCCGCTGGACGATCTCCTTCGTCTGCAGCTGGGTCAGCTCCAGCTCGTCCGAGATCGTTTTCACGATGTCCTTTTTCGTCACGCCGTCCTCCTCCCGGGAAGGACCCGGGTCCCAGTGTGTCCCAACGAGCGGTTCACGAAAATCATTGTGCCGTTCCCCTCTCGGCCGGCGGGCTCTTTCCGAGGTTCTGGAGGGCCGTCTTGATGTCCTTCAGGAGGCCCGTGACCCAGAGCAGGATGAGCGCGAAGAGGATTCCCGCGATCCAGCGAACAGCGGGCATTCCCCAGACTCGTCGGGCGTGGTGCTCGAAGGGCGTGACAGCCGCGATGGCCCGGCGCTGGGCCTCGATTTCTCCCGCGAGGGTGTGGAGCGTCACCTCGGATTCGTGCCACAGGGCCTCGTAGCGGCGGCGCTCGATGTCGGGCAGCGCCAGGATGCTGTCGGCGTCATGGACCCGTGAGAGGAACTCGAGGACCTTGTCGTCCTTGTCGACGACGACCCCGATGCCCGAGAGGATGGGCTTGTAGTTTTGTGAAAGGAAAATCCGCGACTGCAGGAGTTCCTGGTCGTCCTGGGGCGTTCCGTCCTTGTTTTTCAAGACCTTGCGGTAGATTCCGAAGAGGTGCTGCCATCGTTCGATGACGAGCGCGAGCAATCTCGCCTGCTCTTCCAATCTCGGGTCGACCATGAACGCGACTCCTTACCGGACAAGACCTTGGGGAATGCGACTTCCTTTGGAAATCTATCTGTATTTTCCGTTGCTGTCAAGCGAAACCTTTGAGGGGTCGGAAGTTATGTCGAGGATTTCGATCGCCGCGTCACGCACCTGCTGGATGCTGATCCGGTTCATGCAACGGTGGTCTACGGGACAGCGGGGCAGATTGCAGGGCGCGCAGGAGACGTCGGCGGCGCGGAGGATCCGGGATTGGCCCAGGTGGATGTTCGTGAGGACCGGATCGGTGGGGCCCATGAGGACGACGACGGGACGGCCAAGGGCGTGGGCCATGTGGCGGGGGCCCGAGTCGGTCGAGACGAGCAGGTCGAGCCGTTCCAGAAGCGCCGCGAGGAGCCGCAGGCCGATGGTCTCCTTGGAGAGATTGATGCAGGGCTTAAGGGTCCGGCTTGCGACCCGCTCCAGGAGCGTCGTCTCCCACGGCGCCCCCACGAGGACGACCTGGAGGCCGTAGCGTTCCTGGAGTTCGTCGGCGACGACGGCGTAGCGGCGCTCCTCCCACATCTTCGTCGAGCCGAACGCCGCCCCGGGGCTGATGCCGACGAGCCTTCTTGCGGGGTCGCGGCCGTGGCGCGCCAGGAGTTCGTCGATTTCGAGGCGGGACGCTTCCGAGACTTCGAGCCGCGGGGGGGCGTCGTCGGGTTCAAGGCCGGCCGCCTCCGCGAGGCGCAGGTATTCCGTGACCATGGGCTCGCGCTGGCGCTTCAGGCCGACGAGGGGGCGGTCCACCGAAATCGTGAGCAGAAGCCCCCGCCACTGCTCGCGGCAGCCGACGGCGGCCGGGACGCCGGCGCGCAGGACGTCGAGGGCGCTTCCGAGGGAGTGGGGCAGGATGAAGGCGATGTCGAAGCGCCGCGCGCGGAGATCGTTTCGGAAGGCGGCGCGGCCGGGCTTGTCCTTGGGCTCGAAGATGACCTCGTCGTGGCCCGGGATGCACTCGAAGAGTTCGCGGTAGGCGGGCTTCGTCCACAGCGAGATCTTCGCGTCCGGCCAGCCCTTCCGGAGGGTGCGGATGAGCGGCGTCGCCATCACGCAGTCCCCGACCCAGTTCGGCATCCGGACGAGGACGGCGGCGGGGGGGGGCATCGCGGAAGGAAGTGTACGAAGTCCAAAGTCCTACGTCCAAAGTCCTAAGTCTGCGGGCGGATCGGGTAGCCTAGGGGCGCGTGAGCCTCCTCTACGCTGTCTTTGCGCTCCTGGGTTCTCCCTACATCCTCTGGAAACTCGCGACGAGCCCGAAGTTCCGCTCGGGGCTGCGGGAGAAGTGGGGGATCCGGCGGCGGCGGGAGGGCGAGGCTTCCTGCGTCTGGATCCACGCGGTTTCCGTGGGCGAGGTCGCCGCGGCCAAGCCGGTCGTGGACGAGCTGCGCCGGATCCTGCCGGGGCATGCCTTCGCGATTTCCGTTGCGACGCCGGAAGGCCGCGCCCGCGCGGCGGCGCTCTTCCAGTCGGATTTCGTTTTCTATGCCCCCTACGACTTCATCTGGAGCGTCCGGCGCGCCTACGACGCGATTCGGCCGGCGGCCATCGTCTGCATGGAGTTCGAGCTCTGGCCGAATTTGTGGCGCGAGGCGATCCGGCGCGGGATCCCGATCGTGGTCTCGAACGGGCGGATGACGGAAAGGGCACTCTCGCGTGTCCGCTGCACGATGAAGTTCCCGTGCGGGACGGCGATGACGCATCTTCGGATGGGCTATGCGACGATCGTCGCGCAGACGGAGGAATACGCGGCGCGGTTCCGGGCGCTGGGTTCGAAACCCGAGCGCGTGAGCGTCGCGGGGAACGTGAAGTGGGACATCCCGGCGGGCGATCCCACGCGACTGCCCGACGCCGTGCGGGCAATCGCGGCCGGGGGCCCGCTGTTGGTCGCGGGCAGCACCCGCGAGGGGGAGGAGGAGATCGTCGCGCGCTCGTTCGCCGAGGTCCGCCGGGCGCTTCCTGCCGCGCGACTCGCGTTCGCCCCGAGGCACGCCGAGCGGGATCCGGCCGCCGTCGAGGCGTTGGGGCGGGAAGGCCTCTCCTTCGTCCGCCTATCGGAGATTCGGGGGGCTGGAGCGGGTAGCCCGACGCCCGGCGCCCCCGTTCTTCTCGTCGACACCGTCGGCGATCTGGCCGCGATCTACGCCCTCGCGGCCGCCGCCTTCGTGGGAGGATCGCTCGTGTCCGTGGGCGGCCAGAACCCGCTGGAGCCCGCCGCCGCGGGCGTGCCAGTCCTTTTCGGTCCCTCGATGGAAAATTTCAAGGCGGAGGCGCAGCGTCTGCTGGAGGCCGGCGCGGCGCGGACCGTCGAGGCCGAAGGAGTTCGCTCGCTCGCCGGGGCCTGGAAGGACCTCCTGGCCGACGGCGCGAAGCGCGCGGCCATGGGCGCCGCCGGCCGGACCCTCGTAGAGAAGAACCGCGGCGCCGCCCGGCGCAACGCCGAGGCGATCGCGCGGGCGCTGGGGGGTGATGTTTCAGGGTAGGGGAGAAGTGGATGCAGGAAACCGAGCGCGCGTGGGCCGTGGCGGAGGCGAAGCGGGCGATTCTTGCCTGGGTGTTCATCGTTGCGTTGTCGCTTCTGGCCGTACTGTTCGCGGCATCGTTTTTTTTCTCTTCTTCCTGAATCCTTCCAACCGCGCATTGATCCGGAACGCCAGCGGTGCCGTGCTTTCGGATGTCCGCCTTTCGCTGGGCGATCGCAAATGGTCGCGCGACTCCCTCCCGGCGGGCGAGATGTTCACGGTGCGCCACCGCTTCCACCACCCGCGCGGAGCCCTGGCGTTCACGCTGCGAGGGTCGAAGCGGGAGACGAAGCGGTTCTCCCTCGATCTCTGGACCGGCGAGGGATGGATCTTTGAAATCCAGCCGGACGGGTCGGTGAAGGAAGGTTACGACCACCCCAATTCCCCGCTTCGTGAGATAGAGCGCGACTGACGGGCCAGCGCGTGGGACGCGTCCAAAATAGGGGACGTACACAATACAACAACGTTCTCTTGACGCTCCCCCTCTTTGCTAGCAATCTTTCGACCATGCCGAGAAAATCTCGAATCGACGCACCGGGCGCCCTCCACCACGTCATCGTCAAAGGAATTGAAGGCCGACAGATTTTTGCGGACGAGGAGGATCGCCGGTCGTTTCTCGGCCGGCTGGAGAAATCCCTCGTTCGTGATAGGACGCCCTGCTATGCCTGGGCGCTTCTTCCGAACCACGTTCATCTCCTTTTGGAAACGGGGCGGAAACCGGTGGGGCGTGTGATGCAATCGGTGCTGACGGGGTATGCGCTTGCCTTCAATCGCCGGCACCAGCGGACCGGGCATCTCTTTCAGAATCGCTTCAAGTCCATCCTTTGCGAGCGGGAGGCATACCTATTGGAACTCATCCGGTACATCCACCTCAATCCGCTCCGCGCGGGACTCGTTTCCGGAATATCCGCGCTTGACCTTTATCCCTGGTCAGGGCATTCGGTGTTGATGGGGCATCGGGGAATGAAATGGCAAGCGATGGATGAAGTGCTGGGGTTGTTCGGTAAGCGCATGGGCGAAGCGCGTGGGGGATATCGAA
>CAYHQZ010000225.1:0-6020 GCA_964358555.1 uncultured Planctomycetia bacterium
GATTCTCCGCGCCGGCAAGGTCCTCTTCGCCCCGGGCAAGGCCGCGAACGCCGGCGGCGTCTCCACCTCGGGCCTCGAGATGTCGCAAAACTCGCTGCGCCTCTCCTGGACCCGAGACGAGGTGGACGCGCGCCTCCACGGGATCATGAAGGCCATCCACAAGGCGGCCTACGACGCCTCCGTCGAGTACGGCGAGCCGGGCAACTACGTCCTCGGCGCCAACATCGCCGGCTTCGTCAAGGTGGCCGACGCGATGATCGACCAGGGGGTCGTCTAGGGTCTAAGGTCCAAAGTCTAAGGTCCAAGGTCCGGGGACGCCGGTTCGCCCGCTCGCTGCGGGGGCGTTTCAAGGATCGCCCCTAGTCGATCGGCGTGTCGGCGGACGTGGCGGGGCCGGTCAAGGTGAACCGGATGACGCCCGAGGAGTCGACGAAGAAAAAGCGGTTGCCCGTCTTGCCGGGCGTGACGGGCCTCGCCGTGGCGTACCAGTTGGAATCCGCGGGCGTTCCAACGGAGAGGACGAAGCAGTATCCGGACTTCTTCCCGGAGGCGAGGACGCTGTCGACGTACGGCGGGGTCGCCGCGGACAGCTGGGTCAGCGCGGCGTAGACGTTGCCGCCCCCCGTGGACTTGTACTGCTCCTCGGCGGTGACGAGGGTTTTGAGGCTGGCGATGACGCTGATGCCCCTCTCGCCCGAGTATCGGACCGGACTCAGCCGGACGATCGGAACCGCCCCCGTGTAGCCTCTCGGGCGGAGCCCGGCCTTCGTCGAAAGGACACCGAGGAGCGCCAGGGAGAGCAGGACAAGGACTGCGTTCTTGAACCGCCCTGGACGAACTCCCTCGTCCTCTCGGGAGTCCGCCTCCGGCGTCCCGAACCGGCGGGCGCCGGAATGGAAAAGAAGAAAGGGCGGGATGCCGTACAGGGACAGGAAGGTGATCGTCAGGAGAGGCGCCTGACGGAACGTGTCCGGAACCTCTTCGCCCTCCAGAAGCAAGAAGGCCGCGAACCCCGCGAGGGCGAGCAGCCCGCCGGCGCGCGGCCACGCCCAGGCCCAAAGCAGGCCCGCGACGTAGGCAAACGCGCCGAGGAGGACGCCCGCCTCGGCCGGATCGTAGACGTAGAGCCTCCGGTCGTACGACGGCAGGAAGCCGAGGAAGAAGTACGCCAGCCCCGCGGTCCCCAGGAAGCGCCCGCCCTGGCGCAACCCTTCCCGGACGTCCGGTCCGAGCAGCGCCGAGAGGAGCCGGCCGAGCGGGGCGCTCCACCAATGGGGCTGCCGGAACGAGGCGAGGACGACGAGGGCGGCCGGAGCGGAAAGGGCGAGCGAGAACGACGTCCGAAAGGAATATCCCCAGGCATCCAGGAGGGACACGGCCATCGCCAGGGCGATCAGGCCCCCCGTGAGCGGAAACCGGAACGACAAAAAAAGGCCCGCGGCATAGACGCCCAGGAGGACGAGGACGTCGCTCCATTGCCATGCATAAGCGGAAATGAATTCCAGCGGATCCTTCCGGCAAAGGGCGACCAGCAAGGCGGCGACGGAAATCCCGAAAAGCCTTCCGCTCCAGAGCAGCCGCTCCCCCAGGCGATCGGGAGGCTTCCCCGACGCGCCGCCGCCGATCGCCGCTTCAGGTTCAGGCATGATCCCTCCGGCCGGTTCGGCCGCGAGGGAAGTCTAGCCCGCGGATCGGGGCCGGGGGCCCGATCCCCTCGCCCTTCGCCCGGCTCGAGGGCGCCTCACACGAGCGACATTTGCGCCGCGGCCACGGCAAGGAGGGCCAGCGTGAGCAGGACGAGAACGCCGATCCGGAGCCGCCCGGGGCGCGCCTCGTCAGGATCGGAAACATCCGGCCCTGGCGCAGGTAGCGGATCGCGGCAGCCGGAAAGCAGCAGCAGGATCGGCGGGGCGACGAACAGGACCCACAGGGCGAGCGTCAGGAGAGGCTCCCGTTGGATTCCGAACCGGAGCCCGGGGCCTTTTAGGAGCGCGAACAGCATCAGCCCCGTCAGGGCCGCGCATCCCCCGGACCTAGGCCAGGCCCAGGCCCACAGGAGGCCCGCGAAGTAGGCGAACCCCGCGAGGAGGACGCCCGCCTCCGCCGGAACGAGAACGCAGAACTTCCGCTCGTGCGACGGCAGGAAGCCGAGGAGGAAATAGACGGTAGCGGCGGTCCCGAGCAGGCGGCCGAACTGCCGGAGGCCCTCGGAAACGTCGGGGCCGAGCACGGCCATCAGGTGCCGATCCGTCGGCGAGAACCACCGCGGGCGACGGAGGAGGGAGGAGGCACTCAGGAACAGCCCCGGGAGCGAGAGGACGGAAAAGAACCAGTCGTCGAAGAAATACCTCCAGTCCTCGTAGATCGGGCCGACGATCGCCAGCGCGAGCAAGGCGCCCGCAAACTCGTAGCGCAAGGCGACGAGAAAACAGACGAAATCGATCCCGACATACCACATCATGTCGTCCCACGGCCGTCGAAGGAACACGAGGATCCCCGGCCGCTCCAGCAGGACCAGGACGGACAGCGCCGACACGATCGAAAACCCCGAAAACCGCCCCATCCACCGGAGCCGATCCGCCGCGCGATCGAAGCCGTCCCGCGCCGGCTGCCCGGACGCACGACCGCGTTCCGGCATCACCCCTCCGCACCGCCCGATCCCCGCCCCGGATTCGGTCCCACGCGCCGAGTATACCTTCGCCGGAACGGGCGGCGCCTACTCGATTGCGGCGGAGCCGGACGTGGCCGGGGCGAGGAGGCTGAAGCGAATGATGCCGGAGGAATCGACGAAGAAATAACGGTCGCCCTTCTTGGCCCTGCCGCCGATCGGAATCGCCCGGGCGTACCAGTTCGTGCTCGCCGGCGTGCCGACGGTGAGAAGGAAGCAGTATCCGGATTTCTTCCCGGCGCCGAGAACGCTGTCGACGTATTGCGGAGTCGTCGCGGAGAGTTGCGTCAGCGCCGCGTAGCAGGCGCTGCCGGAGGCGGACTTGTACTGCTCCTCCGCCGTCACCAGCGTTTTCAGGCTCGCGATGGGAGAAGACCCGGGGTCGCAATTCGTGCGTAGCAGCGACGGGATCGCGATGGCGGCAATCACCGTGGCGAGCGCCGCCGTCGCGAGGCATCCAAGGACGCTGGGCTTCGGAAGGGGCAAATCCTTGAGCGTCCGGCCGCGGTCCCGGAGGATGGAGGAGGCCAACGCGAGGATCGCCGGAACCGCAAGGCAGGGAAGGAAGAACGCGGGAAAGAAGTTCCCGGCGGCCTTGAACAGCAAGACCACCGCCGTGAGCGAAATCACGCCGCCGAGGAACTCGAGCAGCCAGGCGACGACCAGCCCCAGGCAATAGGCCGCCAGCAGGGGCATGACGTCCAAGCGAAACAGATCCGCGCCGGGCGGGCGGGCCCCATGCCACAACACGAACGCCTGCCACCCGATCGCCGCCGTCACGGCGAGCGACCAGATCCGGACGATGGCGCGGCAGAAGAACGCGACGCGAAGAGAAGGAGGCACCGCCCCCTTCCCGGGCGCATCTTCGGAGTCTGGCATGGTCCTTCCGGCCGATTCCCGGCCGCGAGCAAAGTCTAGCCCGCGGCTTGCGGCGGCGGCCAGGCTCGTTTTCGCCCCTCCCCTTCGCCGCGGCCTCAGGCCCGGCTTTCGGATACGATGGGCGGCGGAGGACCCGAACGCCGGGGCCCAGGAGCGCAACGACCGACATGCCGCCCTTCCGCCTTTTCCTCGCCGCCGGCCTGCTCCCCGTCCTGCTCTTTTCCGTCGCCGCGGGGAAAAAGGGGACGAAGCCCGCGCCCGCCAAGCCGCCGCCGTCGAAGGCGGCGCCCGCGAAGGAACCCGCGGCGCCCTCAAAGCCGGACGACGAGGAACCGCCCGCCAAGCCCGAGATGAAGGAGATGTCCGTCCTCGCCCGTACGACGCGGGTGATCGACTTCACCCACACGCCCCCGGGCGTGACGAAGGGGGCGGAACGGCGAATCCGCGCCACCATCCGCAGCGAAATCGAGAACTTCCAGAAGGAGTTCGTCTGCAAGCCCATCTCCCCCAACTCCATCGGCTACACCGACGAGACCGACGCGCTGGGGTTCATGATGCTGGGCGGAGGGGACGGAGCGATCTTCGTGGAGGTCATCTTCGCCACGCTCGGGGAAAAGAGCGGCATGGACCTCTACGAGTGGCCGAAGGGCAGCGGGAAATACCAGTCCCTCTATCCCCTCCTCGTGGCGAAATTCGACAAGGCCCCGACGGCGAGGGAGGCGGACGCGATGACGGCCTCGCTCGCATCGAACGTCTCCGACGCGAAAGAGGACGGCGTCCGCCTGACCGAGACCGGTCCCGACACCGGAATCTTCCGGAACGCCGACGACTCCTTCGTCGTCCGCATCCGCCGGTTCGCCCCCCGCGGCCCGGAACGGCGGGACGACTTCACGGCCCTCGTCACGAGCAAGGCCCTCGGGATCGAGAAGGAGCCGGTGGACGCCATCGAGTCCGGGCCCGATTCCCGGGAGTTCAGGACCGACGCCCTCTACGCCTGGAAGCACGAGAACGACCCGAAGGCGAAGGGAACGGAAACGAAAACCCCGCCCGACGCCGCGACCCCGCCGGCTGGCAAGAAGCCCCCCGCCCCCGGCGACCCCGCCGACAAGAAGCCGCCCACAAAGAAAAAGAAGAAGAGCGGCGGATAGGCCTTCCATCAGCCGGACCGCCGGCCGCGAGGGAAGTCTAGCCCGCGGCTTGCGGCGGCGGCCAGGGCTTCGAGACCTTGTAGAAGGCGCGCTGCTCGGGATCGGCGAGGAGCGGCGGCGAGACGGTGAGGGCGGTGACGGCGCCCGAGGGGGCGACTTCCAGTTGCCACTCGACCGGGCCGAATTCGTAGAACAGCAGGGCCTCGTCCTCGTCGGCGTCGCGCCAGTAGGGCTCTCCGAAGAGGCGGACGGCCTCGGGCTCGGAGGCGAACGCGGCGGGCGCCAGGGGGGATCCGCGGAATTTCAGGCGGCCCCGGAAGGCGCCGAATCGCGCGGCGGGCGACGGCTGGAGAAAGACGGTGAACCAGTCGAGCGCCGCATCCTTCGCTCCGAACGTCAAGCCCTTCATCGGATATTCGACCCAGCTCTTGTCCGCGCCGGACCGCCGGCCGGGGCCCAGGAACGAAAGTTTCTCAATCGGATCGCCGAGAGCGACCGGGCCGAGTCGGTGGCGGTCCAGGTCCACCTCCAAGGGCACGAGGGGGTTCTCGCGCCATTCGGCCGACGGGTTCGTGGCCGTGAAGCGCTTCGGAAGCAAGCCCATGCGCCTACTCTAGCCGCCGCGCCCGTGGATCCGAACGGGGAAGCGTCCGACATTTTGGCTCGGCCAGGGCCGCTTTCATTCGAACGTCGCATCCCGTTTTCGAGAAAAGAGATAAGTTCCATTTGCGCGTTTTATTCGTTTTTTTGACCCCCCTTCCGCGCGAGCGGCATCACGTTGGTGCATAGGCGGGAAATATGAAAGAAATCCGTCCGCTCGGAGTGCGGGGGATCCCTTTCGAACGGCGGATGTTTTCGCCGTGCCCCGCGCATATCATTCCGTCTCGCCGGGTCGTAACTCTCGAACCAAACGGAAACCAAACGATCAAGGAGTCAGGAACATGCCGAAGTCCGTCCGCGCGCTGCTGGCGATTTCCGGGTTCTCGGCTGTCGTTTTCGCGCTCCTCTTCCTAGGAACCCCGGCCCGCGGGACGCGGACGAATCCCGCCGGCTCGGGCGCCTCGAGCGTTCCCGCGCCGCAAGCCGCCGCGGCGCCATCCCCCGTCGCCTCGGCCGCCGCGCACGACGAACTCGCCGCCGACCCCGTCGCGCTCTCCGTCGCTCGCGAGAAGCGCCGATTGGCGACGGGCCGCGCGGGCGCGGAAATCCTCCCGGAGGTTTCGCTGCGCGAATCCGTGACGAGCGAGCCGCCACACGCGATCCGCCGCCTCGAGGCGGTGGGCCGCGGCGGCCGCGTCCTCGCCTTCCGGGAGATGGTCGCGGGC
>CAYHQZ010000226.1:0-3953 GCA_964358555.1 uncultured Planctomycetia bacterium
ACGGCACCGGAATCGACGACGAGCAGTTCGCCCGCAAGGTCCGCGTCATCGAAAAATGCCTGCAGGTGAACAGCCCCGACCCGCAGGACGGTCTGGACGTTCTCGCCAAGGTGGGCGGATTCGAGATCGGGGGGATCGCCGGCCTCATCCTGGGGGCCGCCGCGCTCAAAAAGCCGGTCGTCGTGGACGGCTTCATCTCCACCGCGGGGGCGCTCATCGCCCACTCGCTCTGCCCCACGGCGGCGGACTACATGATCGCCGCCCACCGGAGCGTGGAGAAGGGGCACCGCGTCGCCCTGGAGATCTTAGGCAAGCAGCCGCTCATCGACCTCGACCTCCGTCTCGGCGAGGGAACAGGGGCGGCGTTGGCGATGAATTTCCTGGAGGCCGCCGTCCGGGTCCTGACGGAGGTGGCCACGTTCGACGAAGCGATGGTATCGAAGGCAAGCTCATGAAAGACGACTTCGCCGTGCCCCAATCATGGCTTTTGGCGCTTCTTGCGAGGACATCATGAAAAGGTTTTTAGCGGCGATCCAGTTCCTGACGATCCTGCCCCTCGCTGCGGGTCTCAGTCCCGACGAGCGGACGCTGGGGGGATCACTCCCCTTCTTCCCCGTCGTCGGCATCCTGATCGGGGGGGCGGTCGCCATTCTGGACTGGGGACTGGGACATCTCTTTCCCGTACCGGTGACCAGCGTCTTCGCCGTCATCATGCTGATCGCAGTATCCGGCGCCCTCCACATCGATGGCCTCGCCGACACGGCGGACGGCTTTTTCAGCGCCCGCCCCCGCGAGCGGATACTCGCCATCATGAAGGACAGCCGGACCGGGCCGATGGGTGTCGTCGCTATCGTCTGCGCGGTCTCCCTCAAGATCGCGCTCATCGCCTCGGTTGCCGGCCCCTGGCGCTGGTGGGTCCTCCTCCTGACGCCCCTCTCCGGTCGTTGCGCCCTGCTTACGAACATGGCCCTCCTCCCCTATGTCCGCCCGGAGGGGGGGCTCGCCGGGGTCTTTCACCGGCGCCGGTCACGCCTCCACGTCATCTGGTCGCTCGCGGTTCTTCTTGCCGTGGGCGGTCTCGCTGGTCGCGTTCCGGGGCTGATCGCGGGCGGGGTTGCCTTCCTCGCCGCCCTCCTCTTTGCGGCCTACAGTTTCCGGCGGATCGGCGGGCTGACCGGCGACACCTTAGGGGCAGCCTGCGAGCTGACCGAACTTTGCCCCGCCCTCGTCGCGGCGGCGCTTCTCCACGGAGGCGTCTTATGACGGACCGGCACGGTGGAAACATCACGAAACTCGCAGCCGCCGCAGGGAGACCTGCCGGGGAGATCCTCGATTTTTCGGCCAACATCAACCCTCTGGGCCCCCCGGAGTGGCTCCGCCCCCTGATCAGCGCGCAGGTGAGCTCCCTCGTCCACTACCCCGATCCTGACTGCACGGATCTCGTCCGGGCCTTCGCCGAGCGTTTCGGCGTCGCGGCGGAGGAGGTCCTCATGGGGAACGGCGAAACGGAGCTCCTCTATCTTCTGCCGCGGGTCCTCGGAAAGGGGCTCGCCGTTATCCCCGTCCCCGCCTACGCCGACTACGCCGCCGCGGCCAAACTGGCGGGGCTGGCTGTGGAGCGGATTCTCCTCCGGGAGGAGCGGTGCTTCGTCCCGGACCTCGCGGAGATCGAGGCCGCCCTCCGGGGGGATGAGATCGTTTTCTTAGGCCGGCCGAACAATCCGACCGGTTCTTTCTCTTCCGCCGCCGCCCTCCGGCAACTCGCCTGCAGCCGTCCGGAAACAGCCTTCGTCGTCGACGAAGCCTTCGCTGACTTTGTCGCGGAAGAGAGCCTCCTCGCGAGGGAAAGGCCTTCGAACCTTATCGTTTTGCGGTCGCTCACCAAATTCTATGCCATCCCCGGTCTCCGCCTGGGCGGCATCGTTGCAGACCGGGAGATCATCCGGCGACTGCGCGCTATCGCTCCGCCCTGGTCGGTGAACACCCTCGCCCAGGCCGTCGGCGCGGCGGCCCTTCGCGACGTCGAATACGCCGAAGAAACGCGTCGCTTCGTCCGCGAGCGGCGCGCGGAGCTCACCGTGGAACTCCAGGCGATCCCGGGGCTGGCCGTCTATCCGGGGACGGCCAACTTTCTCCTGATCCGCATCGATCGCGGGGACGTCTCCGCCCCCGAGCTCGCGCGCCGCCTCCTCGCCGACGGGATCGCCATTCGGGTCTGCGACAACTTCGCCGGCCTCGATCAGCGGTTCTTCCGCGTCGCCGTCCGGACGGCCGACGAGAACGGCCGCTTCTGCGACTCCCTTCGGAAGGCCCTGGGCGCTGCGTCTAAAAATAAGGTTCGGCGGCGGACTCCTGTGATCATGTTCCAAGGGACCGGCTCGAATGCGGGGAAAAGCATCCTCGCAGCAGCTCTCTGCCGGATCCTCCTCCAGGACGGCTGCCGGGTCGCCCCCTTCAAGGCGCAGAACATGTCCCTCAACTCGTACGTCACCCGCGGCGGCGGCGAGATGGGGCGGGCGCAGGTCGTCCAGGCGCAGGCGTGCAAAATCGATCCCGACGTCCGGATGAATCCGGTGCTGCTCAAGCCCAACAGCGACACCGGTTCCCAGGTCATCGTCCTCGGAAAGCCCGTCGGGAACATGGACTTCTGGGAGTACACCCGCGACCGGACGCCCCCCTTCGCCGCTGCGCGGGAGGCCTTCGATTCGCTCGCCGCCGAATACGACGCGATCGTCATGGAGGGGGCGGGAAGCCCCGGCGAGGTCAATCTGAAGACGCGAGACATCGTGAACATGAACATGGCCCTCTACGCGGATGCGCCGGTCCTGATCGTCGGCGACATCGACCGGGGCGGCGTCTACGCCTCTTTCGTGGGGACGATGGAGGTTCTGAGCGAGCGAGAAAGGGCGCTGGTAAAGGGTTTCGTCGTGAACCGCTTCCGCGGCCAGGAGGCATTCCTCGCGGAGGCTCACGAATATGTCCTCCGGCATACGGGGCGGCCCGTCCTCGGCGTTGTCCCTTACCTTCGCGACCTCGGGCTCCCCGAGGAGGACTCCGTCAGCTTCAGGGACGGCCTCATCGACGGCCGCGCCCCCGAGGGCGAGCACGTGGAGATCGACGTCATCGACCTCGCCCACATCTCGAACTTTACCGACTTCGATCCTTTCCGGATCGAACCGGACGTTCGCCTGCGCGTCGTCCGGTCCCCATCGGAGCTGGACACGCCGGACGCCGTCATCCTTCCCGGGAGCAAGAACGTGATCGGCGATCTCGCGGACCTGGAGGAGCGCGGGATGGCGCAGAAGATCATGGAGCTGGCGCGCGGAGGCCGGACGGAGATCGTCGGGATCTGCGGCGGCCTCCAGATCCTGGGAATGGAGATCGCGGATCCGTTCGGGATCGAGTCCGCCGGCAGCAGGACGCTCCCCGGTCTGGGGCTGCTCCCCGTCCGAACGACGCTCGCCCGGGAAAAGACCCTGACGCGCGTCGCCGCCAGGCACCTCGCTTCGGGCTGCGAGGTTTACGGCTACGAGATCCACCACGGCCTCACCGACAGGGGCAATCTTTCCCCGCTGCTCCGTAGGGAGGATGGCGAAGGCATCGGCGTTGGCGCGGACGGTGGACATCTCTGGGGGACCTATCTCCACGGGGTTTTCGACGCGGACGGTTTCCGCCGCTGGTTCATCGACCGCCTCCGGGTGCGGCGAGGTCTCGCCCCCCTCGGCCGGATCGCGGCCATCTACGACCTGGAGCCGGCCTTCGAGAGGCTCGCTGCGACGGTCCGGCGATCCCTGCGGATGGACGATATTTATCGGATCATGAGGCTTTAATGATGGCCCTTGTTTTTTGGGGACTTTTTGCGGAGTCGCCGTAAATGAGACTGGAATACCAGATCCTGATCGCCATTCTTCTCGACCTCGCGCTGGGGGACCCCCGGTGGTTTCCCCACCCGG
>CAYHQZ010000226.1:4053-5522 GCA_964358555.1 uncultured Planctomycetia bacterium
ATCGCCATTCTTCTCGACCTCGCGCTGGGGGACCCCCGGTGGTTTCCCCACCCGGTCCGCCTCATCGGCCGCCTGATCGCGGCGCTGGAGGGTCCGGCCCGGAGGGCGATCCCCGACGCCCGCGCCGCCGGGGCCGTGACGGCCCTGACCGTGATCCTGGTCACTGCCCTCGCGACGGCCGCCCTGATCGGAATCGCGGGGCAGATCCACCCCCTTTTTGGGGATGCGATCGGGATCGTCGTCCTCTACACGACCATCGCCGCCCGGGATCTCGCCCGTCACAGTCTTGAAGTTTACCGGGCGCTCGAGAGATTCGACCTGGCGGAGGCGAGGCGTCTCGTCTCGTGGCTCGTCGGACGAGACACGGAACGCCTGACCGAGACCGAGGTCATCCGCGCCGCCGTGGAGAGCGTCGCCGAGAACACCGTGGACGGGATCATCGCCCCGCTTTTCTTCGCGGCGCTCGGGGGGCCGGTGGCGGCGATGGCCTACAAGGCAGTCAACACTCTCGACTCGATGATCGGGTATAAGAGCGAACGCTATCTCGATTTCGGACAGACCGCCGCAAAGATCGATGACGGGGCGAACTACCTCCCAGCCAGGATTGCGGCGCCGATCCTGACCGCGGCTGCAGCCCTCCTCGGTTTCCGGACCTCCGCCGCCTGGCGTATCGCCAACCGCGACGGGCGGAAGCACCAGAGCCTGA
This sequence comes from uncultured Planctomycetia bacterium, assembly GCA_964358555.1. GTDB lineage: Bacteria > Planctomycetota > CAYHQZ01 > CAYHQZ01 > CAYHQZ01 > CAYHQZ01. Next base: position 4,760 of record CAYHQZ010000226.1, read on the forward strand.
ATGCGGGGATCGCCGAGGCGGCGTTCGCCGGGGCGCTCGGGGTCCGTCTCGGGGGGGTCATGGAACGCCGGGGGCGGCCCGTCGACCTGCCCGAGATCGGCGATCCGGTCGTGCCGCTCGCGCGCGGGCACATCCTTGCGGCGAACCGCCTGATGTTCATGGCCACGGTGATCGCCGTGATGACCTTCCTCGCGGCAAGATGGGGGTTTTCGTCGATCCGGGCGATATTGTAGAGACGGAGAAAAACGGAGGCGGGGTGAGGGTGAAGAGAGGAGGGGTTGAATTGTGAGTGACGAGGGACGGATTCTGATTTTTACCGGTGATGGGAAGGGAAAGACGACGGCCGCTCTGGGAATGGCCCTCCGGGCGCACGGCCACGGCATTCCGGTCGCGGTCATCCAGTTCGTCAAGTCCGACGTGAAAACCGGGGAGTTCGCCGCCCTGAGCAAACTCCCCGGAGTCGAGATCTTCGTGGTAGGTCTCGGCTTCGTCCCGCCGGAGACTGATCCCCGCTTTGCGGACCACCGCCGGGCGGCACAGGAGGGGCTCCGGATCGCCTCGGAGGCTGCCTCTTCGGGACGCTATGGTCTCGTGATCCTGGACGAGGGCTGCTATGCCGTCGCCCGAAACCTGGTCGCGGAGGAACTCGTCCTTCGCCTCCTCCGGGAAGCGGCCCCCGGCGTCACCGTCGTCCTGACCGGACGGGGCGCTACGGAAGGGCTCATAGCCGCCGCCGACACGGTCTCCGAGATCCGCTGCGTGA
>CAYHQZ010000226.1:5532-5986 GCA_964358555.1 uncultured Planctomycetia bacterium
ATCGGCCGGAAGGCCCAAAAGGGGGTAGAATTCTAATGCCGCGCTGTCCGACACTGGTCATCGCCGGGACACACAGCGGGTCGGGGAAGACCTCGCTTGCGCTCGCGCTCACCCATGCGCTCACCCGCCGGGGACTCGCCGTCCAGACTTTCAAGGGGGGCCCTGATTTCCTTGACCCGACCTACCTCGCCCTCGCTTCCGGACGGCCCTGCTACAACCTCGACGGCTGGATGGCCGGAAGGGAGCACGTCTGCTGTCTCTTTGAACGGGCCGCAGCGGACGCCGACGTCGCCCTCGTCGAGGGGGTGATGGGGCTTTTCGACGGCGCGGACACAGCAGGACCGGAGGGGAGCACGGCGGAGATCGCCCGCTGGCTCGACGCGCCAATTCTCCTGGTCGCCAATGTTCACGGGATGGCCCGGAGCCTCGCCGCCCTCGTCAGGGGATTCGCCAC
>CAYHQZ010000227.1:0-5915 GCA_964358555.1 uncultured Planctomycetia bacterium
GGGGGGGGGGGGGGGGGGGGGGGGGGGGGGGTTGTGGGGGGGGGGGGGGGGGGGGACGGCCGCGGACTCCGAGGGAATGCCCTGGAGATATTCGCGCTGGGCCGATTCCAGTGCGTCCTTTTGCAGCAGATGGGAGAGGCCAAGATTGGAATCTACGGAGAGGCCGACGCTGGAGAGTTCCGCCTCGACGGGGCCGAGGAGGCACTCCGTCGCAAGCTGGAACCGGCGGGCCGGGTCGAGCGCGACCATTCGCAGGACCCAGGCGTGGGCGTCGCGGGTGAGTCCGGCGAAGGCGGGCCCCAGCCGCTGGAGCTCCTCCGCGAGGGGCAGCGGCGTTCCCGGCTCGACGCGGAAGTAGCGCAAGTCGTCGCTCACCGCGCGGGCGAAGACGGCGCCCAACGAGAAGAGGTCCGCGCGCGAGTCGACGGGGCCGCCCGAGAGCACCTCGGGGGCGATGTAGGGGGCGAGGACGGGATCGGACTTCACCCGGGGGCACGGGATCCCGTAGCCGATCATCACGGGCGGGCCCCGGTCGGGGAGCCAGATGTTCGCCGGCGAAAGATAGGGATGGAAAATCCCCTGGCGGTGGGCGAATGCGAGCGCCTCGCCGATCGTCTGGCACCAGCCCAGGCCCTGCTCCACGGGGCGCTTTCCCTTCGTCTCCAGGGTTTCGAGGAGCGTCCGGCCGGGTAGCGCGGGCATCGCGACGTAGGCCAGCGTGCCCTCGCGGTGGGCCTCCAGGATCGGAAGGATGCCGGGGTGGTGGATGCGGGCTGCGGCCAATCCCATGGAGAGGCGGCGGTCCATGCCCTGCGCATCTGTTTCCCCGGCGTCGGCGAGGATTGCGACCCAGGCGGGATTCCCATCCGGGCCCTTCGCGCGATAGACGGGGCCGATGGGCCAGAGGGCGAGGCGCTCCTCGAGGGTGTATCCGCCGAGGCGCGTGAGGGCGGGCAGGTGATGCGGGTCGGGCGCCGCGGCCTCGTCGGCGATGACGAACCTGATCTGGTGGTCCCCGATTTCGATCGCGTCCCCGTCGGAGAGGTCGTGCGCGGTTTTCACCTCGCCGTTGATCTTGAAGCCGTTCCGGCTGCCGAGGTCGTGGATCTTCCAGCGCGAGCCTTCGAGGAAGAACTTGGCGTGCTGGCGGGAGACCTTGAGATCGGCGAGGGGAACCTCGCAGTTGCTCCGCCTGCCGACCGTGGCCTCCTCGCGGAAGACGATTTCCCACTCCTTTCCCTCGGGGGAGCGGACGAACAGGCGCGGCATGGGGTTGAGTGTGTTCCATCCCGGCCGCGCTTTCAATCCTTGCCAGGGGAAAATCCCGCCCGTAGCATCCTGCGTATTCGAAAGGAGGTGAAGCCCCCCCGATGATTCGCGTGAGACAACGTTCGAACGAGGACCCGCGCCAGATGATTCGCCGGTTCAAGAAACTGTGCGAGAAGGAAGGCCTGACGAAGGACATCAAGCGGGTTGCCTATTACGAAAAGCCCAGTGAAAAGCGTCGACGGCAGATTCGAAAGAACTGCAGCCGGCGGGATGATTGAGCCGCGGATGAACGCGGCGGCGGTCGATGTCGAGGTCCGGAACCTTCGCAAGCGGTTTGGCCGTCCCCCGCGGGCGGTCGAGGCAGTGGCGGGGGTTTCCTTCTCCGTCGGAAAGGGGGAGGTCTACGGATTGCTCGGCCCGAACGGCTCCGGGAAGACCACGAGCATCAAGATCCTGCTGGGCCTCTTGCGGCCGACGGGCGGGGAGGCCTTCGTCCTGGGGCTGCCCGGGGGCGACCGCGAGGCCCGGGCTCGGATCGGCTACATGCCGGAGGAGTCGTACCTCTACCCGACGCTCACGGCGCGCGAGACGCTCGATCTGGCCGGGGCGCTGTTCGGGATGCCCCGGCGGGCGCGCCGCGCGCGGGGCGAGGCGCTGCTCGACGAGGTGGGGCTTTCGCGCGCGAAGGACCGGCTCGTCCGGCATTTGTCCAAGGGGATGGCGAGGCGCCTGCTCCTGGCGCAGGCCCTCATCAACGACCCGGCCGTCCTGATTCTCGACGAGCCGACGTCCGGCCTCGACCCGGTGGGGATCCGGGAGTTCAAGGACCGGATCCGCGGATTCCGCGCCGCGGGAAAGACCGTGCTCTTGTCCTCGCACCTCCTCGCGAATGTCCAGGACGTCTGCGACCGGATCGCGATCCTCGTGTCGGGAAGGGTTTCCCGGGAGGGGGCGTTGGGGCCGCTCCTCGGGGGGCGTTCCCTCGAGGACATCTTCATGGACGTCGTGGCCGAGGCCGGGAACGCCCGCCCGGCGCCTTCCGATGATTGATTTCCGCGCCATCCTCGCCTGCGCGCGGCTGCCGCTCCGCGCCTTCGGCGTTCGGGGGCATTTCGCCGTCCTCTCTATCTACGCGCTGGCCCTCGCGGCGTCGCTGCGCCTGCCCGCCCTCGACGCATCCGAGCGCTTCGCCATCGTCGAGCGGACGAGCCTCTCCGGGGGGCTTTTCCTCGCCGCGGTCGTCCTTTCGTTCTGGGGGGCGACGGCGTTCGCGCCCGAGTTTGAAGATCGGATCGGCTTCTTCGTCTTCCCGAAACCCGCGCGACGCGCCTCCGTCTTCCTCGGAAAGGCACTGGGGCTGTTGCTTGTCCTTGCGATTTGGACGGCCGGGTTCTTGACCCTCGGGGGCGCCGCCCTGGCGGCCGTCCGCGCCGGCGGGGAGGGGGACCGGGCGCCGGGCGTCGCGCGGAGCGTCGAGCACGCGGAGTCGATGGTCCTGCGCGCCCCGAACGATCGGCCGGCCCAGTTGTTCCTCTCTCCGGGAAACGAGGCCCGGTTCGAGGGCCGCAAGGCGCAGGCTTCGACCGCGTGGCTGACGGCCCTTCGGCTCGTGGAGCACGGGCACGAGCACGAAGGGGCGGGGGCGGGGGCCGTTGCGGAGGCTCCGGCGCGCGTGCGCCTGCGGTGGCGGGGCCCCGAGGGGGCGGACCTCGGCGAAGCCTTCCTCGAACTGGCGCTCCGCCCGGGCGATGCGGCTGGCGAATACGAGCCGGTCGCGTCGATGGGCGTCGAGATTCCGAAGGGGGCGTCGTCGGCATCGCTGGAATGGGCAGGCTTCAACGAGGTTCTCCGGATCCGCGCCGCCTCCCTGATCGGGCCGTCCGGGGAGCCGATCTTCGGGAGGCTCTCCGTCGTCCTCCGGGGCGAGGGATTCGCCTGGCTTCCGGACGAGACGACGGGCGCGGAGGCCCGCTGGACGTTCGCGCGCGGGGGCGGACAGGCCGAGTCCCTCTCCGCCGCCTTCGCAATCGCCGGCTTCGGGACCCGCGGGGTGATCCGTGCGGAGACGGACGGGCGAACGGGGCGGCCCATCGCGCTCCTCGAGGATCGCGAGGTGCGGCTGCGGGAGGGGGCGGAGGCCGGGGCGGGCGAGGCGGCCGTCCGGCTCGCGTCCCGAGGGGAGCAGCTGCTCGTCGAACGAAAGAGCGTCTTTCGGGTCCGGACGACCGGGTCCTACGCCTGGAACTACGCGCGGGCCTGGGGGATGACGTTCGCGCACGCGGCGATCCTCGCCGGATTCGGCCTGCTGTTCGGCGCCGCGGTCCGGCCCGGGATGGCCGCGCTTCTCTGCTCGGTCCCGCTGGTCTTCTCGTTCGTCGCCGGCTTCGTGCACGGCACCCCGATGGGCAGCCATTCCCAAGGGTCCCCCGATTTCATCGAGCGGTTCGCGGACGCGGTCCAGGGAGTCCTCGGCCGGGCGTTCGAGGCATCGGCGTCTCTCGATCCGGGGCCGTTCCTTTCCGAATCCATGAGGATTCCCGCCGCGGCTTTTTTCGGAGCGCTCGGGCTCGCGCTGTCATGCCTGGCGGCGGCGATGGTGGCCGGCTCGATCGCGATCTCGCGACGGAGGCTGGACTGATCATGGCCGCACGCCTCGCCCTCGCCGTCGCGGTGATTACGGGAGCGCTGCGACTGGCCCTCCCGTTTTCGCCCGCGGAGGCGATTCCCCGGGAGGCCCCGCTCTCGTTCGTCTCCGCGCGCCTTCTCGGGGGATTCCGGGTCGCCCTCGCCGACGTCCTCTGGACGCAGGCCCAGGCGGACCTCGACCGCAAGGCCTTCCTCGGGCTGCCCGCGCGCTATCGCCTGATTGCAACGTTGCAGCCGGAGTCGGCGCGGGTCTGGATCTACAACGCATGGAACCTGGCCTACAACATCCCGGCTCTCTACGCGGAATCGCCCGAGGCCCAGTGGGAGTGGATCCGGCGCGGGCATGACTTCCTGCGGGAGGGCCTGCGCGCGAACCCGGGCGATGTCTGGATCCTCGCGGAGCTCGGTCTCCTGTTCGAGCGCCGGATCCGGCAGCACCCGGTTCTCGAGGCGCGCGCCCGTGTGTTCCTGCGCGGCAGGGACCCTCTGCTCGAGGCCCGGGACTGGTTCGAGCGGGCCTCCGCCGCCGCGAAGGGACTGCCCGATCCGGCCGACCGCTACCACCAGGGCTCGCTCTGGCTGGAGGTTGCGGCGGCCTGCGAGATGGAGCGCGCCGAGCGGGCGATGCGGCTCGGGGACCGGGCCGCGGCCCTCTCGTCGAACCGAGGCGCGCTTTCGCGGCTGCGGCGCCGCCTGGTCGAGTTCCCCCTGGACGGGCCGGGGATTCCGGAGCCGGAGAGGGTCCGGGGAACGGACGTCGTCCGGAACCGGATTCCGGAGCTCAAGCGGCGGATCGCGGCGCTGGAAGCGGCGCCCGGGAAGGGGACGCGATGACGGCGTTTTCCGTGATTGCGGCCGCCGCGGCCGCCCTGGCGATTCTGGCGATCGGCCCGAAGCTCGTTCCGCCCGCCGCCGCGTTCGCCTTCATCGGCGGGGCGCTGGCGGCCTTCGCCGGGACGAGGCTCGATGCCCGGGGGCGCAGGCCAACCGGAGCGTTCGCCGGCCGGTGGATCGTGATCGCGGGCGCCGCCCTCCTTGCGCTGCCCGCGTTCCGCGCCGGGGCGGCGCCGGATGCGGGGCCGGCGGAGTCGGCGTTCGCCTACGCGGCGGGCGCCGCCGCCTGGGCGGTCCTCGAAGGCGGCGCGGCGGCGGCGCGGCTCGCGGCGCTCGCGGCGGCCGTCGCGGCGTGCGTGGCGTTGGGACTCGCCGCGGGGGCCTCCCCGAACATCGGCCGGGGAGGCCAGTCGATTGCGGCGGTGCAGGGGCGCTTCCTGGCGGGAGCGCTTGCCCTCGCCGCCTTGGTCGCCGCCGGGTTTTTCCTTGGATCCTTCTCGGCGCGTCCGTCCCGCCGGCGCGATCCGGAGGCGGTCCGCGCGGGACTCGAGCGCCGCCTCCACGTCGGGGCCTTCCTCGCCGCGGCCGGGGCCTATGCGGCGCTCCACCGGTTCCTCCCGGACTTCATGGGGCTTTTCTGGTCGGTCGTTTCGGGGCTCTCCCTTTCGATCCTGGCGGCGAGGCGGGAACTGGGAGGCTTCGCCGAGAAGGATCCCGCCCGCTTCGATGGCGAGGGAATCGCGCTCGCCGCGGCCGGCGTCGCCGCGGCCGCCATTGCCGCCTGCGCCTTCGCCGGGGGGTTCTCGCAGGACGCCTGGCTCGGGTGCTTCGGGCTTTCGCTGGCCGGGCTCGCCGCGGCCGCCGGAATGCCCGCCACCGGCGCCAACGGGGAGGAGAATCCGAAGGCCGCGGGTGTCTGGACGGAAACGATCTGCGCGTTCGCCGGTCTCGCGCTCCTGGCCTCGACGCTCGTCGCGATTGCGCCGGACGCGGCAGGCGCGGCGGACGGGGAGGGGAGTTCCCTCTCCGGCATCCTCGGCGCGTCGGCCGGCGTCCGGATCCTCGCCGGCCTTCCGCTCGGGATCGCCGCGATGGCGCTCCTCGCCGCGCGCTCGCGGCTGGACGACGATGCGTTCATCGAGACGCTCGTCGCGGTCCTGCTCCCC
>CAYHQZ010000228.1:0-4950 GCA_964358555.1 uncultured Planctomycetia bacterium
GAAGCCGCTGCGGACCGTCTGGTCGTAGCGGATGTCGTCGAAGATGAAGAACTCCGGCTCCGGTCCGAAGAAGGCGGTGTCCCCGATCCCCGTGGCCTTGAGGTAGGCCTCGGCCTTGTGGGCGATGTAGCGGGGGTCGCGGGAATAGCTCTGGCGGGTGACGGGATCCTGGACGGTGCAGATCAGCGACACCGTCGGCTGGGCCATGAACGGATCCACCACCGCAGTTTCGGGGTCCGGCACGACGAGCATGTCGGATTCGTTGATGGCCTGCCAGCCGCGGATGCTGGAGCCGTCGATGCCGAGGCCTTCCTCGAAGATGTCCTCGGTGACTTCCGAGATCGGCGCGGTGAAATGCTGCCAGGTGCCGAGGAGATCGACGAACTTGAAGTCGACCATCTTGGCCTTGCTGGACTGGATTAGGGCGAGAACATCCTTGGGCGTCATGAGAGAGCTTCCTCCTTGGGGTTGAGGCGCACAGGCGCCGCGAGCGGGTCGAACGAAACCGTTGAAACGACGATTCGACCAGGCAAGGGACGAATGATAGCGACCGGCCCAGGCCCGATCAAGTGGGGGTCAGAGCGCCTCGGCGCCGCGCTCGCCGGTCCGGATCCGGACGGCGTCGTCGAGGGGGGCGACGAAGATCTTGCCGTCGCCGATTTTCCCCTCGCGGCCGGACCGGGCCGCCTTCACGATCGCACGCACGGCCGCGTCCACTTCCTTGTCGTCCACCGCCACCTCGAGCTTCACCCGGCGCAGGAACGTGACCGTGTATTCCTGCCCACGGTAGATTTCCGCATGGCCCTTCTGGCGTCCGAAACCCTGGACGTCGGAGACGGTGAGGCGCGAGATGCCGGCCTCCTGGAGGGCCTCCTTGGCGGACTCGAGCTTCGCGGGTTCGAGGATGGCGGTAACGAGTTTCACGCCGGGGATTCTACTTCGGAAGGGCCGCGGGGCCTAGAATGCCCCGCCATGAACGAACCGGAATCGCTGGAACGCCGTTGCGAGGACTTCCGAAAGGCCGCCGCATCCCTGTTCGCCGAGATCGGGAAGGCCGTCGTCGGTCACGAGGAGGTCGTGCGCCAGACCGTCGCCGCCCTCCTCGCCGGCGGGCACGCCCTGCTCGAGGGCGTCCCCGGCATCGGCAAGACCCTGCTCGTGCGGACGCTCGCGCAGTGCATGTCCCTCAAGTTCCAGCGCATACAGTTCACCCCCGACCTCATGCCCGCGGACATCACGGGCACGAATCTCGTCGCGGAAGGCGACGACGGCCGGCGGCGCTTCGAGTTCCACCGCGGGCCCATTTTCGGGAACCTGATCCTTGCCGACGAGGTGAACCGGGCGACCCCGAAGACGCAGTCGGCCCTGCTGGAAGCCATGCAGGAGCAGGCCGTCACGGCCGGGGGCAGCCGCTACGCGCTGGAGGCGCCCTTCTTCGTCCTCGCCACCCAAAACCCGATCGAGATGGAAGGGACCTATCCGCTGCCGGAGGCGCAGGTGGACCGGTTCCTCTTCAAAATCCTCGTCACGATGCCCAGCCTCGAAGGGCTGCTCGAGGTGCTCGACCGAACGACCGGCCGTCCCGGGGAGGCCCTCCGGGCGGTCCTTTCGGGCCCCCAGGTCCTCGCGATGCAGGCCCTCGTCCGGGAGTTGCCGGCGCCGAAGCCCGTCTTGTCGTTCGCCGCGCGATTGGTCCTCTCCACGCACCCGGACTCGGCGCAGGCGATCCCGCTGGTGAAGAAATACGTCCGCTACGGCGCCTCGCCGCGCGCCGGCCAGGCGCTCCTGCTCGCCGGCAAGGTGTTCGCGCTCCTGGCGGGCCGGCCCTGCCTCTCCTTCGAGGACGTCCGCGCGGCGGCGAAGCCGGCGTTGCGGCACCGGATCATCCTCGGATTCGACGGCGAGGCGGAGGGCGTCCGGACGGACGCCATCGTCCAGAAACTCCTGGAGGAGGTCCCCGAGGCCCCGGGCCGCGCGGGCGAGCTCCTCGGAAAGGCGTAAACCCGCGATGCGATACCGAACGTTCGGGCGGACGGATCTGGAAGTCTCCGAGATCGCCGTCGGCTGCTGGGCGATGGGGGGCGTGCGGGAGAAGGACGGCAAGCCCGTCGGCTGGGGCCCCGTGGACGACGAAGAGTCGATCCGGGCGATCCGCCGCGCGCTCGATCTCGGCGTGAACTTCTTCGACACCGCCGAAGGCTACGGCCTCGGCCACAGCGAGGAGGTTGTCGGCCGCGCCCTCGAGGGCCGGCGCGGGACCGTGATCATCTCGTCCAAGCTTGGCCGATCGTTCTACGACGAATCGCCGAGGTCCTACGCCCGGTTCAGCCGGGCGCACCATCGGGAGATGATCGAAGGCACGCTCAAGCGCCTCCGCACCGACTACCTCGACATCTACCTCTGGCACGAGCCGGTGCCCGACGAGATCCTGGCGGAAGCGGCGGCGGCCATGGAGGAGTTGAAGAAGGATGGCAAGATCCTCTGCTACGGCGCCTCCGCCTACGGCGGCGACGACATCCGGAAATATCTCGCCGGCGGAGCGTCGGTGGGTGCCGTCGAGCCGAACTACAACCTCATCGACCGGAGCGAGGAGAAGGGCACCCTCGCCGTCGCGAACGAGAAAAGCATCGGCGTCATCGCGCGAGGGGTGCTCCGGATGGGGGCGCTGACGGGCAAGTTCACGTCCGATTCGAAGTTCCCCGAATCGGACATCCGCAGCCGCAACAAGAAGTTCCAGGGCCCGAACTTCCCGAAGGTCCTCGAGGTCGTGGAGAAGATGAAGGCCTTCGTGAAGCCGAAACGCTCCCTCGCGCAGCTCGCCATCCAGTGGGTCCTCGGCCACCCGGCCGTCCACACTGTCATCGTCGGCGCGAAGACCGCGAAGCAGATCGAGGAAAACGCCGCCACGATGCAGGCCCCGCCGCTGACCGCGGACGAGCGCGCGGCCATCGAGAAGATCTCGATCGACGCCTTCGGACCCGGCGGGCCGGCGTGAACAGGGGTAGACTGCTCCGGATGGAGGGACGCGAATGGCGGCATTCGAGGAACGGATGCGGGAGGGGGGCGCGGCGGCGGTCGCGGAGGCCTCCCGTTTCTTCATGAAGAAGGATCCCGTTCACGACGCGCTCCGGGCCATCGCGCGCCGGCTTCGCGAGGAGGAAATCCCTTACGCCGTCGCCGGCGGAATGGCCCTCGTCGCCCACGGCTACCTTCGGACGACCGAGGACGTGGACGTCGTCGTGACGGCGGAAGGGCTGGCGGCCGTTCACGAGCGGCTGAAGGGCCTCGGCTACCGCGCCGCCTTCAAGGGCAGCCGGCATCTGCGCGATACCGAAGGCGGCGTCCGGATCGAGTTCCTCGTGTCGGGCGAGTTCCCGGGTGACGGAAAGAAAAAGCCCGTCGCGTTCCCCGATCCGTCGAAGGCTTCCGTCGAGATCGACAGGATCCGCTACGTGTCCCTCGCGACCCTCGTCGAAATGAAACTCGCCTCGGGGATGACGAACCCCGGGCGCCTGAAGGATCTCGCCGACGTCCAGGAGATGATCCGGATTCTTGGCCTCAAGGCCGCATTCGCCCGGAAACTCGACCCCTACGTGCGGGCGACGTTTGAAAAATTGCGGAAGGATGCGGCCGCAGGTGTTCGATAGCGACGCGCCCCATGGCCCGATTCTGGAGAATTCACCTTCCTGCCGCGATTGTCCTCCTCGCCCTCGCGGCCGCCGCGCCCGCGCCGTCGAAGGTCGCCTGGTGGAACAAGGACTGGCCGATGCGACGCGCGGTCGAGGTCCGGCTGCCGGACGGGGCGGCCTCCGCCGCGGCATGGGCGGAGATCCAGACCGTCGCGCCCGCGATCGAGGACGGCCGGGATCTGCGCGTCGTGGGCCGTGACGGCTCGGTCCTGCCGATCAAGGTCCTGCGCGCGGGGAAGGGGGCCCTCGCGTCGTTCGTCTTCGAGGCGCGCCCCGGGCCTCTTCACGTCTACTTCGGGAACGCGAATGCGAAGCCGGCGCCCGATTGGGATCCGCCGGCGGGCGTGATCCTGGAGACGTTCGCGCGTCCCGACGGACCGGCGGACAACTGGAACCAGGTCCGCCGCCTCTTCGATTCGGGCCCGAAATCCTTCGGCCGGATCCTGCGGAAGAACGTCTTCGACGGCGCCAATCCCCTGGGCCCCTCGACCGACTTCCTCTCGCGCTACAAGGCCGTCCTGCGGATTCCCGCGAAGGGCCGCTACCGCTTCGCGACGGTCTCGGACGACGCTTCCTTCCTTTTCGTCGACGGCGCGAAGGTCTGCGAATGGCCGGGCTGGCACGGCGCGGGGGAGGGCAACCGCGGGAAATTCCACGGCGACGTCGAGCTCGGGCCGGGACCGCACCGGCTGGAATACTTCCACGTCCAGGGCGAGGGCGAATCCGTCGCCGAGGCCGCCTGGATCCCGCCGGGCCAGGACCGGCCGCAGGTGATCCCCCCGGAGGCCTTCGAGCCCGTCCTTCCCGCGAAGGTCGGGGTCCTGGAGGGGGAGAACGGCCCGCTTCCCGACGAGATGGGATGGCGGATCGAGGCGCATGTCTCGGCGGGCCCCTTTGCCGCGGTCGAGGTTTCGTTCAAGGCGCGAGATCGCGGCCGGCTCGCGCGATGGCGCTGGGACTTCGGGGACGGATCCACGGACGAGGGCGCGGAGGTTTCCCACCTGTTTCTCGGCGAGGGCCTCCGTACGGTGCGCCTCGCCGGCCGGGGCGGCCGGGGCGAAATCCCCGAGACCGTCCGGAGCGTCGAGGTGCACCGGGACTGGGCCCAGATCCGGGAAGCCCCCGAGGGCCGCGGGGAGGCATATCGGAAGGCGCTCGCGCGACGGGATCTGGCGCGCGAGGACGGCCGGGCCCTTGAAACCCTCTTCCGGATCGCCGTCTCCTATCAAGGCCAGCAGGGAGAGGGCGGTCACGCCGACCT
>CAYHQZ010000228.1:4960-5891 GCA_964358555.1 uncultured Planctomycetia bacterium
GTCTCCTATCACCAGGAGTCCGCCGCGGCCTCCGCGGCCGCCGAGGCCCTGCGAAGGCCCGCCGACGTTCCCGAGGCGCGGCGCCTGCCGTTCTTTTTCGACGCCGGGATGCTCCTGCAGGACATGCCGGGACAGGAGACGCGCGTCGAGGAGGCCTTCGCCCGCGCGCGCGAGGCCGCGACGGGCGGCGGAGAGCGGGCGCGGGCGGATCTGCACCTCGCGGGATTCCTGATCCACGCCCGCAGCAACGGCGCCGAGTCGGAAAAACTCCTGGCCTCGATCCCGCCGGGCGATCTCGACGCCGCCGATCGGCGCCTCCGGACGATCTTCCGCGGGGACGCGGCCGCGATGCGCAAGGATCGAACGGGCGCCGAGGCCCGCTACCGGGAAGCAGGCGTCGAAACCCCCGGGGAGGACGCCGCCGCGCGATTGCGCCGGAGCGCCCGCTTGCAGGCCGCGCAGGACTACCTCCGCCGGGGGGAGACCGAGGCCGCCCGCGAGGCCGTCCGGCAGGTCGAATGGGAGGATCCGATGGAGCGCCTCGGCCTCGATACGGGGCTCTTGCTCGCGGAGATCCACGTCGCGCGGGGGGACCTCCTCCGCGCGGAAGCCGCGGCCCGCCGGATCCTGGCCGCGAACCCCGACGCCGCCCGCACCCCCGAGGCGCTCTTCCTGCTCGCCCGAATCCTCGACCGCGCCAAGCGGACGCCCGAGGCCGATGCCGTCCGCGCCGACCTCCTCCGGCGCTTCCCCTACAGCGAGGAAGCCGCGAAGTCGGGCGCGCGGCGATGATGGAAAGGTTCCCTCGCGGATGAAATGAGGAAGTGGGAGGGAGGCAGCTTGGCGGCGCCGACCCTTGTGTTCCTGGAACCGAATAACAAGAAGGGCGAGGGGTGGGGGCTCGGATCGTGGCGACCTGTCGACGCACGGT
>CAYHQZ010000229.1:0-5874 GCA_964358555.1 uncultured Planctomycetia bacterium
GCTTCGCTCGATCCGCGCGAAGGCCGCCGCGGTCGTCGCCAAGAACCCGCCGCCGGCGATCCGGCCGCCGGACTGGGATCGCCCCCAGCCCGCCTACGGCGTCCAGGTCCGCTACGGCGGCGGGGTCCGGCCCCGATAGCGATCTCGAAAAGGGGCAACCGAGCCGTCTACGCCGACCCGTCCGACGGCGGCATGGCGCCGGAATACGGGGTGATGGCGAGGCTCTTAGCCCCCGGCGGCCTGGTATCATTCCGGTTCCGTTCGAAACCCCAAAGAAGGAGGGCGGGATGGTCGACATCATCGGCGGGCTGCTCCTCATCGGCGTCGGATTCGCCTTGGGCGGGTCCGTGTTCATGGGCAATTTCGACGCGCTGAACCTGGTTTTCGACGGCCTCGGGATCCTTTGGATCGGGAAGGGCATCTACAAACTGTCCACCCGGGGAAGCGCCCCGCCGCCGCAGCGCTAGAAGCCCTTGGAATGCTCGGGATTCCGGAGCCGAAACCGAAAGGGAGGGTGGGTCCATGAAGACCGTCGCCTGGCTGTCCGTCCTCGTCCTCGCCGGCTGCGCCGCGGAAGCGCGAAAATGCGAGAGCTGCCGTTGCAGCCCGGCCGAGCGGCCGGACGCCGTGACCGCCCAGGGCCATCCGCTGACGCTTTTGGGCCGAACCCCGCTCGTGGGCGAGCCGGCACCGGACTTCGATGCGGTGGACGGCGAGTTCAAGCCCGTCCGATTGCACGACTTCCGCGGCGAGGCGGTCCTCATCGCCGCCGTTCCCAGCCTCGACACCGGCGTCTGCGCCAAGGAGACGAAGCGGTTCTTCGAGGAGGCGAAAGCCCTTCCGAAGAACGCCACGATCCTGACCGTGAGCATGGACCTGCCGTTCGCGCAGAAGCGGTTCTGCGAGCAGGAGAAAATGGAGGGCGCCCGCGTTCTCTCGGACTGCGTATCCCGCTCGTTCGGCCTTTCCTACGGCGTCCTGATCAAGGACCGCGGCCTCCTCGCCCGTTCGATCTTCGTCGTCAGCCGCTCGGGGGAGATCGTCTACGAGGAAATCGTCCCGGAATTGAGCCACGAGCCGAACTATGAAGCGGCCCTGTCCGCGCTGAAGAAGGCGGCGGGGGAGCCGTAGGCATCCCGCCCCGTTACGAACCTTTTACATCCTTTCTTCGTTCCAAGGGGTAAGGTTCCCCTGCATGCGCGCGCATATGCGGCCCCGGCCGCAGGTCCTGTACGCGGCCTTCATGACGGCGGCGGCGCTCGGGGCGTTCTTCGCCCTCCGCTCTCCGGCCGGCGCCGTTCCCGCGGACCCCGTTTCGCCGCCGCCCGAAAACGCGCCCGCGGCTGCCGCGCCCCCGGCCGCCGTGTCTCCCGCCGCGCCGCCGGCCGCCCCCGCCGCGGGGCCGCTCGAATCGGTCCGGATCGAGGGCGTCCCGCACGTCGTCCAGAAGCCCGACTTCTGCGGCGAGGCCTGCGCCGAGATGTGGCTTCGCAAGCTCGGCAAGGTCATCGACCAGGACGAGGTCTTTGTCCGGTCCGGCGTGAATCCCGCTTTCGGCCGGGGCTGCGTCACGCGCGAGCTCGTCGCGGTGCTGCGGGGCCTCGGCTTCGAGACGGGCCCCGTCTGGATCGAGGCGCCCGCAGCGAAGGCCGCGGAGGCGGTCGAGGCCGAGTGGCGCGCGATGCACGCGGACCTCGCGAAGGGGATCGCCTCGATCGTCTGCATGCGCTTTAGCGACAAGCAGGCTTCGACCGAGCACTTCCGGCTCGTCCTCGGCTACGACGCGAAGTCCGACGAGATCCTCTACCACGAGCCCGGGGATGCCGGCGGCGCCTACGCGCGGATGGCGCGCGCGAAATTCCTGTCGCTCTGGCCGCTCGGCGCGGGCACGGGGCGGGCGATGGCGATCCGGATGCGGCTCGCGCCGGTCCGCCTCGCGGACCCCATGCCGAAGCCCGCGGGCTTCACCGCCGCCGACTACTGCCAGCACATCCGGGCGCTCAAGCCGAAGATCCCGAAGGAGTTCACGATCCAGGTGGCCTCCCCCTTCGTCGTGATCGGGGACGGGGATTCGGGCGCGGTCCGGCGCAGCGCGGACGGCACGGTCCGCTGGGCCGTGACCCGCCTCAAGAAGGATTTCTTCGAGAAGGACCCCGAGCGGATCCTCGACGTCTGGCTCTTCCAGAACGAGGAATCCTACCGCCGGCACACGAAGGCGATCTTCAACGACGAGCCCTCGACGCCGTTCGGCTACTACTCGAGCGAGCACGGGGCGCTGATCATGAACATCGCGACCGGCGGGGGCACGCTCGTCCACGAGATCGTCCATCCCTTCATGGAGGCGAACGTCCCGGGCTGCCCGACGTGGCTGAACGAGGGCTTGGGCTCGCTCTTCGAACAGTGCGGGGATCGCGACGGCCACATGATCGGCGCGACGAACTGGCGGCTCGCGGGGCTCCAGAAGGCGATCCGGGAGAAGCGGGTCCCGACGTTCGAGGCGCTCTGCGGCCTGAACGCGCGCGATTTCTACGAGAAGGATCGCGGCACGAACTACGGCCAGGCGCGCTACCTCTGCTTCTATCTCCAGGAATCGGGGCTTCTGCTGAAATTCTGGAAGGAGTTCCTGGCGGCGCGCGACGACGACCCGAGCGGCTTTAAGACCCTGCAGCGCGTCCTCGGCGAGACGGACATGGCGGACTTCCAGAAGGCCTGGGCGGACTACACCCTGTCGCTCGAGTTCCCGCCGAGGCGCTTCTACCCGCCCCCGGCGCGCGAGAAGGCGAAGGCGGCGGACCCGAGGTAGGGGCAACCCTATGTGGTTGCCCCGCTCCCCTCGCTCCCCCGCCGGAGAAATCGACAAGGGTTCCGGGCTAGAATCCGCCCCCGACCCATGCCAGATCCTGTTCCCAGCCGGATCGGGAACTTCGAGATCGTCTCCCCGCTCGGGCAGGGGGCGATGGGGACGGTGTACCTCGCGAAATGGCTCGAGGATGATCTGGACCGTCCCGTCGCGCTCAAGATCCTTTCGGGGTCGGTCGCCGCCGACGAGGAGGTGCTGGCCCGGCTGCGGCAGGAGTCGCGGTCGGCCTCCGTGCTGAAGCACGAGAACATCGTCCAGGCGATCGATTTCGGGGAGGCGGAGGGCTTCCACTACTTCGCGATGGAATACGTCAAGGGCCGGACGCTGCAGGCGATCCTCCAGGAGGACGGCCCCCTCGAGGAGACTCGCGCCCTCGGAATCACCCGCCAGATCGCGAGCGCCCTGCACCTCGCGGCCCGCTTCCGGATCGTCCACCGGGACATCAAGCCCTCGAACATCATCGTGACCCCGGAGGGCGTCGCGAAGCTCGCGGACTTCGGGATATCGAAGGAGTTCCGCTCGCCGAGCGTGGGGACGGGCACGAAGCGCTTTCCGCCCGAGGCGCGGCTGGACGAGTCGGCGACCTTCGGGACGCCCTGGTACATGTCGCCGGAGCAGTTCCGCGGCGAGATCCTCGACGTCCGCAGCGACATCTACTCGCTCGGCGCGACCCTCTACCGGATGCTGACGGGCGTTCCCCCGCACGAGGGCTCGACGCTCTTGGAGCTGATGGAGAAGATCCTCGAGCACGAGCCTCCGGACGTGCGCGTCCTTCGCCCCGACGTGTCCGTGAGCGCGGCCCGGCTGATCATCGCGATGCTCGAGAAGGACCGCACGGGCAGGCTTCAGACCCCCGAGGGCGTCATCTTCTGGATCGACACGATCCGGACCGGGCGGGAGGCGCCCCCGGTGGATCTGGAGATCGTCGGCGAGGAGACGCCGCCTCCGCCGGGGCGCCCGGTGCGGTTTCTGCGGAGGCCTCCGCCGGGCCGGGGGCTCGGCCCGCAGCGCCCGGGGCGCTGACCGGGGATACAATCGCCGCTTCCATGGAAGGGCCCATCGCCGCCTCGATTCCGAATTTCGAGATCGTCTCCGTGATCGGCCAGGGCGCGATGGGGACGGTGTATCTGGCCCGCTGGCTCGGGACGCCCTCGCCACGGATGGTCGCCCTCAAGGTCTTCAACCCGTCGTTCGCGGCCGAGGGCGAGTCCGCGGAGCAGTTGCGGCGCGAGGCGCGGGCGGCCTCCATGCTGAAGCACCCGAACATCGTCCAGGGGATCGATTTCGGGGATTCCTCCGGCGTCTTCTACTTCGCGATGGAATACGTCCACGGGCGGACGCTCCAGCAGATCCTCGCCGACGAGGGCGCGCTGCCGGAGCGCCGCGCGCTCGGGATTGTCCGGCCGGTGGCCCGCGCGCTGCACCACGCGCGCCGGACCGGGATCGTCCACCGGGACATCAAGCCCTCGAACATCCTCGTCGACGGGTCGGGCGCGGTGAAGCTCGCGGACTTCGGCCTGGCCAAGGAGATCCGCCGGGGCGAGGACACGCTCTCGCGCGAGGGCAAGACCTTCGGGACGCCCTGGTACATGTCCCCCGAGCAGGCACGCGGCGAGGCCCTCGACACCCGCTCCGACATCTACTCCCTCGGGGTCGTCCTCTACCGCCTGCTGACGGGGGTCACGCCCTACACGGGGGAGACGGTCCAGGAGATCCTGTCGCACTGCGTCGAGGACCCTCCGATGGATCCGCGGCGCGACCGAGAGGGCATTTCCGAGGCGGCCGCCCAGCTGACGCTGGCGATGATCCAGAAGGACCGCAAGCGCCGCCTCCAGACGCCCGACAGCGTCGAGGGCTGGATCGACGCCATCATCGGAAAGGAGGGCTGACGTGGAGATCGGGCGCTTCGAGGACTGCCGGGTCGCCTCCTCGGGCGCTCGGATCGTCGTCGAGAACGCCCGCATCCGGAGGGTCTGGCGGCTGCACCGGGGCCGGCTCCAGGCGGCGTCCGTCGAGGACCGTGCCTCCGGCGCGGATCACGCGCGCGTCGCCGACGACGCGGGGCACGCCTTCGAGTACCGCGGCCTCTTCCCCGCGAACACGGACCCGCTCCTGTGGCACCCGCTGCGGCTCTCGTCCGTCCGCGCGCGCGTCGTTAAGCCCGCGACGCTGGAGGCGGCGCACCTGGAGGCGTCCGTCCTGCTGGAGGATTCCCTCCAGGGCCTTTCGATCCGGATGATCCACCGGGTCTTTCCCGGGACGCCCGCGATCCGATCCTCGATTGAGATCCGCGCCGAGAACTACCCGCGCGGGCCCTTCCTCGCAGACGATCCGATGCGCGCCGTCGAGGCCCTCGCCCTCGCGCAGGGCCTGCGCGCCTTCGAGGTCGTGGACCTGATCGCGAAGACCGATCGGCATCACGACGGGCTGCGGGTCCTGCGCGAAGGCCGCGTGCCGACTGATCCCGCCGGGTTCGACGGATGCATCGCGATCCTTAAGGGCCCCGACGGGCGCGGGATGTTCGTCCTGAAGGAAGGCCCGCCGGCGGAGGAGCGGAGAGCCGAGGTTCCCTGCGATTTCCGGATCGGGGCGGGCTTCCTGCGGGTCTTGGGGTGGGGGATCGCGCCGCACGAGTTTTGCCCGGACCGGGATCGCGCCTCCTACGGATGGAGCGTCGGCGTCTTCGAGGGCGGGCGCGAGGGGGCCGTGCGCGCGATCCGCGAGACGCTTGACGCGCGCTTCCCCCGGAATCCCTCGCGGGACGACCAGTTCATGGCGAACCCCTGGGGGGCGAACAAGCGCGGGGAGGGGATGACGGAGGCGTTCCTGAAGCGCGAGATCCGCGCCTGCGCGAGCCTGGGGATTCCCGCCTACCAGCCCGACGCCGGGTGGGAGACGGGGCACCCGAGGAGCCACGCCCATCGCGTCCTCGGCAACCTCGTCCTGCCCGACGACGCCTGGACGTTCCGCAAATCCAACTTCCCGCGCGGATTCGAGCCCGTCGCGCGGGAGGC
>CAYHQZ010000230.1:0-5869 GCA_964358555.1 uncultured Planctomycetia bacterium
AAGGTAGACGACTCCATGGCGTAGGCCCGTGCTCCGACAGGTCGCTGCGATCCGACCCCCGCCCCGCGCCCTCGAATTGCTCCGGCTGGGGTTTCTCCCGTCTCTACCCTTCCGTTACGTAGCTGAAGGCTTCCTCGTGCCATCGCGGACCAGGGAGGGGGTGGGGCGCGCACCGAAGCGACCTGTCGAGGAGCGCTCCAACGCCATGAATTCGTCTACCGGCCGTGGACGCGACGAGACCGGGAGAGAGGGGCGTGCCCCACCCCCGACCGGATGGGTTCCAAGTCGTGGCAGATCCCCTGATACAGGGATGTCGTGACGTGCGGATCCCTACAGCGCGCCCCGGTTCGCCCTCGCGACGAAGGTTTCCAGGTCGAGGATTTCCACGACGTCAGGGTGGCGGAGGTGGTTTTTCAGGCCGCCGCCGGTGAAGAAATTGCGGAGTTTCCAGCCGGGGCCGCCCAATACGAGGTAGGCCTTGTGGTAATGGCCTTCGCTTCTGAAGACCGCGTCGGCAAGGCAGAGGACCTCGAAGGGGACCTTCTGCTCGGCGGTGCCGGGGACCTGCTGCCACTTGAGCGAGACGAGGAGGACGGCGCCGGCGGGGGATTCGGCGACAACGTCGACCAAGTGCTTTCCGCCGCCGAACCGCTCGCCGACGTTTACGTGCGTCCGGACCTGGTAGCCGCCGCCGGCGAGGGCGGGCAGGACCATCCGCTCGAGGATCAGGCCGGTGCCGGTGTCTCGTCCGTGCATGATCGGTTCGGCCTTCGGTTCAGATTCCCTTCGTGGCGAGGACTTCCTTCGCCGGCGTCCGGTCGCCGGTGCAGGAGATGCGGCGGGGGGCGTCGAGGAATTCCAGGCGGAAGCCCAGGGCGCGATAGAGCTTTACGATCCGGTCCGTCGCCTGGTTCGAGAGTGCGACGGGGCCTGCGTGGCGGGAAAGCCACAGGGCGAGGCGCTCTTGTTCGGGCCACTCGAAGCCCTCCTTTGAATACTGTCGGAATTCGACGTCGTAGGGGGGATCGGCGTAGACGAAGTCGCCGGCCTGCAGCGAAACGTCCTCGAAATCGCCGTGCGTGAATTTCCATTTTCGGAAAACGGCGGCGTATTCGCGGAAATCCTTCCTGTAGTTGATGGTCTTGTATTTTCCGAACGGGACGTTGAATTCGCCGCTCTTGTTGAACCGGCACAGGCCGTTGTAGCCGGTGCGGTTCAGGTAGTAAAAATATTCCGCGGCCTGCTTCGAGCCGGCCAATCCGCCCGCGATCAGGCGGTTGAAGGCGTCGCGATGGGCATAGAACATGCGTTCGTCGTTCTCCATCGGGATTTCGATCCGGAGGCCCCGCTTGAGCCAGCGGTAGAAGTGGATGGCGTGGGGATTTCGGTCGTTCAGCAGCGCCCGCGAAGGCAAAAGCCCGAGCGTTACGGCGAGGCCGCCGCAGAGCGGCTCGACGAGGCGGCGCGCCCGGTGGGGCTCCCAGATGTTCGCAAGGCGCGGGACGAGCCAGCGCTTTCCGCCGGCCCACTTGAGGGGGGGGCGCAGGGAGGGCGGATTCGCCGTTGCGGGCGAATCGAAGAGGGCGCTCGGCGGGCGGCGGACGGACGTGCCGAAGGGCGTTCGCGTCACGGCGTGGAGAAGATGGCCTTCAGGTCCCGGTCGACCTGCTCGTCCGCCGAACCCGTCTTGTCCGGCGGCTTCGGCCTCGAACGCCTTCCGGGGGGCGCGCCGCGCTCTGGGTCCTCGCCCGGCTGGACGCGCTTGGGGGCGGTGTCGGTCTTGGGCCGCATCCCCTGGCCCTTTTCGAGCCACCACTTCCGCCACTTCCCGGGGTCGGCCTCGATCTCCTCGCCGGAGATCTTCTGGAGCAGCGTCAGGATCTGGGCCTCGACCGCGTCGATGGGATAGGGCGCTTCTCCGGGCAGGGGCTCGTGAATGCGGCGGGCCTGGACGATCTGGAGGGCGTCGATGCACGGCGGGACCGACGACGGATCGGCGTAGGCCGCGAGGACGTCGAGGGCGGTCTGCAGGACGTTCGGGTCCGGGTCGCGAAGGACCATGTGCAGGAAGGGGAGGGCTTTTGCGTCCTTCCATTTCTGGAGGGCGCGGATCGCCCGGATCCGGTCGGGGGCGTTGGCGGCGCTCTCCGCCTCGCGCCCGAGGAAGGCGATGCCGTCGCGCGGCTTCAGGGACACAAGGCCGTCCACGAGGGCGTCGCGCAGCTCGGGCTCGGGCGAGCGGCCGTAGACTTCGGAAACGGCGCGCAGGAGCGGCGATTGGAATGCATTTTCGGCGGAGAGCGGCCGGACGGCGCGGAGGAAGTCCCGGAGGGCGAGGAGGCGGTCCTCCAGGGGGACCGACGGGCGGGATTTCGCCGCGAAGGCGGCGAGGGCGTCCGAGAGCCGCTTGCCCAGGTCGCGTTCGCGCTCGAGGGCCCGGCGCTTCGCGAGCTCCTCCTTCGTAAGGGGCATGCCCGAAGGCTGGTTTGGGTCCACGACGGGGAGGTGATGGGTTGGCTGGCCGGCCTGTCCGGGCACGGTGCCGGAGGACTCGGCGGCGAGGGACGCCGCAGGCGCGCACAGCGCGGCCGAGAGAAGAATCGCGGTCCGGTTCATGGGTTCGCCTTCGTTTCCCGGACCGCTCCCTGGACCGTTCCCGGCGGACCTTGGGTCCCGCCGGAGCCCTTCGGTGGCGCGCTCGACTTGCCGTCGAGCTTCGCGCGGGCCGTTGCCGCCATCGGGTGCGCCGGGAATTCCGTGAGGATCGCCTTCCACATCCGCTCGGCCTCGGCGCGGTCGCCCTTTCGCTCCGCCGCGAGCGCCTGCTCGGCCCACATCCTGGGCATGAGTTCGGATTCCCTCTTCACGACCTCCTGGATCGCCGGATCCGTCGACATCCGGGAGAGGGCCGCTCCCGCCTTCTTGCCCCAGTCCGATTCGGGGGCCCGCTTGACGGCGTCCCCGTAGGAGCGCTGGGCGAGGAGGTAGCGCTTCTCCTTCTCCTGCTGCTCGCCGAAGAGGCAGAGGGCCTGGGCGTCCGCCTCGTTGACGAGTTTCGTGGCCTCGGCGCCGTGGGCGGCGTCGTTTCGGAGCCGGTCCAGGGCGGCGCGTGCCTCCTTGGCGACGGGGTCGTCGGGGAACGCGAACGTCAGCATGTAATACTGGGTCGTCGCGCCCTTGAAGTCGCCCTTCTCTTCGGCCTGTTTCGCGTTCGCGAGGACGTTCTTCGCCACGCCCTGCAGGGCCAGGACGACCTTTTCGATTTCGGAGATGTCCGCGGCCGTCAGGCCGAGCTCCGTTTTGCGCCCGAGGGCCGCGGTGGAATAGATGTAGGCGTAGCGGTAGTTCTTCTTCGAAAGCATCATCGCGATCTGGCCCTTCAGGGCGTCGACGCGGTCGCGCCGGTATTTCTGGAGGACCTCGTCGAGGGTCTTCGTGATGTCGTCGACCTTCATGGGCCCGCCGAGCCGGGCGAGGGGCTGCTGGTTCGGGGAGAGGAACCGGACGTCAGGGACGTCCTTCACGGGCGGATTCATCGAGAGGGCGAGCTTCGTTTCCTGGGTGGGGTCGATCGCGACGCATATGAAGCCGGCCGCCCGCGAGACGACCTCGGGATTCTGGAAGCGGGGATTGACCTCCCCGCAGACGCGGCAGGTCTTCGTCGTGAACTTGACCATGAGCGGGCGGCCCGACGTCTGGGCCTCCTGGAGGGCGGCGGAGAAGTTCGTTTTCCAGTCGATCGAACCCTGGGCGGCCGGAGGGGCTCCGGCGCCGAGAAGGGAGATGGCGAAAAGGCTTAAGACGACGGAGGCGGCGCGGCGCATGGGGGGGGATCCTTTCGCCCTCCATGATACCGAACTTTGGCTTTCGACTTCTCGATTGGGCATGGCGGCGCCGCCCCCCGTATTCCTGGAACCGAATAACAAGGAGGGCGCGGGGTGGGGGCTCGGATGGAAGCGACCTGTCGATACGCGGTCCAACGCCATGAATTCGTCTACCTGCCGTGGACCGCGGGGAGACCGGGAGCGCCAGCCGAGCCCCCGCCCCGAGCCCGTGCCCGTTTTCTACCCCCGACGAAAAAGTTCAAAGGATGCCGCGGGCGGGCGCAGGGTTACGGCTTCGCGCTTCCGGGGCGCAGGATCGCGAAGCCTTTGGCGAGGGTCATCACGCCGCCCAGGATTTTCGTGAGGACCCGGTGGAAGGAGCGCTTCGGGGGCTCTTTTACGCACTCGACGGCGGGGGCGCCGATGGCGGTGACGGGCACGGGAACCTCTCCGTCGAACTCGAGCGTGAGGGCGTTGATGATCCCGCCCTCGCCCTCGAGGTTCCGGACGTAGGTGCCCGAGGGCATCGAGACGAGGTAGGCGGCCGGGAAGGCGTAGCGGGGGCCCGAGGCCGGTTCGAACCAGGTCCTGGGGGGCAGGTGGAGGCTTTGCAGGAATTCGGAAATCCGAGACAGCGTCTCATCGGCGCCGTCGGGCCTCGGCACGGGCCGCGGGGGGATGCGAATCTCGCCCTGCGCCGAGATCTCGGCGACCGATTCGCCGCCCTGGAACGAAACGGCCTCGAAGCGGGCGCGGCCGGGCTCGGGGAAGGAGAGCCGGCCCCGGCTCGAGAGGGGCAGGCCGTAGCGGGCGATCCGGGTGAACTTCACGTGCACCGAGCGCAGCGCGAGGCCTTCGAGGAGCGCCTCGAGGGGCAGGAGCGCGCGGGCGAGCGTCATGGCGCCGGGGACGACGTCGCCCGCGCGGTGGATGGGGTTGGGGTCGTTCGTGGCGGCGACGAAGCGGTGGCCGTCCTCGGGCGGGATCCGGTAGTCGTGGCGGATCAGGACGTCGCCTTCGAGGATCAGGCGGCGGCTTCCCGGAAGGCCTTCGTGGAGGATGTGCGGATGCGGCGAGCGGCCACGCGGGTCGCGCAGGGCGAAGGCGCCGTCCAGAATCGCGAGGGCGCTTTCCGGAAGCGAGATCCGGGTGACGGATGGAGGAGCGGATTCCATGTGGCGGGCCCTCTCGCGCGGTCCCTTACACGATAGCCCGAAGGGGCGCCCGGCCGCAACCGCCCCCCCCTATTTCTCCGGCGCCTTCTCCGCGGGGGGGTTCGCTTCCGGTGCCTTCCCGTCCGGGGTCTTTTCCTTGAACGCCTCCCCGGTTGCGATGGCCTCGCAGGCCTTCTGCTCCGGCGCCGTGAGTTTCAGCCGCTGGAGGCGCTGCCCGGGGGTTCGCGCGTCGAGTTCGAGCGCCTCGCGCGCCATGGCCTGCGCGGCGGCCTTCTCCGTAGGCGTCGACGCGGCCTTCCCGAGCAGGATCGAAAG
This sequence comes from uncultured Planctomycetia bacterium, assembly GCA_964358555.1. Classification (GTDB taxonomy): domain Bacteria; phylum Planctomycetota; class CAYHQZ01; order CAYHQZ01; family CAYHQZ01; genus CAYHQZ01. Next base: position 5,315 of record CAYHQZ010000230.1, read on the forward strand.
CCTGGCGGCGTAGTGGGGGTGGGCGGGGTAGAGCGCGCGGGCGCGCCGGTAGGAGGCGATGGCGGCGGCCCGGTCCCGGGCGCGCGCCTCGGGGTCGGTCGCGAATTCGGCTGCCCGCTCTTGGAAGTTCGCGAGCTGGGCGTGCAGCCCCGGGCTGTTCGGCTCGAGGTCCAGCGCCTCGCCAAGAAATTTCGTCCCCTCGATGCAGGAGAAGGCGCGCGCAATGCCGGGCTTGGAGAAGGCGTGGATGGCCGCGAAGAGATCCCCCATCTCCGCCACGGGCCGGGAATCCCAGGGGGCCGCTTCCTTCGCGGTCTCCAGGAGATTCCGGATCAGGTCCGGTCGCACCCGGGCCTTGCGGAGGCGCTGGGCGGCTTCGATGTTCTGTTCCGCCTCGAAGGCCGGCCGCCAGACGGCGACGAGGATTGCGAGGGCCGCGCCGAGGGCGGCGAACGCCAGGACCAGCGGGCGCCGGCCCCGGGTGTCGCGGGCCGGCGAGCCTGGCCTTCAGGCGGCGCCGATGGCGGCGAGGGCGAGGACGATGTGGAAGACGCT
>CAYHQZ010000231.1:0-5831 GCA_964358555.1 uncultured Planctomycetia bacterium
CGGCGCGGACCTCGGGGGGTTCGGGATCGCGGGCTACGACGTTCCGATGCTGCGATCCGAGCTGATGCGCGCGGGAAAGCCCGACCTGGATCCGTCGGGCCGGCGCGTGATTGACGCGCTGCGGATTTTCCACCGGCGCGAGCCGCGCAACCTCGCCGCCGGGGTCAAGTTCTACTGCGGCCGCGAGTTCAAGGAGGGCCACGACGCGCTGGCGGACGCGCAGGCCTCGCTGGACGTCCTGCAGGGCGAGATCGAGCGCTACCCCGATCTCCCGGCGGATGTATCCGCGCTCGCGGCCTACTGCGGCGAGGGCCAGGACGTCTTTTTGGACATCGGCCGCAAACTCGCCTGGCGCGGCGGCAAGGCGGTCTTCCAGTTCGGCAAGGTCAAGGGCGTCACGCTCAACCGCGCGGCGGCCGAACACAAGGACTACCTCCAGTGGATCCTCCGATCCGACTTCGGCGACGATTTGAAGGGGATCCTGCGATCCGCCCTCGAGGGCAAGTTTCCCGTCCCGCCGGGCGGGGCGTGAGAGGGAGCCTTTGGGGGCGGGTCGAACGTCTAAGGTCCAGGGTCCTGGGTCGAAGGTCCGTCCCCGGCGTCGGCGCCCCAGCGCAGCGCGTCCTTCCCGAAGCGCGAGCGGACCCGGTCCAGCGCCCGGGCGAAGGAGGCCTGCCGCCGCGAGGAGGCGGCATCGAAGAGGCCCGCCTGGCGCGAGGGCGCCGAGAAGTTCGCCGCGGCGACGCCGAGGAGGCGGACGGGCTTTCCCGCCGGCCGGGCGGCTGCGAGGAGCGCCCGCGCCGTCTCGAAAATCCTGGATTCGAGATCGGTGGGCTCGGGCAGCGTCGTCTGTCGGGTGATGAGCTCGAACGAGGGCCAGCGGATTTTCAGGCGGATCGTCCGGGCGGCGAGGCCTTCCTTGCGCAGGCTCGCGGCCACGCCCTCGCAGAGGGACGCCAGCGTCTGTGCGAGCGCGCGCGCGTCGGAGACGTCCTTCGGGAACGTCGTCTCCTCGGAGACCGACTTCGCCTCGCCGCCGGCTTCCACGGGGCCGTCGTCGAGGCCGTTGGCATGCAGGGAGAGGTCGGCCCCGAAAACGCCGAACCGCCGCTCGAGGTCGGCCGCGTTCCATCGCGCGACGTCCCCGATCGTCCTCATCCCGAGCGCCGCCAGCCGCTCGCGCGTTTTCGGGCCCGCGCCCCAGAGCATCTCCATGGGCAGGGGTGCTAGGAACCCGGCCTCCCGTCCTGGCGGCACGACGACGAGGCCGTCGGGCTTGCCGACGTTGGTCGCGATCTTCGCGACGAGCTTGTTCGAGGCGACGCCGAACGAGCAGGGGAGACCCGTCTCGGTCCGGATCCGCTTCTTCAGCGCGGCCGCGATCTCGGCGCCGGGGCGCTTGTCGTGGGTGACGTCCAGGTAGGCCTCGTCGATGGACGTGACCTCCAGAAACGGCGTCGCCTCCGCGAGAACGGCCATCACCTTTTTCGAGTGCTCCGCGTAGAGCCCGTGCCGGCCGGAGACGATCTTCAGTTTCGGGCAGAGCCTAAGCGCCTGCCCCGTCGGCATCGCCGAATGGACGCCGAACTTCCGCGCCGCGTAGGAAGCCGTGGCGAGCACGCCGCGCGCCTCCGCCGGCGCGCCCACCGCGAACGCGGTGCCCTTGAGCGACGGGTCCAGCAGCTCCTCCACCGAGCAGAAGAAGGCGTCCAGATCCATGTGCAGGATCGTCCGGGTCTCTTTTCCGGCCATGCCCGCATTATCGCGGAGAAACGGGGAACCATCCCCTCGGAGCGGGATGTTGCAGACGCTGCCTGCAATTTTCCTGGGTAGGCGTCGTAGGGCGATCGCATCCGGAAGGGATTTCACCTGACCGGGACCGTCCATTCTGGAGGGCTTGACGAAGAGATAGCATATGATACAATATGATTGTTATGGGCGCGGCCCGCTGGAAGGGGCGTCATGAGCGAGAGCGAAAGATCGGGTAGGTGCAGGGCCGATCGCCAGGGTTGCGGGCGGCCGGAGGGGGAGGACGGGAGGGATCCGGAGGCGGAGGCCATCGGGCGCTCCATCCGGCAGGAGATCGAGGAGGAGAAGAAGGCACAAAGGGGGAGCCTCGCCTGGGGCGCTTGCGGCGGGAGCCTCGTAGCGATTCCGCTGCTCGCCATCTCGCTGCCGGCCCTAGGCCCCCGGGGAGATTTTTCCTTTCTCCTTCTCGTCGCGGCCTGCACGTTCGCCTATGCGCTGACGCAGTCGTTCCGGCTGATGGCGTTCCATCGATCGCCTTTGGGCTTCGTCGCGTTCGCGCTCCTTCTTGCCATCGGGGCGACGTCGGTCGTCGGAGCGCTTTATCCCTGCGGTTTCCAGGGCTACCGGGCCAACGAATCCTCCGCCATCGCGAGCCTGAAAACGATCGTCACCGCCGAGGAGCAATACAAGTCGGACGCCGGTAGGGGCGTCTACGCCTCCCTGACCCAGCTGTCCGCGACGACGCCGCAGTACCTCGACAGCGTCCTCGGCGCCGGCAAGAAGTCCGGCTACTCGTTCACGCTTACGGTCGGGACGCCGGCCGCCGAGAACTGGACCGCCGTTGGCTTTCCCACGTCACCGGGGAAGACGGGAGACAGACGCTTCTTCGTGGATTTCTCCGGCGTCATCCGGTTCCACAACAAGCGGCTTGCGACATCGGCCGATTCGCCAATCGAGTAGGGGAGCGTATGGATTTCATGCGTGAACGGCAGGGGGACGGAGAAGCAAAAGGCGGCCGGATGCCGGCCGTCCGCCGGGGCCTCTTCGCCGCCGTCGCGCTCCTGGCGGTCTTTCTCGCGAATGCCTGGATCGTCCTGGACGGAGGCTCCTCCGGCCTCGCACGCATTCCCGGCCTGGCGCGCGCTGCGAATCTTCTTCTGCTACTGTTGCTTCCCGTCTCGGCCTACCGCTATTCGCCGCTGCCGGACTGGAAGGGCCGCCTCGCCTGGGCGTTCTTTGTCCTGTTCCTTTTCGCGAGCCTGATTTCCGTCACATGACCCGGCCGCTCCGGACGGCAATCCGTTCGCGCGGGCCGCCGCCCCTACAGCCGGAACTCCGTCCCTACGATGGGGGCGGGGCGGGGGGCGGGGGGGAAGATTCTCGACGCGGAGGAGAGGAAGTCGAAATAGCCCTGCGTCGAGAGGGCGGGGCGACGGCGCGGGTCGGAGAGGCGGCGGAAGTCCTCGCGGACGGCTGCGTCGGCGGCCATCGCGCGGGCCGAGTCACGCTCGGGCTTCGTGAGGAAGGCCGAGGCGGCGGCGGAGGTCTTCATAGAGGGATTCCTTTCCGAACAGGAGATGATACTCGCGGACCCGGTTCCAATCGAGGGAATCCGCCCGGAATCGCGCGAGGGCCTCGATGTCGGCGCACTCCCGGTGGAAGCGCTCGGGGTCATTGGCCAGGGCCTGGAGCTTGAGGCCGATGAGGTCCTCGGGCTCGACGACCGGGACGGACAGCGCCGCATCCGGGGTCGCGGCGGCGCGGGCGCGATCGAGCATGCCAAGGGAAATCGGCCGGAACGCGTGGAGGGCGTCGACGCACCCCCAGTCGGTCGCGGCGTGGACGTGGCGGCTGGCGTTCTCGCTCCGGAAGTCCAGCCGGTAGCCGAGCGAGGAAAGGGCCTCGTCCCATCGCGGGAGGTCGTCTTGGTGGACGAGGAAGTCTAAGTCCACGGTCGATCGCTGCACGCCCCACAGGCCGAGCCCGACGCCGCCGATCGCGGCGAACCGGACGTCGCGGCCCCGCAGCCGCTCGAGAACCGCGCGAAGGACGCGCTCGAGGTCCATGCCGGCAGTATAGGGCGGCGCCGGCGCGGGCGAATCGATCGGAGAATCCGACCTGCCTTTTCTGCATGGCCTTCCGTTCCGTTTCGGTGTCTTCTTCTATCCAACCGCGGGGCTGGGAAAACGGCGTTCCGGGGAAGCCCCGCGCGCCGGGCCGAAGCCCCTTCGATAGAATCCCACGCTTCCATGCAAACCTCTCCCGTCCTCGTCGTCGGCTCCGTTGCGCTGGACTCCATCGAAACCCCCAAGGCGAAGCGCCAAGACCTCCTCGGCGGCTCGGCGACCCATTTCTCGCTCGCGGCCGCGCTGTTTGCGCCCGTCCGGCTCGTGGGCGTCGTGGGCGAGGATTTTCCCGAGGCGCACGCGAAGTTCCTGGAATCCCGCGGCGTGGATCTCGCGGGCCTCGAGCGCCGGAAGGGCGGGAAAACCTTCCGCTGGTCGGGCCGCTACCTCGCCGGGATGAACCAGCGCGAGACGCTCGCCCTCGAGCTCAACGTCTTCGAGTCCTTCGACCCGAAAATCCCGCCCGCCTGGCGCGATACCCCGTTCGTGTTCCTCGCGAACGGAAGCCACAAATTGCAGCGAAACGTCCTCGAGTCGATCCCGGGCCGGCGGATCGCGTTCGCCGACACGATGAACCACTGGATCCTAAGCGAGCGCGACACGCTGCTTTCGCTGCTGCCCGTCATCGACGGCCTGTTCGTCAACGAGGAGGAGGCAAAACTGCTGTCCGGCGAGGACAACCTGGTTCTCGCGGGCAAGCGCATCCTGGGGCTCGGCGCGAAACGGGTCGTCTTGAAGAAGGGGGACCACGGGGTTCTCCTGTTCGCGGACGGCGACGTCGCGGCCCTGCCCGCCTTCCCGCTCGAATCCGTCGAGGACCCCACGGGCGCGGGCGATGCGTTCGCGGGCGCCTTCGTAGGCACGCTCGCGAAGCGCGGCGGCGCGCGCCTCGCGGACTTGAAGCGCGCGGCGGCGGCGGCGAGCGTGGTCGCGTCGTTCGCGGTCGAGGGATTCGGCGTGGAGGGGCTCGCGGGTCTTACGATGGAGCGGGTGCGGGAGCGATTGGAACGCTACCGGAGGATGCTGAGCCTGGGGGACTAGGATCGATCATGGCCGCACCGCGAAGCCCGGGAGGGGAGCGTCCGGCGGAGGGCGCCGGCGCCCTGGAGCGGCGGTGCGCGGAGCTTAAGCGGGAGGTGGAGCGGCTGCGTCGCCTGGAGATCGCCCTCGAGCGGGGCCACGCGATGTTCTTCCGGTGGCGGGCCGAGGAAGGCTTTCCCGTCGAGTTCGTCGCCGGCGACGTGTCGCTCCTCGGCCATTCGCGCGAGGAGTTCCTGTCCGGCCGGGTTTCCTGGACCGCCATCACCCATCCCGAGGACGAACCCCGGCTCCGGCGCGAGCTCGAGGAGCACGAGCGCCGGGGCGTTCACGCGTTCCCGATGGAATACCGCCTGTTCGATCGGTCCGGGAACGTCCACTGGATGATCGATCACACCTCCGCCCTGCGGGACGCCGCCGGCCGGATCACCCACTACGAGAGCGTGATCCTGGATGTCACCCGCTTCAAACAGGTCGAGGCGGCCTTGGGGGAGGCCGAGGAGCGGTTCCGGGCGCTGGCCGAGAACGTGAACGCCGGCCTCTATCGCAACACCGGCGGGCCGCACGGACGGTTTTTGAGCGCGAATCCCGGGATCGCGCGGATGTTCGGCTACGGCTCGGTCGAGGAGTTCATGGCGGTGCGCGTCTCCGATCTCTACGTCGACCCCGCCGAGCGCGCGGCGTTCGTGGAAGAGGTCCTCCGCGCGGGGGCCGTCCACGAGCGGGAGCTGCGCCTCAAGAAGAAGGACGGCACGCACATCTGGGCCGCCTGCACGGCGAAGGCGACGTTCGACGAGAAAGGCGCCATCCGCTGGATGGACGGCGTCATCGTGGACATCACGGAACGGAAGCGGATGGAGGCGGCGCTGCGCGAGAGCGAGCAGAAATACCGCGACCTCTTCGAGAACTCGCAGGTCG
>CAYHQZ010000232.1:0-5799 GCA_964358555.1 uncultured Planctomycetia bacterium
AGATGGGAAGCGATAAGGGATGGAACCAGGCCGAGAAGGACCTGAAGAGCGAGGAGGGGCAGGTTCGGGCGGTTGCGGCCTCCAGCCTCGGCAACATCGGTGGGAGCCGGGCGGTCGAGCGGCTAAAGGCCGCCCTTTGGGATCCGAACCCGAACGTGCGCAACAGCGCGCGCGAGGCCCTCGCGAAGGTGGACGGCGAGGAATACCGGAAGGCCCTCGCGAAGGACCTCGAGAGCGGCGACAAAAAAGTCCGCCTCGACGCCTTCGACCGGCTCGTTCGCTCGCTCCCGCCGGACAACGCGCTCGCGCTCCTGGAGAGAACGATGGCGGGGAAGGACAAGGACCTCCGCGAGAAGGCGGCGTACTCCCTGGCCGTCGTGGGGATCGAGAGGGCCTTTCCGCTCATCGAGGACGCGCTGGAGGATCCCGACGGCCCGATCCGCGAGGGGGCCCTGGAGTCGCTGTTCGAGACGGCCGACCCGAGAGCCTCCGAATCCGCCGGGAAGGCGCTCTCCGACGGCGATCCGAACGTGCGCGCAAGGGCGATCACTGTCCTCGTCCGGATGCGCGACAAACGCGCCCCGGACGTGCTGGAGAAGGGATTGGCCGATCCGGCCAAGGAGGTGCGCCAGGTCGCCATGGCCTACATCGGCTGGCTTCGCGACGGAAAAGCGCTGGCCATCGCGGAGAAAGCGCTTGCCGATCCGGCCCCGTGGATGCGGACGATAGCCGCCCATGTCCTCCTTCAGATGGAAGGAGAACGGAGAATCCCGCTTCTCGAAAAGGCCCTGTCGGATCCGGATCCGAGCGTGCGTATCGACGCCATCTATCAATTGGCGGACGTCGGCGGCGAGGGCCTGCCGGGGCTCGTCGAGGCGGCCCTGAAGGATCCGGTCGCGACCCATCGGGCGTGGGCGGTCAAGGCGGCGGGCCGGATGGGCGGCGAGAAGGCGTACGGCCTTCTCGAGCGGGCGTTGGCCGACGGGGCCCCGGACGTGCGACGGGAAGCGATCCGCGCGCTCGGCGAGGTGGGCGGGGAGGCGGCGCTGGCAAGGCTGGCCGAGCTGTCCGTGTCGGCCGAGTTGGACGCCGAGCGGACGGCGGCGTCGCGCTCGCTCGCCCGGGCGAACGCCGCGCGGGGGCTTGCGCTCCTCGAAAAATCCCTCGCCTCGCCGGACCCGGACCTGCGCCGGCGGGCGGTCCTCGCGGTCGGCCGGATGGAGGACGAGCGGGCGCTTCGGCGGCTGGAGGCGGCGGCGCAACGCGATCCGGATCCCGCCATCCGCGCCTGCGCCGCGCGCTTCGTCGAGCGAAAGGCTTCCGACGCCCCGTAGGCCCCGGGGCGTTTTCCTACCCGATCCGCTCCATCCCGCCGAGATACGGCCGGATCGCCTCCGGCAGCAGGACGGAGCCGTCGGCCTGCAGGCCGCACTCGAGCAGCGCGATGAAGAGGCGCGGGATCGCGACGCCGGAGCCGTTCAAGGTGTGGACGAAGCGCACCTTCTTGTCCTCGCCGCGGAACCGGATGTTCGCCCGTCGCGCCTGGAAGTCCTCGAAGTTGGAGCAGGACGACACCTCTAGCCAGCGGTCGAGGCCGGGGGCCCAGAGCTCGAGGTCGTAGGTCTTCGCCGACGCAAATCCGAGGTCGCCGGCGCAGAGCTTCAGGACGCGGTAACAGAGGCCCAGGCGCTTCAAGACCTCCTCGGCGTCGGCCGTGAGCGACTCGAGCTCGGCGTAGGAGGTTTCGGGGGCGGCGAATTTTACGAGTTCCACCTTGTCGAACTGGTGGACCCGGACGATCCCGCGGGTGTCCTTGCCGTAGGTCCCGGCCTCGCGACGGAAGCACGCCGAATAGGCGGTGTAGCGGATGGGCAGGTCTTTCCCGCCGAGGATTTCGCCGCGATGCATGTTCGTGACGGGGACCTCGGCCGTGGGGATGAGGTAGAGCGCGTCGTCGCGGAGGCGGTACATGTCCTCCTCGAACTTCGGCAGCTGCCCCGTGCCGACCATGCAGTCGCGGGTGACGAGGTAGGGCGGTAGGATCTCCCGGTAGCCCTTGGCGGTGTGGAGATCGAGCATGAAGTTGACCAGCGCCCGGACGAGACGGGCGCCCGTCCCCGTGTAGAGGCCGAAGCCCGACCCTGAAATGTTTCCCGCGCGCGCAAAGTCGATGAGGCCGAGGCGCTCCGCGATGTCCCAGTGGGGCTTCGCGCCGCCCGGCGGGACGGCGGGTTCCAGGAAGCGCCGGACCTCGACGTTCTGCTCCGCGCTTGTCCCGTCGGGGACGTCGGCGGCGGGGACGTTCGGCAATCGCAGGAGGAGATCGGCGATCGGCCCCTCGGCCTCGCGGCCTTTCGTGTCGAGGGCGGCGATTTGTTCGCCCAGCGTCCGGCTCTCGGCGACGAGGGCGTCGGCGTCCTTCTTCTCCCGCTTGAGGCGGGCGACCTCCTCGGAAATCTGGTTGCGCTTCGCCTTGAGCGCCTGGACCTCGGTCTGAAGCGCCCGGCGCGCCCGTTCGAGTTCGAGGATGGGCTCGAGGTCGGGCTTTCCTCCGCGGCGGGCGAGGGCGGTGCGGATGCCGTCCGGGTTCTCGCGGACGCGCTTGGAATCGAGCATGGGGGGAGTGTAACCGGGCGGGCCCGGCCGCCCACGGATCGGGTGCGGCGGCCCCGGACGGGGCGGCTGGAAAAGGAGATCAAGATGCGACGATGGGTTCTTTTGGTTTCGGCGGCGGCGGTTCTGGGAGTTCTGGCGTTCGGCGGCGGGACGATGTTCGGCGCGGACGGCGGGGAGGGCGCGAAGGCCGCGCCTGCGGGCGTGGCGGCGGGGAAGCGGCCGCTGCTCCGCGCGTTCCGGGAGGCGGCGTTCCGTCTCTGGCAGCTCAAAGACGAGCTCGACGTCACCGACGAGCAGAAGGCGTCGCTGCGCAAGACCCTCGTCACGTACAAGGACGAGTTCGTCGCGGCGGTGAAGGGCATTCATGCGGCGCGCAAGAAGCTCTCGGCGGCGGTTCGCGCGGAAACGACGGACGAGGCGGCGATCCGCGCCGCGGCGGCCGACGTGGGGAAGTCCATCGGCGACATGGCGGTCCTCGCGGCGAAAGCGCGCAAGGACGTCCTCGCGATCATGACGCCTGAGCAGCGCCGCTCGATCGAGGCGGCCCGCGAGGCGGTCGAGGGGATTCTTGATCGCTCCATCGGTTCGATGGGTGCGGGGGCGCCGAAGCCGTGATCGAAGCCGTTCTTGCCTGCCCCGGATGGCTCTCGCCATTTGGCCCCTCCCTCTCCCGATCCTGGGAGAGGGGGGCGGCGGGGGCGAGGGTCGCGGCGCACGGGGGCGCGTTCGGCCTTTTCTCGTGTACGGTGGAGGGCATGGAGCCGTGCGATCCGGATGCCGGCGACGTCCGCGATTCGCTGTCGGGCGATCCCGAGGCGTTCGCGCGGATCGTCCGGCGATACCAGGCCGAGATCGCGCGGCTTTTGTGGCGCTTCGCGCGGGAACGGACGACCCACGAGGAGCTCGTCCAGGATGCGTTCGTCGAGGCGTACCGGGGGCTGCGGTCGTTCCGCGGTACGGGGCGCTTCGCCGCCTGGCTCGGCCGGATCGCGGTGCGGGCGGGCTACGCGTTCTGGAAGCGCCGCGCGCGGGATCGCCTGCGCCCGTGGGGCGCCGCGGAGGACCTGCCGGAGTCGGAAGCGTCCGGCGCGAGCGATGCCCGGTCGGCCGCCGAGCGCGTCCACCGGCTGCTTTCGGAGATGCGCCCGCGGGACCGGCTCGTGCTCACGCTGCAGTATCTCGAGGGGCGGACCGTCGGAGAGATTTCGGACCTTTCGGGCTTAAGCCGCGCCATGGTGAAGGTGCAGGCCTGGCGGGCGCGCGCCCGGTTGAAGAGGCTTTTGGAAAGGGAGGGTGAGCGATGAACGGACTGGAACGGTTCGAACGATGGGCCGGGGACGCCCGGCGGGAGGCCGCACCCGCGCCGGACGTGGCATTCGCGGTGCTCGAGCGCCTCGCGCGGCCGGAGGCGGCCGCGTCCCGGCATCCGGCCCTCGGGGCCTTCCTCTCGGTCGGCTCCGTTGCGGCCCTCGCGGCGCTGGGGTTCGCGGGCCTCTTCTACGGCATCGCGGTCGTCGAGTGGCAGTCCCTGGGGCTCGACCAACTCATCGCGGGGTGGATGCCGTGACGCTAGACCCCGTTGTCCCCGCCTCCGGTCCGGCGCAGGCGCCGCTTCCCGCCGCCGTCCCGCCCCCGGTTCTGCTGCCCCCGCCGCTTCCGTCGCGTCGTCGGCGGGCGCTGAAGGGCCTGCTGATCTTCTTCCTCGGCGTCGTCTTCGGGGCTTTCCTCGTCGCCGGCGCCGCGTGGCACCGCTTCACCCAGGCCATGCGAAATCCTTCGCTCGGGCGCGAGCGGGTCTTTCGCTGGCTCGACCACATGCTCGATCTCGATGCGGCCCAGGAGGCGCGAGTGAAGGAGATCGTCCGGGTCCGCCAGGAAGAGCTCTTAAATCTCCGGGCGGCGGCCGTCTCCGACGTGGACGCCGTGCTGACCGAGGCGCAGCGCGCGAAGTGGCGCCATTTCCTCGAGCGCTGGAAGCCGAGGTAGGGCGGATGTTCGTCCGCGGCGGGGGATGCGGATAGACTCGATCCCGATGAACGGAGAAGGCGGAACGGGCGCGCCTTCCGGCGGGGAATTCTCGATCCCCGTCGTTCTCGGGCGCGACATCTGGAACTACAAGGAAGGCCACACCCTGCCGCTGGTCGACAAGGGGCGCGTCACGGTCTCGGCGGACGCGGTCGTCGTCGAGGGCAAGGAGGTCCGCACCCTCCGGTTTCCGCGCCCCGCGTCGCTCCGGTTCTCGCCGTCGCAGATCGGGGATGTGGCCGTCGATGGGCGGGACGTGTGGTTCGCCGTCTATCCGCCCGGGGAGGCGCTCGCGGATCCGCTGCACGTCTGCGTTGCGGTCGCACCGAGCGCGGAGGACGCCGGACGGCTCGCGGAGGCCCTCGCGTCGGGCGCCCGGGCGCCGGCGCCGGATGCGGCCGGGGAGGGCGCCTGCCCGCCGGGCGAAATTCCCGTCCTGCAGCCGATCCGGGCGCCGCAGCGCGTGGAGCCGTTCCTCCCCCTCTTCACCTACGCGCTCATCGGCGCCTGCGCGCTCGTCTTCGCCGCCATGGTCGCGACCGGCGTCGATCTGATCCAGCCGAAGACCGAGTCGCTCCTGCGCTGGGGCGCCGACCACGGCCCCCGCGCGGCTTCGGGGGAGTGGTGGCGGACGTTCACGAGCATGTTCGTCCATGTCGGGCTGATCCACATCGGGCTCAACATGTGGGTGTTGAGCCAGTGCGGTCCCTTCCTGGAGCGGCTGTTCGGGCGGGCCTTCTTCCTGCCGATCTACCTCGCCTGCGGGCTCGTCGGGAGCCTCGCCTCCCTTGCCGTGCATCCCGAGGTCGTGTCCGCCGGCGCGTCCGGGGCCATCTTCGGGCTCTACGGGGCGCTCCTCGGCTACCTGGGCCGCGAGCGCCGTTCCCTGCCGCGCGAGGCGGTGTCCGGCCTGCTCAAGAACGGCCTCTGGTTCGTGGGGATCAATCTCTTCCTCGGCTTCTCGATTCCGGCGATTGACAACGCGGCGCACATTGGCGGGCTGCTCGCCGGGTGCGTCCTCGGGTTCCTCGGGGCCCGTCCGCTCAAGCCCGCCGCGCGCCGGGCGGCCGGCCCCGGGCGGTCCGCGGCCGTCGCGCTCGCGATTCTTCTCCTTCTGGGCGGCGGCGCGGTCTTCCTCTCGCGCTCGTCGGGGATGGC
>CAYHQZ010000233.1:0-5794 GCA_964358555.1 uncultured Planctomycetia bacterium
CCCGCCACCCAGAACGTCGTCGATATAGGGGGGATTCACGGAGGACAGGGCAGTCAATGTCCCGTAGATGCCTCCACACGTTGCGGCGTACTGGTTCTGGGCCGTCACGATGGTCCGGAGAGAGGCGATGGCGGAGGTTTCGTTGGCCACTATACGCGGCCGGAACAGGGTGAACATCGACCCGACGATGAGGATGGAGATGATGGTGAACACGAGCATCATCTCGATGAAGGTGAATCCGCCGGGCCGGGCGGCAATGCCCCCGGTTCCCCGGTTTTGGGCTGGTCGCATGGAGAGATGCCTCGCGCGTTGGCGCCGCACCAGCCCCAAAGGGATCATAGGATCGTCCCGGGGCAAAGGCAAGGGAGCCCATGACGGCTCCGCCCCGGTCCGGTATCCTTCCGCCGTGGAGAATCTCCCCGCCCTCCCCGGCCCAGAGCCCGCCCGGGAGGAGCCCGCGCCCTCCGAAGTCGGGATCCGGTTCGGCTGGGCCCTGTTCACGGAGGAGGGCTCCGCCAAGCGCGCCGCCGCCCTGCTCGAGCTCATCGAGCGCCTGCGGGCCTTCTCCACCCCCTACCGCTTCACGCACTTCAAATACGGAACCTCCTCCGACACCCGCTACGACGAGGTCACGAAGCGCCGCTGGGAAATCATCCGGGAGGAAATCCGGCGGACCGCCTTCGATCTGGCCCCCGGCAAGATGCTCTCGCTCAAGAACCGGTTCGACGCCGAGCCGTTCGGCCAGGTCCACCTGGAAATCATGTTCCGGACGAGCCGGCAGCGTCTCCACGCCGTCTACTTCACCATCGTGCCGGAGGCGGTGGCCAAGCCCGAGCGGCTCCGGGCCCTCGCCGAGATCGCGGACTGGGCCTGGGAGAACCTCGGCGGGGTCCACGCCTACATGAACCCCGTTCTCGCCATGGAACTCTACCACGGGGGAAACTTCGCCAAGGCCTGCGACATTTTGTCCGCCAACCGGGTCCTCGAGATCCACGACGACTGGAACTTCCTGCCCCTTTTCCGGGAGAAGGCGAAGGGGCCGTCCTGGTCGATCTTCCTCGGGCCCAAGCCGCTTGAGATCCTCGGCGGCCTCGATCGGGTCTCCCGCGAGGCCCCCGTCGCCCTCGTGCGCTCGCTGCCCGGTGGCGGGGCCGCCATCGAGATGCTCGACGCGCCCGTCTGGGAGGAGAACGCCGGGAGCGTGGACGCCTACGCCCGCTTCTTTGAATACCTCAAGCCCGTCACGGCCATCGGGGTCGCGCCGCTCGTCCTCGGGAAGCCGCTCGCGAAAAGGGGGATCCTCCGGAGCCTCCGCTTCTCCGCCGGCCCCCAGGCCGTCCTCGAAAGCCTCCCGAAGGCCCCGCGGCCTCGGAAGGTCCTGCCGGCCCGGGCGGCGTTCCGCCCCCGGAGGCCTTGAACAATGCCCGCCTTCCTGCTGGAAATCGGCACCGAGGAGATCCCCGCCTCCTACATCCGCCCCGCCCTCCAGCAGCTTTCGTCCGCCTTCGAGCGGGTGCTCTCCGCCGAGGGGGTCCGGCCCTCGGGCGTCCGCGCGGAAGGCACCCCCCGCCGGCTCGTCCTCTTCGCCTCCGACGTCCCCGCGGAGCGGCCCGGCACGAAGAAGACCGTCCGGGGCCCGGCCGCGGCGCAGGCCTTCGGGCCGGACGGATTTCCCACCCCTATCGGCGCCGGCTTTGCCGCGAAGCACGGGCTTCCCCCCGAGGCGATCCGGATCGAGGAGACCCCGAAGGGGCGCTACTGCATGATCGAGGCGTCGACCCCAGGCGAGAATGCGGCGTCCATCCTCGGCCGGGTCCTCCCGAAGCTCGTCACGGGGCTGCGGTTCCCGAAATCGATGCGCTGGGGCTCGCCGTCCACCTCGTTCGCCCGCCCGATCCGGCGGCTCTGCGCCCTTCTCGGAGACCGCCCGATCCCGTTCGAGATCGAGGGCGTCGCCGCCCGCCCCGAGTCCGCGGGCCATCCCTTCCTCGCCCCCGGCGCCATCCCGGTCCCCCGGGCGGATCTTCCGGCCTTCCGCGAGTCCCTCCGGAAATCCTTCGTGATCCTCGACCCCGACGAACGGAAGTCCGCCATCGAATCGGCCATCCGCGCAAGGCTCGGGACCGGGAACGGCGCGCGCATCCCCTCCGACCTGCTCGAGGAGGTCGCCTTTCTGGTCGAGTGGCCGCATCTTCTCGAGGGACGATTCGACGAGGCCTTCCTGTCGGTGCCCGCAATCGTGATCGAGCAGGCGATGACGGAGCACCAGCGATACTTCCCCGTCCACGCACCCGACGGCCGCCTGGAAAACCGGTTCCTCGTCGTCGCGAACCGGGCGCCGGCCGATCCGGCCCTCATCCGCGAGGGGAACGAACGGGTCCTTCGGGCCCGCCTCGCCGACGCCCGCTACTTCTGGGAGACGGAGCGAAAGACCCCCCTGGAATCGCGGCTGCCCCGCCTCGAGGGCGTGCTCTACCTGCAAGGCTTCGGGACCGTGCGCCAGAAGGCCGATCGCCTGGCCGCCCTCGCGAAGGCCTACGCGGACGAGATCCCAATCCGCGCGAACGAGGCCGAAGCCGCCGTCCGGGCGGCGCTCCTTTCGAAGGCCGACCTCGTAACGGACCTCGTGGGCGAATTCCCCAAGCTCCAGGGGCAGATGGGCCGCGAGTTCCTCCTCGCGGAAGGCGCCGCAAACGACGTCGCGGAGGCCGTGGGCGAGCACTACCGGCCGCGCTTCGCGGGCGACGCGATCCCCTCCACGACGCCCGGCCGGATTGCCGCCCTCGCGGACAAGTTCGACCACCTCGTCGCCTGCTTCGCGGCCGGGTTCGCCCCGACGGGCTCCCAGGACCCGATGGCCCTCCGGCGCCAGACGATCGGGATCCTGCGGATTCTCGATGAGGGCGGGCTCTCCCTGCCGCTCTCGTTCGCCGTCGAGCGCGCGATCGACGCGCTGGCGATCCAGCACCACGCCTCCCTTGCGGGCCCGACCGCGGCCGCCGGGATTTCGGGCCGCGTCCTCGCCTTCCTCGCCGACCGGGTGCGCCAGCACTTCTCCGACGCCGGCTTCCCCGCCGATCACATCGAGGCAGTCCTCGCCTCCGAGTCCGACGAGATTCCGGACGTCCGAGCCCGGCTCCAGGCGCTGCGCGCGATCTCCGCCCGCCCCGAATGGGAGGCCCTCGTCGCCGCCGTCGAGCGGACCGGGAACATCACCCGGAACGAGAAGACCGTCGACGCGGTCGATCCGGACGTCTTCGAGGCCGACGAGGAGCGGGCGCTTGGCTCCGCCCTCCTGCAGGCGGCGGAACCCATCCAGCGCTTCTTCCTCGCAAACAAGTTCGAGGCCGGCGCCCTGCTCTACCACGTGTCCTTCACGGCCGCGCTCCAGCGCTTCTTCCAAAAAGTCTTCGTGAACGTGGAGGACGCCCGGATCCGGGCCAACCGCCTCGCGATGCTTTCGCGAATCCACGCCCTCTTCGCTCGGCCGTTCGCCGATCTCTCGCGGATCGTCGTCCCCGGAAAAGCCGCCGGGAAGGGAGGAACCGATGCCTGACCGCGGATTTGAGAGCCGGGCGCTCCGCCGGGCGAGAGAGATCCTCCGGATCGAGTCGGACGCCATCGAGGGCGTCCGCGCCTCCCTCGACGGAAGTGCGCTTGCGGCCGCGGCCCGGATGATCCTCGCCGCCCGCGGCAAGGTCATCGTCACGGGCGTCGGCAAGTCCGGGCTCATCGGCCGGAAGATCGCCGCGACGATGTCCAGCACCGGGACGCCGGCGGTCTTCTTGCACCCGACCGAGGCGGTCCAGGGCGATCTCGGGATCGTCGGGCGGGGCGACGTCATCCTGGCGCTCTCCCACAGCGGGGAAGCGGAAGAGGTCCTCCAGGTCGTCGAGGCCGCCAAGGGCCTCAAGGCCCGCGCCATCGCGATCACGGGGCAACCCGGCTCCAGCCTCGCGCGCGCCGCCCACGCGGTCCTTTGCGTCCCGATTCGCAAGGAGGCCTGCCCGCTGGGCCTCGCCCCCACGGCCTCCACGACGGCGGCGCTCGCCCTGGGAGACGCGCTGGCGATGGTCCTCATGGAGGAGCGCGGCTTCAAGAGCGAGGATTTCCGGGTCTTCCACCCGGGCGGCCACCTCGGCCGGAGGCTGTCCGCGCGGGTGCGCGACTTCCTGCGGACCGGCAGGCTTCTGCCCGTCGTCCCCGTGACCGCGACCCTCGCGCAGGCCATCAAGGAGATGAGCGCGAAGGAGTCCATCGGCGTGACCACCATTCGCGCGCGAGACGGCCGCCTCGCCGGGATCCTGACCGACGGCGACTTGCGGCGGATCCTCCGGAAATCCCCCGACCCCAAGGCGGCGCTGCGCCGGAAGGCCGCCGAGTTCATGATCCGCTCCCCAAAGACCGTCGACCCCGACGCCGCCGCCTCCGAGGCGCTTCGGATCATGGAGGTCCACGGGATCACCTCGCTCGTCGCGGTCGACGCCCGCGACCGCGCCGTCGGCCTCGTGCACATCCACGACCTCCTGGGACGCGGGAAGACGCTGATCTAGCGGGCAGCGCCGGGGGAGGACGGGCCGTCGCGGGCGGCATAGGATGGGGCGAAGGAGGCCCCCATGACGAGACTTTCCTGCGGCCTTTTGCGCGCCTTCGGCCTCGCCCTCGTCGCTCTCGCCCTCGCCGTCCCCGGCACGGGCGCGACGGAAAAGAAAGAGGCCGGGGGGAAGAAGAAGGGCGACGCGGGGCTCGTTCCCGGAGACGAGGGCGGGGACCCTGGCCCGGCCCCGAAGACCTACGAGCCGCCCGCGGGCGCCAGGCCCTACGAGGCCTCCGCCCGGCCGACGGACGGGAAATACCTGCAGGCGTCGATCCGGAAGCTGTCGAACGCGAAAGGCGATTCAAAGCCCTTCGTCTTCCACATGATCGGCTCCTCCTACACGAACCGCCTGGGTCAAGGCGAGGAGTTCAAGGCCCTCATCCGGGAGAAGTTTCCGAAAGCGCCGGACATCACCGTGAAGCGGTTCCTCCAGATGGGAACGCCCTACGGGGGATTCAAGGACAGGGCCCAGGAATCCGCCGCCGAGAAGCCGGACCTCGTCCTGATCTACACGTTCGGGGCGCCGTCCGACCTGGAGGAGCTGCTCAAGACCCTGCGGGCCGGCTGCGACGCCGACATCATCGTGCCGTCCGTCCACTGGACCTCGAAGGAAAAGTCCGCCTGGGACGCGGGGCATGAGCCGGCAGGGATCGGTTCGCCTGGCGTCGAGAAGGGGATGTCGACGAATTGGGACGTCGTGCGCCCAATCTGCGAGAAATACAAGGCCGAGTTCGTCGACAGCCGCAACGAAATCGCCGAGTGGATGCGGGCGAACAAGGTCCAGCCGGGGGACCTCCTGGCGGACGCGGTCCACCAGAAGCCCTACCTGGCCCACATGATCCGGATGAACGTCGTCCGGCACCTGAATCCGGACTTCACAGGCGAATCGACGCCCCCCGTCCCGGCCAACCCCCCCGACGGCAAGCCCCCGGCCCCGCCGCCGGTTCCGCCTCCTGCGAATCCTCCAACGAACCCGCCGACCAACCCACCCGCGAATCCCCCGGCGCCCCCCGCCAATCTGCCGGCCAGTCCGCCACCGGCCCCGCCAGCCAATCCTTGACTCGAATTTTTACGTCGGGGGTATAAAACGGGCACGGGCTCGGGACGGGGATCGGCCCTACCTCCCGGTCTCCGCACGGGCCACGGAAGGTAGACGACTCCATGGCGTTCGCCCGCGCTCCGACAGGTCGGCGCGGT
>CAYHQZ010000234.1:0-311 GCA_964358555.1 uncultured Planctomycetia bacterium
AATCTCGGTCACGGAGCGCACGCGCGAGATTGGCGTGCGCAAGGCGCTCGGCGCGACGGACGCCGACATCGAATCCCAGTTCCTCACGGAGGCGGTCCTCATCGGGGCCACGGGCGGGATCGCCGGGGTCCTCCTCGGCGTCGGGAGCGGCCTGCTCGCGCACCTCCTGCTGCCCTCCATCCCGGTCTCCTTCATGTTCTGGCACATCCTCGTCGCGTTCTGGTTCTCGCTCCTGGCCGGCGTCGTCTTCGGCATCTACCCCGCGAGGCGCGCCTCCCGCCTCGACCCCGTGGCGGCGCTGCGGTACGAGT
>CAYHQZ010000234.1:321-5774 GCA_964358555.1 uncultured Planctomycetia bacterium
GGTACGAGTAGGGGCGTGGAGGGCCGGGGCGGGCGCTACACTTTCCGCCCATGGAGTCCTTCGCGGGACGGCGCGTCACGATCCTGGGGCTCGGGCGGTTCGGGGGGGGCGCCGGCGCGGCGCGGTGGTTCGCCGGGCGCGGGGCGAAGGTGCTCGTCTCGGATTCCGCGAGCGAGGAGTCGCTCAAGGAGTCCGTCGAGTCGCTTAACGGGCTTGCCATCGAGTTTCATCTGGGGGGGCACCGGAAGGAGGACCTGACGGGGGCGGACCTCGTCATCGCGAATCCGGCCGTGCCACCGGGCGCCGAGCCGCTTGCCTGGGCGAAGGAGGCGGGCGTGGCGGTGGATACGGAGATCAACCTCTTCTTCCGGACCTTCGCGGGCGACATCGTCGGCGTCACGGGCTCGAACGGGAAATCGACGACGACGGCGCTGACGGCGTCGGTCCTTCGCGCGGACGGCCGGCGGGTCTTTTGCGGGGGGAATCTCGGGGGGTGCGTCCTCGAGGGCCTCGACCTCGTGCCCGCGCCCGTGGCCGCGGTGCTGGAGCTTTCGTCGTTCCAGCTGGAATCGCTCGCGTCCTTGAAGAAAAGCCCGCACGTCGCGGTCGTCACGAACCTCACGCCGAACCATCTCGACCGGCACAAGACGATGGAGGAATATGCGAAAGCGAAGCAGACGATCCTCCGCCACCAGGCTTCGCACGACCTCCTCGTCCTCAACGGCGAGGATCCCGAGACGTCCCGCTGGGGGACGATGGCGCGCGGCGCGCGGGCCTTCATCGGGCAAGTGCCCGAGGGGGCGTCGGGCGCCTTGTATGCCTGGCGAGGGGGCGAAGCCTTCGTGCGGCGGGTCGGCTCCGAGCGCCGGCTTTTCGTGGATACGGATCTGCGGATTCCGGGCGCGCACAACCGCCGCAACGCCCTCGCCGCCGCGGCCGTGGGGGATTGGTTCTCGATGTCGCCGGGGCGGATTGCGGACGGGCTTCGGGCGTTTTTGGGGCTGCCCGATCGGCTGGAATTCGTTTCCGAGGTCCGGGGGGTTCGCTACATCAACGATTCCTGTTCCACGACGCCGGAATCCACCATCGAGGGGCTTCGCGCCTATGAAAAACCCGTTCTCCTGATCCTCGGCGGGAAGGACAAGGGGATGGACCTCGATGCGATCGTCCGCGAGGCGTCGCTTCGCGCCCGGCAGGTCTTCCTCGTGGGCAAGATCGCCCCCGACCTGCTTGCGCGCTTCCAGGCGAGCGCGGCGAAAGGCCCGCTGGAACGGGTCGTCGAGGCGGGGACGCTGGATCGCGCCGTGAAGGAGGCCGCCGCCGCCGCCGCCTCGGGGGAGACGGTCCTGCTCTCGCCCGCCTTCGCCTCCACGGACCAGTTCCGCAACTACCAGGAGCGCGCCGCGGCGTTCAAGAGGCTCGTGGGCGCGTTATAGCTATTGGCTACAATCCCCCCATGTACGGCCTCCCCTTCGCCCTCGGCTACAACACGAACGGCTTCGCCCACCACGGCCTGCCGGAGGCCGCGCGGGTGCTCGCGGCGCTGGGCTACGAGGGAATCGCGCTTACGCCCGACTACGCCCATGCCGATCCCTTCCGGACGGGCTCGCGCGGCTGGCGCGATCTGCGCCGGATGCTCGACCGGCTCCGTTTGCGGCGCGCGATCGAGACGGGGGCGCGCTACCTGCTCGACCCGTTCCGGAAGCACGAGCCCACCCTCGTCAGCCCCACCGGCTGGTCCCGGCGGATGGAGTTCATGGAGCGCGCCATCGGGATCGCGGACGCCATCGGGGCGGAGTGCGTTTCGTTCTGGGCCGGGCGCTTGCACCCCGGCGTGCCCCGGGCCGCGGCTTTTCGCTGGCTCGTCCACGGCTGTGCCCGCCTCTCGAAGTTCGCCGCGCGCCGGAAGGTGGTCCTCGCCTTCGAGCCCGAGCCCGGGATGTTCGTCGAGACGTGCGCCCAGTGGCGAAGGCTTCGGGACGCGGTGGGCTCTCCCTGGCTGCGGCTGACGATCGACGTCGGCCACGTCCACTGCTCCGAGCGGATCGGCATCGCCGAGGCGATTCGTGCGAACGCCTCCGACCTCGCGAACGTCCACCTCGACGATGCGTTGGATCGCGTCCACGAGCACCTGCCGCCGGGACGGGGGGTCGTGGATTTCGCCTCGGCCTTCTCGGCGCTGCGCGCTTCGGGGTTCGCCGGGATCGCCTCGCTCGAGCTTTCGCGCGACAGCCACCGGGCGGTCGAGGCGGCCCGGCAGGCGATGGCCTGCCTGAAGCCGATGCTCCGGGCGGCCGTCAGCGAAGGGGCGCGGGGCGCAGGGCGGGTGGGCCGGGCTCGGACGGGAAGGGGACGAGTCCGAGTCGCAGCTGGGCCATCCATCCCTCGACGATCGCGCGGTCGGACGCGGCGGGCTCGAGTTGAAGGTAGCGCTCGAAGGAGCGGATCGACTCGTCGAAGCGCTTGAGGCGCCCGTAGGCCATCCCGAGGTGGTAGCGGTTCCGGGCGTTCGTGCGGTCGGCCTCGGCGGCGGCTTCCAGCGTCCGCACGGCCTCGTCGAGGCGGTTGCGCTGGAGGCAGACGGCCCCGAGGCTCGCGAGCGCGGATGCGTCGTTCGGGATGGCGGCAAGAACCTTTCGGTAGGCCTCCTCCGCCTTCTCCCACTCGCCGAGGCGCTCGTGGGCGAGGCCCAGGTTCAATCGCGCCTCGATCAGCTTCTCGTCGAGGGTGGCGGCCTTCCGGAAGTGATCGATGGCCTCGTCGTTCTTCTTCGCGCGCAAGAGGCAGTTCCCCAGGACGAAGTGGCCGAGGGCGCACTCGGGGTCCAGTTGGATTGCGTTCCGGCCGGCGAGTTCGGCCTTCTCCCAGTTCCCGGCGCCTACGAAGGCGGCGCCGATTTTCGCGTGGTACTCGGCCTTGCGGGGGAACATCCGGACGAGGTTCCGGTAGGCGCTGATCGCGCGCTCCCAGTCGCGCTTCTCGAGGGCCGCCTGGGCGGTGTTCTCCTCGCGCTTAAGGTCCATCATCATGCAGCCGGCG
This sequence comes from uncultured Planctomycetia bacterium, assembly GCA_964358555.1. GTDB lineage: Bacteria > Planctomycetota > CAYHQZ01 > CAYHQZ01 > CAYHQZ01 > CAYHQZ01. The sequence continues at coordinate 3,361 of CAYHQZ010000234.1, forward strand.
AGGGAGGCGGCGAGAACGGCGAGGAGGGTCGCGATTCGCATGGCGGCGATCCTACCCTGTATCATTCCCCCCATGAAGCGCATCCTCATCCTCTCGTCGTCGGGCGGGGCGGGGCACGTGCGGGCGGGGCAGGCCCTGGAGGCCGCCGCATCGGAGCGGTTTCCGGACGCCGAGGCCGTCCACCAGGACGCGCTGCAGCTCTGCGGCCGTGCCACCCGGACGGTCGTTTCCGATCTCTACCTCAAGGTCGTCAACCTCGTGCCGTCCCTGTACGGCTTCCTCTACAAGAGATCGGATCGCGAGATGTCGAAGCGCACGCAGGACCTCGTGGCGCGCTACGACCGGCTCTTCTACCGCGCCCTCGCCAAGCGCGTCCGGGAGTTCGATCCCGACGAGATCGTCTGCACGCACTTCCTCCCGGCGCACGTGATGGTGGCCAAGCGCGCCAAGGAGAAGCTGCGCGCCCGGATCTCCGTGGTCCTCACCGACTACGATGCCCACTACTACTGGATCGACGCCGGCCTCGATCGCTTCTTCGCGGGCTCCGACGAGGTCCGGTTCCTCCTCGAGACCCGGGGGATTCCCGCCGACCGGATCAGGGTGACCGGGATCCCCATCCACCCCGTCTTCGGTCGCGCCCGGGGCCGCGAGACCGTCGCCCGCGAACTCGGGATCCGGCCGGACCGGCCGACGGTCCTCCTGATGAGCGGCGGGTTCGGGGTCGGGAAGGTTGAGGACACGCTCGAGCGGCTCCTCGCGGTGCCGGGCAGCGCGCAGTTCCTCGTCATCGCCGGCCGGAACGAGGCGCTCAAAAAGCGTCTTGAGGGCGTCGCCGCGAAGTCCGGCGGCCGGGCGAAGGCGTTCGGGTTCGTCACGAACATCCAGGACCTCATGGAGGCGAGCGACCTGGCCGTCACGAAGGCAGGCGGCCTCACCGTGACCGAGTGCCTTGCGAAGAGCCTGCCGATGCTCGTCTTCAACCCCATCCCCGGCCAGGAAGAGACGAACGCCGACTGGCTGGCCGAGAACGGCGCCGCGGCCAAGGTCCGAAGCCTCGACATCCTCGCCTACCGCCTAGGCCGCCTCCTCGCGGATCCTAAGCGCCTGGAAGCCATGAAGAGCGCCGCCCGAACGCTCGCCCGCCCGTCCGCGGCCTTCGACATCCTCCAGGCTATACTGAATCCGTGACGGCCCCGTAGCTCAGGTGGATAGAGCGCCGGTTTCCTAAACCGGAGGTCGTGCGTTCAAATCGCACCGGGGTCAGGGCTCCGAGGAGGCGCGTTGCCCCGTTAGGATTCGAACCTAAACAAGCAGATCCAGAGTCTGCTGTCCTACCATTAGACGACGGGGCAGTGGACGGGAGCCTTTCGAGCCCCCGTTCCTCCACTTTCCCGGTTGGACACCGGTTCTGTCAAGCGTCGTGCGCGCGGCCATTGTTCCCGGGGCGGTCCGGCTCGACGTGGAGGATCCGCCAGTAGCGCGTTCGCCCGATTTTCTGCTCGCGCAGGATCCGGAGGCCCGAGCGTTCGAGGACGGGCTCGATCTCGAGGTCGCTGTGCCAGCCGAGGCGCTTGCAGATGGGGCGGGCGAGGCGCTCGAGGCCGGCGACGAACTTGTGGCGGGAGAGGAAGTGGTTGAGGATCACGATGGAGCCGCCGGGGCGCACGACCCGCTGGGTCTCCCGGAGGAGCGCCACCGGATCGGGCACGACCGTCACGACGAAGGCGAGCAGCGCGTGATCGAAGGATGCATCCTTGAATCCGAGGCGCTGGCCGTCCATCCGGAAGAGCGACGTGCGGATGCGGCCGTTCTCGCGGGCCTTTTCCTCCGCCTTCTTGAGCATCTCGGCGTTCAGGTCCACGCCGGCGACGCGGGTGCCTTCGGGAAAAAACGGAAGGGAAAGTCCCGTTCCGATCCCGAGGTCGAGCACTGTCTGGCCGGGCCGGATCCCCATTTCCTCCACGGCCGCCCGGATCCGCGGCCTCACCATCCACTGGAAGGCGACGTCGTAGAAGCCGGCGTAGAAGGAGTAGATCCGATACACGGGGGGATTGTCGCTTCCCTATCCCTCGCGGGGGGCGGGCGCCCGCTTCAGTATCTGCTTCACGAGGGCGGATTCTCCGATCGAGGCGAGGGTCGTGAGAAACCAGTAGATCGTGAGGCCGGCGGGCATGTTGTAGAAGAAGACCAGGAACATCAGCGGCATGTAGGACATCATCTTCTGCTGCTGGGCCATCTGGGGATCCGCGGGCTTCGGGGTCATCCGGCTCTGGATGAAGGAGGCGGCCGTCATCAGCAGGGGGATCAGGTTCAGATCGAGCCCAAGGGAGAAGACATCGGGAATGAAGCGGTCCGGCTGCGCGAGGCCCGCCGCGCCCGCAACCCCCGGACGGGCAAGGAAGTCTTCGTAGGCG
>CAYHQZ010000235.1:0-5755 GCA_964358555.1 uncultured Planctomycetia bacterium
TCTTCATGAAGATGGGCGTGCCGCTGCCCTGGATCACGGAGGCCCTGCTGAACTTCTCCGAGTTCATGAAAGGCTACATCTTCTTCTTCGTCCCGGTTCCGTTCCTCGCCTGGTTCGGGCTGCGGGCCTTCCGCGGGACCCCGCAGGGCCGGCTCTTTCTCGACCGGATGAAGCTCAACATCCCCGCCTTCGGGATTATCGCCAACAAGGCGACCATTGCGCGGTTCACCCGGACGCTGGGCACGCTCATCTCCAGCGGCGTGCCGATCCTCGAGGCGCTCAACATCGTCAAGGACGCGACGGGCAACGAGGTCGTCTCGCGCGCGGTCGGGAAGATCCACGACTCCATCCGCGAGGGCGAGAGCATCGCCGAGCCGCTGCGGCACAGCGGGATCTGCGACGCGATGGTCGTGGACATGATCGACGTGGGCGAGGAGACGGGAGAGCTCGACAAGATGCTCGTGAAGGTCGCCGACAAGTACGACGAGGACGTCGACACGGCCGTGGACGGCCTCATGAAGGTCTTCGAGCCGCTCCTCATCATCTGTCTCGGCCTCGTCATCGGGACGATCGTGATCGCGCTCTTCTTCCCGCTCGTCACACTCATCAACGACCTCTCCCAGCAGACGGGTGGGCGCTAGGTCCGTTCCCGGGGGCGCTCGTGACGCTCTCCCATCGGATCGCCGCGCGGGCCGCCGCGATCTGGGGGCTTCTGTTCCTGATCCTGCTCGCCTTCGCGGTCTTTTCAGAACTTTGTGGCGGGGCCGGGTTCGAGCGCTGGCTTCGGACCCTGCTCGCCGTGTTCGCCGCCGGCGTTTTGCTCGCGGCCCTCACCTCGACGCTTGCGATCCGGCGCTTCCTGCGCCGCCCGCTCGAGCGGCTGGCCGACGGCAGCGTTCGCGCCGCCGCCGGCGACTTTTCGAGGGTCGTCCCCGAGGAGGATCTCCCCGACGAGATCCGCCCGCTCGTGCGCGCCTTCAACGCGATGGTGCGGGAGGCGGGCGCCGCCCGCGCGGCGCTCGCCGCGCGCGCCGAGGGCGCCGAGGGCAGCCTCGCCCGCACGGAGGCGGCGCTGGCCCGCGCCAGGCGGGTCGCCTCCGCAGGCGCGCTCGCCGCTGCGTTCGCGCACGACCTGGCCAACCCCATCGGGGGGATGCGCTTGGCGGTCGATCGCTTGACGGCGGCGACGCCTTCGGACGCGCGCGCCCGGGAATCGCTGGGGCTTCTGTCCGAGGGGCTGGAGCGCCTCGAGGCGCGGGTGCGGGACCTGCTGCGCTTCGCCCGCGAAGAGCCGCGCCGCGAGCGATTTCTGCTCCGCGCGGCCGCCGAATCGGCGTCGCGCTTCGTCGCGCACCGGATCGAGGGAAAGGGGCTCCGGCTTTCGATGGAGATCCCCGCGGACGCAGAAGCGCTGGGGGATCCGGACGAGGCCTTCCAGGTCCTTTTGAACCTGCTGTTGAACGCCGCGGACGCCTCCCCCCGGGGCGCGTGCGTTCGCGTCCTCGGCGGGGCCGACGGGGAGCGGGTGTTCGTCGAGGTGGCCGACGAGGGCCCCGGCATGGACGCCGACACCCTCGCGCACGTCTTCGAGCCCTTCCGGACGACGAAGGGCGAGAAGGGCTCGGGCCTCGGCCTCTTCGTCTCCCGCGCGATCCTGCGCCACGCCGGGGGCGACCTCGTCCTCGAAAGCGTCCCGGGCCGGGGCACCCGCGCGCGGGCGTTCCTGCCGGGGGCGGGGGGTCCGGCTTGAGAAGGGCCCGAAAGCGGCAAGGCTTGGGCGTCAGCCGTGCAAGTGAACCAACAGCCTTGCCGGCTTCCAAATGGATATGGTCCGGAAATTTTTCAGATCGAGGAGGTGCCGATCCCCGCTGGCGATGACGTCCGCCGCCGCCGTGACGGCGCAGGCCAGCATGGCGTCATCGTCGGGATCGGCGGACACCGTGGCCGGGATGGCGGTCGGGGGAACAATCGTGGAGAGAGCCGAATAGCCGAGCACAAGATCCCGTGCCGTGACGCCTGCGTGCGCCAACCGGGCGGCGAACTTCCGGCGGACCAGGACATCCTCGAGTTCCGCCAGAAGTTGGGGGGACGTGAACAGCCCGATCCTTCCGGCGCGAGCCGCGTCGAGGAGTCGCCGGGACGGCCCTTTCCAGAGAAGTCCCGAAACGACGACATTGGTGTCAGCGACGACCCGCATGGGCTTTCCGCCGTTCCGCTCGGGCGTTCTGGACCTCTGTTTCGATTTCCTCCTCGGTCAGGGGGGGCTTCGAGGCAGCCAGGCGATCCGCGGCGGAAAACAGCTTCTGGATGCGCTTGCGGCGAATCTCCGCGCGCAGGAGGGATTCGATCGAGGAGGGGGCGAGGAGGCCCGACGCCTTTGCCTCCCGGAGGAGCGGGCCCGGGAGGTTCACCTTGATTTCAACCGCAGCCATGAGGAAACAGTATAGGGCGGGTCGTCGGATTCGGAGAGACGCCGCTTGAAAGCGGCGGGCGTCGGGCGGAGACTGGCGGCGTGGACGTCCTGCTTGCCGATGACGACGCGGTTCTGCGCAAGGGGCTTGCCGCGTCGCTTCGGGACGCGGGGTTCGTAGTAGCCGAGGCCGGGACCGTTGCCGAGGCGAAGGCGATTCTCGCCGGGGAGACGCCGCCTTCGGCGGTCCTCGCGGATCTGCGCCTGCCGGACGGCAGCGGGATCGAGATCGTGGCGGCGGCCCGCAAACTCCCCGATCCGCCCGAGGCGATCCTGATCACGGGGTTTGCCACGGTGGACTCGGCCGTTGCCGCGATGCGCGCGGGCGCCGCCGACGTCCTCATCAAGCCCTTCCGGGCGGAGGAGGCGATCCTGCGGCTGCGACGGATCGCCGAGTTCCTTCGCCTGCGTCGCGAGAACAAGGAGTTCAAGGCGCGCCTCGGGGAGCCGGGATCGCTCGTGGGGACGGGGAGAGCGATGGAGACGCTGCGCGAGTCCATCCGGCGGATCGCCCCGTCCGACGCCCCCGTCCTCATCGAGGGCGAATCCGGCGTGGGCAAGGAGCGCGTCGCCGAGGCGATCCACCTCGAGAGCAATCGTGCCGCCGGGCCGTTCGTCCGGATCCACTGCGCGGTCCTGCCGGAGACGCTGCTCGAGGACGAGCTCTTCGGCCACGAGAAGGGGGCCTTCACGGACGCGAAGGAGCGCAAGGCCGGCCGGTTCGAGCGCGCGCACGGCGGGACGGCGTTTTTAGACGACGTGGATGACATCCCGGTGGCCGTCCAGGTGAAGCTCTTGCGCGTCCTCCAGGAGCGCTCGATTGAGCGGCTGGGCGGCGGGGCGGGCGTTCCCGTGGACATCCGGATCGTGGCCGCGACGAAGCGCGACCTGAAATCCCTCGTGGCGGAAGGCGAGTTCCGCGAGGACCTCTTCTACCGCCTTGAGGTCGTTCTCCTCCGCGTCCCGCCGCTTCGCGAGCGCCGGGATGACGTCCCGGACCTCGTCGCGCACTTCCTGCGGCTCTACGGGCGCGGCCGGCCGCGCGCGGTCTCCGACGAGGCCCTCCGCGCGCTCTCGGAGTTCTCCTGGCCCGGCAACGTCCGCCAGCTCGAGAACGCCGTCCGGCGGGCGCTCGCATGGGCGGGCGAGGACGAGCTCCTCGGGATCGAGCGCTTCCGGGACGCCCTCGCAACGGAGGCGCCCGCGTCCGGCCCGAAGGGGAGGCTCGACGAGGTGCTTGCGCGCGCCGAGAAGGAATCGATTGAGCGGGCACTCGCGGACACGAAGGGCGCCCGCGCCGAGTCCGCCCGCCTCCTCGGCATCAGCCGCAAGTCCCTCTGGGAGCGGATGCGGAGGCTGGGGATCGAGTAGGGGGGGGCGGCGTTTCGGCCGGGAATTTGCTGGGGAACGGACATGCGCTCGAATCGATTCGCCGGCGGCCGCCGGGCGTTCACCCTCATCGAGCTCCTCGTTGTCCTCGCGATCATCGGGATCCTGCTGTCGCTGGTCGTCGTGGCCGTTCACGCCGCCATGATTGCGGCGAAGCGAAAGGCGGCCGGGGTGGACATCGCGAATATCCGGACGGCGCTTTCGTTCTACGAGCACGATTTCGGGATGCTCCCGCCGTCGGGCGCGGAAAACCTCTTCCGTTGCCTGTCCGCCAAGACCCGCGACGGCCCCGGCGCCTATATGGAATTCGCGCGCGATCGGATCGGGGGGACGGGGGACGAGCGGAAGTTCCTGGACTCCTGGGGCAAGCCCTACGCCTACGTCCGGCTCGCCGCCTTCGATTCCGCCGGCCGGCTCTTCCACGTCTATTCCCCGGGGCCGAACGGAATCGACGAGACCGACGATGCCCCGCCCGACGGGGTCCTCGCCGAGGCGGAACTCGCCGGCCCCAAGGGCGACGACGTGGGGTCCTGGTGATGCGGCGCGGCGCCCCGCGTCGTTACCGTCCGGAAACGCCCGTTCCCGGAAGGAAACGGGCTTGGACTTTAGACCTTAGACTTTAGACCCTGCAAGAAGAGGAATGTGGTTGGCCGGTCGTTTGCAGGTGTAGGATGGTGTCAGGAGGGGGTTCAAGAATGAAACGGAAATCCGAGACGGCCGGTTTTACCCTGATCGAGGTCCTGGTCGTCATCGCGATCATCGGGATCCTCATGATGCTGCTCGTGCCGGCCGTCGGCAGGGCGAAGGACGCCGCCCGCCGGGGCGTCGCCAAGCAGGACATCATGAACCTCCGCACGGCGCTGGCCCAATACGAACTGGAGCAGGGTGCCTACCCGCCCGATACGGTGGCCAAGGGCGGCCTCTACGCCAGCGCGAACGCCAACCTCGTCTACTGCCTTTCCCAGCGCACGATCGACGGGCCCGGCAGCTACATGGAGTTCAAGCAGGAGCAGGTTTCGATCGTCGGCGCCGTGCGCTATTTCCAGGATTGCTGGGGGAACGATTATCGCTACATCCGGCTCGAGACGCCGGACACGTTCGGCCGGCTCTATTACATCTACTCGATGGGGCCGAACGGCCTGGACGAGTGCGATGACAATGTAAAAGGGGGGACCCCCAACGGCATACTCACGGACGCCGAGATTTCCGGCGACAAGGGAGACGACCTCTATTCCTGGTGAGCGCGCCATGAACCCGAAACGACGGACGAGCCGCAGGGCGGGCTTTACCCTGCTCGAACTCCTCGTCGTTGCCGGGATTATCGCCATGGTCGCCGTCCTCTCGATTCCCTCGATCGGCTCGACGATGAAGGGCCGCCGGCTTCGCGCCGCCGAGTCCTCGATTCGCGGCTCGCTGCTTACCGCCCGCTCCGCGGCGATTGCGAGGCGTTCCGTCTACGGCGTCGAATTCGCGATCGCCGCCCGGAAGATCTACATCCAGGACTTGAGCGGCCGGACCCTCGAAAAGGCCATCGACCTGCCCGACCTCGTGGACTTCGACACGGACGCCTCGCGCACGACCGCCGTCGACGCTTCCGACGCGGGCGGATCGGATCTGCCGGAAGGCTACGCCGACGACACCGACACCCTGCCGGACATCTGGTTCGGCCCCGACGGGACGGTCCTGGACACCCGCGGCTGGCAGGTCGGCATCAAGGAACGGAACGCCGTGAGTCCCGTCGCGACCCCAGAGAAATTCCGCCAGATCAAGGTGAACCGATGGACGGGGATGACCAAATCCTTGCAGCCATGAAAAACGCCCGCGCCGGATTTACCCTCACGGAGGTTCTCATCGCCCTCTTCGTGATGACGTTCGGCCTCGTCGGGATCTGGTATC
>CAYHQZ010000236.1:0-5700 GCA_964358555.1 uncultured Planctomycetia bacterium
CCCCGCGAAGCCCCCGGCCAAGAAGAAGAAGGCGCCTCCGGCGGCGGAAACGCCTGCGGGCGAAGAGCCGGTCCCGGCGAAGCCGCCCGCGAAAAAGAAGAAGGCCCCGCCCGCGGAGGAGCCCGCCGCCAACCCCGAGGAGCCCGAGGAATAACGGGCCCTGGACAACTCGGCGGTTCCGGCGCAGATTACCTTGGCGTCTCGCGAAGCGGCTTTCATCGCGGGAAACGGGAGCAACGCCAAGGAGTCGCATTGGACGCCACTCAACATTCCTGCCGGACCCGCCCCGGTGCGGCCCTATTGGAAACGCCGGACCCCCGGCAGAACCTGATTCTCGAAAAAGAGCGCCTGTCCGAGAACGTCACCCTCTTCAAGGTCTATGTTCCCGTCTGCGCGCGGTTCTGCCAGCCCGGCCAGTTCGTGGTCGTGCGGGGGCACGTGCAGGGCGAGCGGATCCCGCTCACCATCGCGGACTTCGATCGGGAGCAGGGCTCCATCACCCTCGTCGTCCAGATCGTCGGCGCCGGCACGCGCCGGCTCGACGCCCTCGACGCCGGCGATCGCTTCGAGGACGTGGTCGGCCCCCTGGGCCACAAGAGCGAAATCCGGAAATTCGGGACCGTCGTCCTCGTGGGCGGGGGGCTCGGCATCGCGCCTATCTTCCCGATCCAGCGGGCGATGAAGGAGGCCGGCAACGCCGTCATCAGCATCCTCGGGGCGCGCACGAAGTCCCTCCTCTTCTGGGAGGATCGGATGCGTGCGACCTCGGGCGAGTGCATCGTGATGACCGACGACGGCACCGCAGGCGAGAAGGGCTTCGTGACGGGCGCCCTCGGCCGGATGATCGAGTCCGGCCGGCGGATCGATCGGGTGATCGCCATCGGTCCTGGCGTGATGATGAGGGCCGTGGCCGAGTGCACAAGGATTGCCAAGATCCCGACCATCGTCAGCCTCAACTCGGTGATGGTGGACGGCACGGGGATGTGCGGCGGCTGTCGCGTCGAGGTCGGCGGCGAGACGAAGTTCGCGTGCGTCGACGGCCCCGAATTCGACGCCCATCAGGTCAACTTCGGCCTCCTCCTCTCGCGCCTGTCGACCTACCGGGAGCGGGAGGCGCACGCGTCCGAGCAGCTCAAGACGCAGGAGTCCCGCCCGAAGCCCGCGAAGGCCCTGGCGCGGGTCCGGATGCCGGAGCAGGACCCGCACGCGCGGGGGAAGAACTTCGACGAGGTGGCCCTCGGCTACACCCCGGACCTCGCCGTCTCCGAGGCGATGCGCTGCCTGCAGTGCAAGAAGTCCCCCTGCATCGCGGGCTGCCCGGTCAACATCGACATCCCCGCCTTCATCCGCCTGATCCGGGAGGGCAAGTTCCTGCGAGCGGCCCTGAAGATCCGCGAGACGAACAACCTCCCGGCCATCTGCGGGCGCGTCTGCCCGCAGGAGACCCAGTGCGAGGCCGCCTGCGTGCTCTCGAAGAAGGGCCAGCCCGTCGCCATCGGGCGCCTGGAGCGCTTCGCCGCCGACCACGAGGCGGCGTCGGGCGAACTGAAGTGCCGCGCGACCCCCGAGCCCACCGGAAAGCGCGTGGCGGTGATAGGCGCCGGGCCCGCCGGCCTTACCGCGGCCGCGGACTTGGCGCTCATGGGCCACGGCGTCACCGTCTTCGAGGCGCTCCACTCGCCGGGCGGCGTCCTCGTCTACGGCATCCCCCAGTTCCGGCTGCCCAAGGAGATCGTCCACCGCGAGTGCCGCTTCCTCGAGGACTTGGGCGTCGTCTTCCAGTGTAGCCAGCCCGTCGGCCAGGCGATCACCGTGCCGATGCTTTTGCGCGAGGGCTACGACGCCGCCTTCATCGGGACCGGCGCGGGCCTGCCCTACTTCCTGGGCATTCCGGGCGAGAACCTGAAGGGCGTTTATTCCTCCAACGAGTTTTTGACCCGCATCAACCTGATGAAGGCCTACCGGTTCCCCGAGTACGAGACCCCGGTCCTGATCGGCCGCCAGGTCGCCGTGGTCGGGGGCGGCAACGTCGCCATGGATTCCGCGCGATGCGCGCTTCGCCTGGGCGCGGACAAGGTCTTCCTCGTCTACCGCCGCAGCCGCGCCGAGATGCCGGCCCGCGCCGAGGAGATCGAGCACGCCCTGGAGGAGGGGATCGACCTGCGGGCGCTGACGAACCCCGTCCGCGTCATCGGGAACGAGCAGGACTGGGTCTCTGGTCTCGAATGCATCCGGATGGAGCTCGGCGAGCCCGACGCCTCCGGCCGCCGGCGGCCCGTTCCCGTCCCGGGGAGCGAGCACGTGATTCCGATCGATCAACTGGTCATGGCGATCGGCAACGGGGCGAATCCCCTGCTTTCAAAGAGCTGGCCGGAACTCGTCGTGGACAAGCACGGCCACATCCCGGTGGACGAAAAGGGAATGACGAACGTCCCCGGCGTCTTCGCCGGCGGCGACATCGTCACCGGCGCGGCCACCGTGATCGAGGCGATGGGGGCCGGCAAGAAGGCGGCCAAGGCCATCGACGACTACCTCCGGACGAAAGCCTCCTGACGCCCGCCCCTTTCCCCTGCGGCCTGGTCGCTCTTGGCCGTCAGACCTTGGACCTTAGACCTTGGACTTGCCTTACCCCCCCGGCGACCAGGCGGCCTGGGACTCGAGAATCCGGCGGCCGAGGAAGAGGTAGAGGAGGGCGATCGGCAGTAGCGAGAGTGCGGCGCCGGCCATGAGGACGTGCGGGCGGGCCTGCTCGGCGTCCAGGAAGAACTTGACCCCCACGGCGAGCGTCCGCATCTCGGGCGAATCCGTGACGACGAGCGGCCAGAGCAGGCTGTTCCAGGAGCCCAGGAACGTCCACACGGCCACCGCGAACAACGGCGCCTTCGCCATGGGCAGCGCGATCCGCCAGAGAAACCGGAAGTGTCCGCAGCCGTCGAGGCGCGCGGCGTCCCAGACGTCGGAAGGCAGGCTCCGGAAGAACTGCCGCACGAGGAAAATCCCGAGGGCCGAGGCGCCCCAGGGGAGCACGAGCGCGGCGTAGGTGTCCTTGAGCTTCAGCGCCTGGATCAGGCGGTAGTTCGGGATCAGCGTCACTTCGAACGGGATGAAGAGCGATGCGAGGACCGCGCCGAAGAGAACGCCTTCGCCGCGGAACTTAAAGCGCCCCAGGCCGTAGCCGGCGAGCGCGGAAGTGACGATGACGAGGCCCGTCGTGAGAAACGCGACGAAGAGCGAGTTCAAGATGTAGCGGCCGAAGAGGGGGCACTCCCGGAAGACCTCCGGGAAGTTTCCGAGCGTAGGCGTTGCGGGCAGGACGGTCGGCGGGTAGGCGTTCGCCTCGCCGTAGGTCTTCAGCGACGTCAGGATCATCCACAAAAACGGGAAGGCGACCACGAGTCCGAGGAGGAGCGCCAGCGTCGTCCAGAACACGCTCCGCCCGGCGTCGCGTCGGTCATCCATGGCGTTTATCCGTAATGGACCCTCGACTCGAGCGTCCGGCGCTGGATCCAGGAGATGGCGGCGAGGAGGCCGAAGAGGATCACGGCCAGGGCGCAGGCCTCGCCGACCAGGTAGACGTCCCAGTATTTCTTGAAGACGAGGTAGGGGAGGTTCACGGTCGTCCCCTGGGCTCCGTCGCGGGTGAGGAGGTAGAGGGGCGTGAAGGCCTGGAGCGCCCGGATCGTCCCCAGGATTGCCAGAAAGAAGAGCGTCGGCGAAATGAGCGGCAGCGTGACGAGCCGGTGGAGCCGAAAGCCGCTCGCCCCCTCGATGTCGGCGGCCTCGAAGTAGTCCCTCGGCACGATCGACAGCGCCGCGAGGATCACGAGGGTTTCAAAGCCGAGGGAGTGCCAGACCGAGTAGGCCATCACGCAGCAGAGCGCCACGCTGGGGCCCTTCACCCCGATCCCGAGGGGTTCCAGTATCCCGTGGGCGTCGAGGAGGAACTCGGACGAGACCCGGACGCCGATCCCCTCCAGGAAGGCGCGCAAGAGGCCGATGTTCGGATCGAAGATCCAGCGCCAGATCAGGGCCGCCGTGAAGGCGGACGTCACGGCCGGAAGGAAGTAGAGCGTTCGGAGGATCCCCTGGAAGAACCGGGCGCGGTGGATCCACCAGGCCGCGCAGAACCCGATCCCGATGGAGAGCGGCACCGTCCCGAGGGCGAACCAGATCGTCACCGAGAGGGCCTTGCCCAGTTCCCCGGACTGTGCGACCTCGCGGTAGTTCGAGAAGGCCGACGCGCCCGCGTCCGGGATGAACGAGAGCCGCAGCACCTCGAGCGCGGGCCAGAGGTGGAACGGCACCAGGATTGCGAAGGCGGGAAGGACCAGGAGCCAGGGCAGGAACCGCTCTCCGCGGGAGGCCATGGAAATAGCGTAGCGGCAAGTCCGGCCCGCGGCGGCCGGAACGCTTCCATTTTTCGTGCTCCGGTGGCATGATCCTTGGACCGCCCGCGGGGTAGGGAAGGTGAGCAACTCGATGAAAACTCGTCAAATAGGGACCCTCTTGCGGATCGCCGTTTCCGCGGCTTGCGTCTTTGCCGGCGCATGTCCGCTCTTCTCCGCCGACGCGAAGGAAGCGAAGAAGCCGCCGCCGGCGAAGCCGCCCGCGAAGAAGGCCGCGAAAGAGCCGGGAAAGCCCGCCGGCGCCCTCTTCGATCGCGCGGCCCTGATCGTCCAGGGGACCGCCAAGGTGATGGACCTCCGCGGGACCGTGCCGGAGCCGCCGAACTATTTCGTCCTCGTGGAAAGCCCCCTCAACATCAAGGGATCGCTTCCGCCCAAGGGAGGCGCCCTCCGGATCGAGGGCCCGCTGGGCGGCCCGCTTTCGATCAAGGGCCTCCAGACGGGGGCCGAGGGCGTCTTCTACCTCGCGGGCCCGAACGAGCGGGGCGGCTATGCGCTGCTCTCCTTCAAGGGCAAGGCGGGCGCCGCCGACATCGGCGGGGAGGAGCCCCCGGCGGAAGCCGACGAACCCCCGCCGCCCGCGGTCGAGAAGCCGCCGCCGAAGAAGAAGCCGGCAGAACCGGCGGAACCGGCCCCCGAACCCGGCGACTCGTCCCCTCCGCCCGCTTCCGCCGACGCGGAAGGCTGGCAGCCGATCCTGTTCGACGAGGCCTTCTCCGCGTTCGGGAACAAGAAGGGGCCCTGGCGGGTCGAGGGCGGGGCCCTTATCGCCAAGGGAGGCGGCGCCGGGGCCGCCGTGATCTCCGTCAAGGAGCCCTATGGCGAGGGCGAACTGTTCATGAAGGTGAGCGGGGTCGGCCAGATCAAGCTCCGCATGTGCTACAACCCCAAGGGCGCCATTCCGTCCTTCCACGAGGCACGCACGAAGCTCGTCGGCAAGACCTCGAGCACGATTGTCATCAAGGCGGTCGGCGGCTCCGCGAGCGCCACGGTGGACGGCCAGCCGGCCGAACTCAAGACCGAAGGCACGCCCCCTTCAAAGGGGATCATCCAGATCTTCGTGGTCACCCGGGACGGGGACACGAAGATCGAGGAGCTGAAGTTCCGCTCCGCGGGAATCGGGGGCGGCGGGAAGGAGCCCCCGCCCGCCGCCGGCGACGAACCGCCGCCCGCCAAGCCGCCCGCGAAAAAGAAGCCGCCCGCGAAGGCGAAGCCCCCCGGGGAGGCGCCCCCGCCGGCCGACGGCGCGGCCAAGCCCCCCGCGGGTGACGGCGAAAAAGAGCCTCCCGCCCCG
>CAYHQZ010000237.1:0-1176 GCA_964358555.1 uncultured Planctomycetia bacterium
CGGGGGGCGAACCGGCGCCGGGGGGCGGCGGCAGCGCCGGAAAGAGCGAGTTCTCGTCCTTCAAGGGGCAGTTCTTCTCCACGAATCCGACGCCCGAACAATGCAAGGTGCTGCTCGAGAAATTCGAGCCGGCCCTCGTGGACCTGCTCAACGAGGAGCAGACAGCCTCCTACAAGGCTTCCGTCGGAACGGCGGCCGTCGCGAACTACCGCGACGAGGCCACCCGACGGCTCGGGATCATCGAATCCCTGGACCTCGACGACAACCAGTACGGCCCCCTGCGCCAGCAGCTCGAGGACATCGTCCGGAGCCTGTTGACGAACGACCAGCTGAAAAGCATCGGCCTTTTAACCATCAATCCCCCGCCCATCGACGCCCCCGCGGCCCCGATGGCGATCCCCACCGCGCCGCCCGCGGGCGTCGGCGGCGATGCGACACCCCCCCCGGCCGGCGGCGAGACGAAAGCCAAGCCCCCGGCGAAGAAGAAGGGCAAGGGCAAGGGAGCGCCCGCCAAGGGCAAGAGCGGCGGGGATGCCGGCGGCGAAGGCAAGGCGAAGGGCGGCGATGCCGGCGGCGGCGACGCCCCGCCGGCCGGCGGCGACGAAGGCGGCGGAGACGGCGCCTAGATACTCCTACGACCCGTCGGCCCTCCCGGATCGCCGGAGCCGGTGGAGCCGGATTTCGAAACGGCCCTCGCCGAACCGCCGGACGAGCGCCCGCGCCGGCTGTCAACCTAGACCGCCGCCACCCGGTCGAGGGCGCGGTATTGGATTGCCTCGGCGACGTGGGAGACGTCCACGGCCGGGGTGCGCTCGAGGTCGGCGATGGTGCGGGCGACCCGGAGGACCTTCGTGAAGGCCCGCGCGGAGAGGCCGATCCCCTCCATCGCCTCTTTGAGCAGCATCCGCGCCGCTTCCGTAGGCTGGCAGACGCGCTTCAGCATCCGGCCGGGGACGCTCGCGTTCACCGCCCCGGGCCTTTCTCCGTAGCGCCGCGACTGAAGCTCCCGGGCCGCGCGCACGTCCGCGCGGATGGCCGACGAGGGCCGGCCCTGCTCCTCGCCGGACACGTCGGAAAACGAGACCGCCGGGACCTCGACATGGATGTCGATCCGGTCGAGCAGCGGGCCGGAGATCTTCGAGCGGTAGTGCGAAATCTCGCGCGGGGTGCAGCGGC
>CAYHQZ010000237.1:1186-5683 GCA_964358555.1 uncultured Planctomycetia bacterium
CAGGGGTTCATGGCGGCAACGAGCATGAAGCGCGCGGGGAACGAGAGCGAGCCGCTCGCCCGGCTGATCGTGACGAAGCCGTCCTCGAGGGGCTGGCGCAGGACTTCCAGGGTGTGGCGCGAGAACTCGGGCAGCTCGTCTAAAAAGAGGACGCCGTGGTGCGAGAGGCTGGCCTCGCCGGGCCGCGGGCTCGATCCCCCGCCGACGAGCCCAGGCGCGCTGACCGTGTGGTGCGGGGCGCGAAACGGCCGGCGCGCGATCAGCGGCCGGTCCGGCGGGAGCATCTCCGCGACGGAATAGATCCGGGTCGTCTCGAGGGACTCCTCCAGCGAAAGCCGCGGGAGGATCGTCGGAAGCCGGCGGGCGAGCATCGTCTTTCCCGAGCCCGGCGGGCCCACGAGCAGGACGTTGTGGCCGCCCGAGGCGGCGATGAGAAGCGCGCGTTTTGCGTGCTCCTGGCCCCGGACCTCGGAGAAGTCCGTCTCCTCGCGCGATTCGTCCGAGCGCAGGACGTCGAGGGCGTCCACCCGGACGGGCTCGATGGAATTCGTTCCGGAGAGGAATCCCGCGGCGTCGGCGAGCGTTCCGGCCGGGATCGCGTCGAGGCCCTCGACCAGCGCCGCCTCCGCCACGTTCGCCTTCGGCACCACGATCCCCTTCAGGCCGTTGCGCCGGCACTCGGCCGCAAGCGACAGGACGCCTTGCACCGCTCGCAGCGCCCCGTCGAGACCGAGTTCTCCGACGAAGGCGTGGGTCTCGGCGCGCACGGGCGAGGCCTGCTCCGTCGCGACGAGGATCCCGAGGGCTATCGGCAGGTCGAAGGAGGGGCCCTCCTTCTTCACGTCGCCGGGCGCCAGGTTCACCGTGAATTTCCGCGTCGGAAATTCGTAGCCCGCGTTCGTGACGGCGGCGCGGACGCGATCCTTGCTTTCCTTCACAGAGGCGTCCGGCAGGCCCACGACGGCGAGCGAAGGCAAACCCTGCGCCGAGTCCACCTCGACGGCGACCATCCGCCCGTCGATTCCCTGGATGGCGGCCGACTGGAGGCAGGAAAGCATTTGGACGTTTTGGCGTTTGCGGACGATGGTATGCGTTTCCCCGGAAACCGCAAGGGCGCCCGAGAAGGCCCCGGCCGCCCTCGTCCCGCCCGGCCCCGTGATATCATTCCCGCCATGCCGACCCCGAACCCCCTCCGAATCGGCGTGAGCGGCGCCTGCGGACGAATGGGCCTCCAGCTCCTGCGCCTCGTCCTCCAGGACCCGACGCTGCGGCTCGCCTGCGCCCTCGAGTCCGAAAGCCACCCCATGCTGGGCCGGGACGCCGGCGCCTGCGCGGGCCTCCCCCTCGCAAACATCCTCGTCACGTCCCACTGGGAAGCCGCCCCGGACGTCCTCGTCGACTTCTCCGCGCCCCTCGGGACCCTCGCCCGCCTCGACGAGTGCGAACGCGCGCATGTTCCCGTGGTCATCGGCACGACGGGGATCGATGCGCCGGGCCGCCACCAGCTCGATCGCGCCGCCATCCGGATCCCGGTCTTCAGCGCGGCAAACATGAGCCTCGGAATCGCGCTGCTGCGCATCTACCTGCCGAGGCTCGCCGCCGCCCTCGGAGAGGACGTGGACGTCGAGATCGTGGAGACCCACCACCGCCTGAAAAAGGACGCCCCCAGCGGCACCGCCATCGAGCTCGCGTCCGAAATCGCGAAGGCCATCGGCTCCGTCGCCTCCGCCTTCTGCCACGGCCGCCAGGGGATGGTGGGGGAACGCCCCCATCGGGAGATCGGGATCCACGCCGTGCGGGCCGGGGACATCCCGGGCGAGCACCATGTGACGCTGGCAATCCCGGGCGAGCGCATCGAGGTGATCCACCGGGCCGCCAGCCGGGAGTGCTTCGCGCGAGGGGCGCTGCAGGCGGCGCGGTTCCTGGCGGGCAAGCCGCCGGGGCTCTACGGGATGAAGGACCTGGTCGTGGCCTAGAAGGAGGGATCCTCTCATGCTGATCGGAATCGACATCGGGACGTCGGGCACGAAAACCGTCCTCGTCGACGCGAAGGGAAAGATTCTCGCACAGGCCCTCGCCGAATACCCCCTCTCCCAGCCGAAACCCGGCTGGTCCGAGCAGAACCCCGAGCACTGGTGGAAGGCGACCGTCTCCACCGTCCGCGCGGTGATGAAGAAGGCCCGCGCGAAGCCCGCGGACGTCTCCGGCATCGGCCTCTCCGGCCAGATGCACGGCTCGGTCTTCCTCGGCGGCGCGAACAAGGTCCTCCGGCCGGCGATCCTCTGGAACGACCAGCGGACAGCCGCCGAATGCGCGGAGATCACATCGGCCGTCGGCGCCAAGCGCCTGCTCGATCTCACCTGCAACCCGGCGCTGACCGGGTTTACGGCCCCGAAGATCCTGTGGCTGCGGAAGAACGAGCCCGCGGCCTACGAGAAGGTCCGCCACATCCTCCTCCCGAAGGACTTCGTCCGGCTGCGCCTCACGGGCGAGTTCGCGACCGAGGTCTCCGACGCCTCGGGGACGCTGTTGTTCGACGTCCGGAACCGCCGCTGGTCCAACGAGGTCCTGTCGGCCCTCCAGATCGACCGCGCGCTTCTGCCCGATTCGTTCGAATCGCCCGAGGTGAGCGGCAGGCTAACGGAGGCCGCCGCGAAGTCGCTGGGGCTCTCCGCCGGCACGCCTGTCGTGGGCGGCGGAGGCGACCAGGCCGCCGGCGCCGTCGGCAGCGGAATCGTCCGGACGGGCGCGGTGTCGGCGACGCTCGGGACCTCCGGCGTCGTCTTCGCGTTCTCGGATTCCGTCCAGACGGACCCCGAGGGCCGGGCGCACACGTTCTGCCACGCGGTGCCGGGGAAGTGGCACGTGATGGGCGTCATGCTCTCCGCGGGCGGCTCTTTCCAGTGGTACAAGAACCGCCTCGCCGAAGACGTTCGCACGAAAGCGAAGAAGGCGGGCAAGGAGGTCTACGACCTCCTGTGCGCCGAAGCTGCGAAGGCGTCCGCCGGCGCCGAAGGCCTCTTCTTCCTGCCCTACCTCACCGGTGAGCGCACCCCGCACGCCGATCCGGACGCGAAGGGCGCCTGGGTGGGTTTGACCGCCCGCCACGGCCGCCCCGAGATGATTCGCGCGCTTCTCGAGGGAATCGCCTACGGGATGCGCGACTCGCTCGAAATCATCCGCGCGATGGGAATCCCCGTGCGGGAAATCCGCGCCAGCGGCGGCGGGGCGCGAAGCCTGTTGTGGCGCCGGATCCAGGCCTCCGTCTACGGCCAGCCGGTCGTGCGCCTGGAAGCCGAGGAAGGCCCGGCCTACGGCGTGGCGCTCCTCGCGGGCGTGGGCGCCGGCGTCTGGTCCTCCGTGGAGCAGGCCTGCGACGCCACGATCCGAATGAAGGACACGACGACCCCCGTCCTCGACTGGGAGTCCGCCTACGACCGCGGCTTCCCGCTCTACCAGGCCCTCTACCGATCGCTCAAGGCCGACTTCAAGGCCATCGCCGCCTTCGTCGCCGAGACGCACGGGGGGTAGCCCCCTCCCGCCCTGGACAGCCGGGGCCGCCTCCGTATCCTCGTCGCCATGAAAATCCTCGACGTCACCGTTCCCTTCCGGCCCGGGATGTTCTTCTACCCCGGCGAGGTTCCCTTCGAGATCCGAAAGAAAGCCTCGTTCGCGACCGGCCAGACCTGGAACGGATCGATCTTCTCTACCTCCTGCCACAACGGAACGCACCTCGACGCCCCCTACCACTACTTCGACAAGGGCAAGCGCCTGGATGATCTCGACCTCGCCTCCCTCATGGGCCCCTGCGACGTCGTCGAGGTCAAGGCCAAGGCCTCCATCGAGGCGGCCGACATCCCGAAAAGGCTCTTGCGCAAGGGCGCGCGGATCCTCTTCAAGACCCGCAACTCCCCGCTCATGCGGAAGAAGGAGTTCCGCCAGGACTACACCTACGTCGCCGCCTCCGCCGCAACGACCCTCGCGAAGGCGAAGGTCGCGCTGGTCGGCGTCGACTACCTCTCCGCCGAGCAGTTCGGGATCACGGAAGACCCCGCCCACAAGACGATTCTCGGCGCCGGGATCCCGCTCCTCGAGGGCGTCGATCTCTCGAAGGCGAAGCCCGGCCGCTACGAAATCGTCTGCGCGCCGATGCACATCGCGGAAGCCGACGCCGCCCCGGCGAGGGTGTGGCTGATCATCCAGTAAACGGAGGAACTCGGCGAAACGACCAAGAATCGAGGTCGTTCGACCAAGGAATTTGGTCGTGCCGTTCGCGTGGGGACCGCCCCCTACCTTCCCGCCATCGCATCCCGCATGGTTTCGCCGATCTTGGCGGGGTTGTCGGTGACGCGGACGCCGGCGGATTTCAGGGCCTCGATCTTCGCCTCGGCGCCGCCCGCACCCGCCTCGACGATTGCGCCGGCGTGGCCCATCCGGCGGCCCGACGGCGCCGATCGCCCCGCGATGAAGGCGGCGACGGGCTTCTTTACGTTCCGG
>CAYHQZ010000238.1:0-5635 GCA_964358555.1 uncultured Planctomycetia bacterium
CCCGACCTCGCGCTCTTGCGCGCCGGCCCCGGCGGCGCCGGCCTCCTCCGCCCCCGCGGCTAGACCGCCGGGGTAGCGGCCGACGACGGGGTTTTCCCGGGGCATCCTAGTTCCTTCCCTCGATCCTCGCCCCGGGGGCGCCCTCGATCGAATCCTTCACCGAGCGCGCGATCGATTCGTGATCGGAGGGCTTGATCTCGCGCTTGAGAATCCGCTCGGCGAGATCGAAGGAGAGCGCGAGGGCCTCGCGCCGGATTTCGTCCTTCGCCTTCTGCTCGGCGAGCGCGACCTCCCGTTTCGCGCGCTCGACCGTGCGCGCCGACTCCTCGCGGGCGTCCTTGAGCAGCCCCTCCCGCAGGACGGAGGCGTCGCGGCGGGATTCGGCGAGCACCTCGTCCGCCTCGGCGCGCGCCCGGTCGAGGATCGCGGACGACTCCTTCTGGATCCGCTCCGCGTCCGCCTTCGCCCGCTCGGAGGCCTCGAGGGCCTCCCGGATCCGGTGTTCGCGGGCGTCGAGGGAGCGGATGATCGGCTTCCAGCAGAGCCTCGCCAGGATCGTGACGACGATGAGGAAGGTTAAAACCGTCCAGACCATCACCCCGGCGTTCGGGTCGAGCAGGTTCACGGAACGCCCCCTAGTGCGACGGGGCCGTCGCGGGCGGTTTCGCCCCGGCTTCCGTCTTGCCCTCGGCGGCGCCCGTCTTCATGACGAGCATGAAGCAGATCACCAGCGCGAAGAACGAGAGCCCCTCGATGAGGGCCGCCCCGATGAGCATGAGCGTCCGAAGGCCGTTGCCCGCCTCCGGCTGCCGGGCGAGACCCTGGAGGGCCGCCGCGACGGCGATGCCGATGCCGATACCGCCGCCGATGATGACGAGGCCGGCGCCGAAGCCCGCCCCGAGATACGTAAGACCGAGGCCGATATCCATGGAACCTCCTAGTGCTCGGGATGGAGAATCATCCCGACGAAGAGAGAGGACAGCATGACAAAGACGTACGCCTGCAGGAACGCGACGAAAATTTCGAGGAACGAGATGGCGACCGCGACCCCCACGGAAACGGGGGCGACGAGAATCGTCTGGAACATGGAGATGAGCAGCAGGAAGGCCAGGATCACGAGGTGCCCCGCAAGCATGTTCGCGAAGAGCCGGATCGCAAGCACCAGGTGCTTCATGAGAAAGCCGATGATCTCGAGCACGAACATGAAGGGAACGAGCGGCCAGGGCAGGCCGGACGGGACGAAATGCTTGAGAAATCCCAGGGGGCCGTGGACGATGACGCCGAGCGAGACGCCGAGGACGAAGACGGTGAGCGCAAGCCCCAGGGTCACCGCGATGTTCCCCGTCGCCGCCGCGCCACCCGGGACCATCCCGAGCAGGTTCATGGCGAGGATCAGGCAGAAGAGCGCCACGAAGAACGGCTCGAACCGGGCGGCGTGGGCCCCGAGGTTCGGCCGGACGAACTCGTCCCGGATGAACTGAAAGAACGCCTCCACGAGGTTCTCGAACCGCCCTCGGGGGAACGGATCCTCCGGCCGGCGCGAGAAGCGCCAGGCAAGGAATCCGAAGGCGGCCAGAACGACGGCGGAGGCGATCCAGAGCATCATGAGGTGCTTCGTGATGGGCAGATCCAGGCCAAAGACCCGGACGACGACCCCGTAGGATCGATCCGTGATGTGATGGAGGATCGTTTCCATGGGCGCCTACGGCTGCTCCGGCCGCTTCGGCGCGGCGGCGATCCAGGGGATGGAAAAAACCCAGGCGATCCCCCACGCCGCGACGGCGGCGAGGAGCGCGGGGACGGGCGCATAGAAGCCCGTGCGCATGCCCGCGAACGCGAGGGCCGCAAAGACGGCGAGCTTGAGGGCGAGCGCCCCGAGGAAGGCCCCCGCGAACGCGGGGTTGGGCGCCCGGAAGACCCGCCGCAGGATCGCGCCGGCCGCAACCCCGGAGGCGAGCCCCGCGGAAAGGCCGATCGCGAAGCCGGCCTCTCCCGCCGGCCCCCAGAATCGAGCCGAGAACGCGCGGCCCGCAAAGGCGGCGATCGTAACGAGCAAGCCTGCCGCAAGGAGGGAGCCCTGGAGCCGGCCCGGCCGGGGGTTAGCCATCGCGACGGCGCTCATCGTCGCCCGCCCGAATCGCCGCGATCACAAGCCTCGCGAAAGCGGCCGACAGCCCCAGGAAGGTTCCCGCGGCCGTCCCCCAGGGCTCGATACCGAGCCGCAACCCCAGAAAACGCCCGAGAAAGGCGCTCGCGGCCGCAATCAGCGCAAACTCCATCCCCGCCGAGAGAAGAAACGCCCAAGCCCCCCGGGAATCCTTCGTCTCTGGCACGAACAGTCCTTCCTCGCGGCGCGGCTGAAGTTCTCCGGATCCTTCGCCTGAAGGTCTTCACGGTGTGGCTCTAAAAAGGATGCGGGATTTTAGGCCCCCCGGGGGGGGTGTCAAGGAACCCGATGGGGAAGCTGTCGGCTATCAGCTATCAGCTGTCAGTTACGAAAGAGCCCGCGCCCCGAACCCAAGTTCCAGAGTCGAGCCCACCTACCCAAAATCCGCAACTTCCGGCTACGCGATCGCCCGGGCGAGCGCGGCCCCCATCGCCTCCCCCGCCGCGAGCGTTTCGGGAGAGGGCGCGCCGGGAAACGCGAGCGAGCCGAGGAGGTCCCATTTCATGGCCTCCGCCTCCCGCTTGAACTCCGCTTCCGCCCCGCCGTTCCAGGCGTAGCTGCCGCAGAAGGCGGCCTTCCGCCCGACGATTCCCTTCTGAGCAGCGAGCGACAGGACGGAGGCGACCGCAGGGAAGAGATGGCCATCGTAGGCCGGCGAGCCGACGGCGATTCCGCGGCTTCGCCAGAGGGCGGGCAGGATGTAGCTGGCGTGGGTCCGGGACGCGTCGAACGTTTCGACGGGGACGCCCGCGGCACGCGCGCCCTTCGCGATCGCGCCCGCACACGCAGCCGTATTCCCGTACATGCTCCCGTAGACGACCGTCACCCGAGGCTCGCCGGGGACGTTCCCCCCCTCCCCGGGCAGGGCATACGAGGCCCACGCCTTGTAGAGCCCGATGATTCGGGCGGGGTCGCGGCGCCAGATGAGGCCGTGCGAGGGGGCGACAATCTTCACCGGCAGGAGGGCGAGCTTCTCGACGGCCTTCAGGACCATCCGGCTGTACTTCGCGACGATGTTCGCGTAGTAGCGCAGCGCCTCGCGCTCGAAGAACTCGAGCGAGTCCTGCCCGTCGTCGAAGATGGAGCCCGAGAACGCCCCGAAGGATCCGAAGGCGTCGCAGGGAAAGAGTGCCTTGCTCTCCGGCTCGTAGGTCACCATCGTCTCCGGCCAGTGCAAAAACGGCGCCTCGAAGAACTGAAGATTCGTCCGTCCGAGGGACACCGTCTCGCCGTCCTTCACCGCGCGCACGCGGTCCCGGATGCCATAGAACGAAGCGAGCATCGCGCGGGCCTTTTCCGTGCACAGCACCGTCGCCTTCGGCGCAAGCCCGAAGATCGTCGCCAGCGCCCCCGAGTGGTCGGGCTCCATGTGGTTCACGACCACGTAGTCGAGCGCGGCGGGCCCGCCGAAGGGCTCGAGGTTTCGCAGCAGCTCGTCGGTCTTGAACCCCTTCGCCAGATCGATCAGCGCCTTCCGCTCGCCTCCGTCCACGAGGTAGGCGTTGTAGGTGACGCCCTCCCGCGAGATGGGCCAGAGCCCCTCGAAGAGATCCGTCGTCCGGTCGTTCATCCCGACCCAGCGGACGTTCGGGGCTATCTGAATGGCTTCAGGCATTGCCTTCCCTTTACGCCCTGTTCACCCCGCCGCTTCCACGCTCCTTGCGTGGGCGATTTCGCCGGATCCAGCGGGGCGGATCTGCCGGGGAGAAAGCGAAACTACGGCAACGGTATCCCCGCCAAGCGTGTTGAACTCAACCTCGTAGCCGCTACGGCCATGGACGAGCACGACGGTGCCGAGATCGCCTGCGACGAGCCCTTTCTCGGGCAGGTCCTGCTTGAGAACCACGGTATCGAGTTCGGCAATCATCGAGGCCTCCTGGGCGCCGGGAAGGCCGTCACGAATCTGGGGTTCGTCTCGCCCCTCTCGATGAACCAGACGGCCCGAATCGAGGGCGTCCTTCCATCCGGCGCGTGGATTATACCTTCTAGATGAACAGCGGCGCGAGGACCAGCGTGATCGTCGAGAGCAGCTTGATGAGGACGTGGATCGACGGCCCCGCGGTGTCCTTGAACGGATCGCCCACGGTGTCGCCCACGACCGCCGCGCTATGCGTCGGGTTCTTGATCTTCTTGCCGTCGGGCAAGGTCAGGTACTTCCCGCCGTGCGCGCCCATCTCGATGTACTTCTTCGCGTTGTCCCAGGCCCCGCCGCCGTTGTTTAAGAACAGGGCCATCAGGATGCCGGCGATCGTCCCGACCATCAGCAGCGCCGCGACGGCCTCGGCCGCAATCTGCGGCTTCTCGGGCGTGATGAAGACCCGGAACGTCACGCCGACCGCGACGGGCATGAGAACCGCGAGAAGCCCCGGCGCGATCATGGATTTGAGCGCCGCCTTCGTCACGATGTCCACGCAGGAGCCGTAGTCCGGCTTGAAGTCGGAGGGGAACTGGATCATGTCGTCCACGCGGGGCAGGTCCTTGTACTGCCGCCGGACCTCCGCGATGATCGCCTGGGCGGCCTTGCCCACAGCCGAGATTGCGAGGGACGAGAAGAGGAAGACCAGCATCGCGCCGAGCAGCGCGCCGACGAACACGACGGGCTCCTTGATGTTGACGATTTCAAAGGTCTTGCCCGTGTAGGCCGTGATCTCGTCCATGTAGGCCATGAACAGGAGGAACGCCGCCAGCGCCGCCGAGCCGATCGCGTATCCCTTGGTGAGGGCCTTCGTGGTGTTCCCGACGGCGTCGAGCCGGTCGGTCTTCTTCCGGATCTCCTCGGGCTGCTGGCTCATCTCGACGATGCCGCCGGCGTTGTCCGTGATGGGGCCGAACGTGTCCATCGCGAGGATGTAGGCGGCCGTCGCGAGCATTCCCATCGTGGCGACCGCGGTCCCGAAGAACCCGGCGTTCGGAAGCCCGCAGTGCTGGCCGAGGGTGTAGGAGCCGAGAATCGCGGCCCCGATCACGACGACGGGCGCCGCCGTGCACTCGAGGCCGACGGAGATCCCGGCGATGATGTTCGTCGCAGGACCCGTCTTGCTCGCCTCCGCGATCTTCTGCACCGGGCGGTACTTGTATTCCGTGTAGTACTGCGTGATGTAGACGAACGCGACGGACGTGAGGACGCCGATGACGCCGCAGCCGGTGAAGTAGAGCCAGGCATGCGGGGCCTGGGGGCTCGACAAAAGCCACCAGGAGGCGAACCCGAAGGAGGCCATCGCGAGGACGACCGCGACGGCGTAGCCGCGATTCAGGGACTTCATCGGGTCTTCTTCGCCCTTCACCTTGACGAACAGGATCCCGACGATCGAGGCGATGATTCCGAACGCTCGCGCGACGAGCGGGAACATCATGACCCCGATCATCCCCATGGACATCACGTAGCCCGCCTTCTCGGCGCAGACCGCGACGGACGCGCCGAGGATCATCGCGCCAATGTTCTCGGCCGCCGTGGACTCGAAGAGGTCG
>CAYHQZ010000239.1:0-5625 GCA_964358555.1 uncultured Planctomycetia bacterium
GATGCCGGGCTTGGAAGCGATCGGCGAGGCGGGTTTCGGGGGAACGATGCCGGGCTTGGAAGCGATCGGCGAGGCGGGTTTCGGGGGAACGATGCCGGGCCTGGAAGCGGTCGGCGAGGCGGGCTTCGCGGCAACCAATGCCGCAGGTTTTGCAGGCACGACCGCGGGCTTTGCGACGGGTTTCGGCGGCGGAGGCAGAGGAAGTTCCACGGGCTCCAACTCTTCCATCTCCGGCAAGTCCTCGATTTGGTCCTGCGATTCGTCCGGAATCTGCGGCATCTCGGACTCGGGCGAAGGTTTCGACGCCGGAGGCGGGCTTGGAGCCGCCGCTTCGGGGGCCGGAGGAGGAGGAGCGATCGGCACAGGAGGAAGCGGGGCCGGCTCGGGCTCGATCTCGTACTTCGGGAGAGGCTCGGGTTCCGGCGGAGGAGGTGGCGGCTCCGGCTCGGGAGCGGACAAGAGCGGGCTCGGCCCGGCGAGCGTCGCAGCGAGTTCGTCCACCATCGGCATCTGATGAATCGGCGGGAAGGCGGACGCGGGCATCTTCGGCGGAGCCCTCAAGGCGTCCTGGTTGCCCTCGGCCAACGTCATCTGGTTTTCCATGTCGCCCACGGAAAGCCTTCCGAAATCCAGGCTGGGTTTCGGCAGGACGGGCGCCGGGACGGGGGCGGGCACGGGCGCCGGAGCGGGCGCAGCCTGCCCGGGCATCGCAAGGGTGCTCCGTCCCATCCCGTCTACGTAGAACTTCGATTCGCAGCGGGGGCACTTGATCTTCATCGACCCCTCGCGCCGTTTCGCCGCGAGCAGCTTCTGGCAGGAAGGGCAGCGGAATTGGAGCTTGTCGTCCATCCCGGGAGCCGACGGCGGAACCGGAGCCATGGAAACGGGCAGCGGAATGGGTGCAGGCGTCGCGGTCCGGGGCGGGGGCTGGCTCACCTCGGCGAACTGCGTGGAAC
This sequence comes from uncultured Planctomycetia bacterium, assembly GCA_964358555.1. GTDB lineage: Bacteria > Planctomycetota > CAYHQZ01 > CAYHQZ01 > CAYHQZ01 > CAYHQZ01. The sequence goes on from CAYHQZ010000239.1 coordinate 957, forward strand.
GGGGCGGACCGCCGCCAGGCATGGCCGGTGCGGGGGGCGGGGCATCCTTCGGGGCGAGCATCACGCGGCCATCGGGCTCGAGGGCCATCCGGGCGGAGCAGCGAGGGCAGCGGAGGAACTGCCGCTGGCCCTGGCGCCGGGCGGTGAGCGGCCCCTGGCAGGAAGGGCAGCGGAACTGGAACTTGTCGGAAGGCACCGACGGAGCAGCCGGTCGCTTCACCGCGCCTCGTCGATCCGGGATCACCGGCATGGATGGATCCCTCCTACCCCGCCGTCCCGGTTGCGATGAAGAATCCGATAGCCGCGAGGGCGCCGAGATTCAGAAGGAGCCCGGGGCCATAGGTCAACCACTTGCGCTTTTTCGTCAAAAACCCTCTGGCCAGAAGGATGAGCCCGATGGCGCACTGGACCACCGCTCCCAGGGTCAGGATGCCGAAACCAGTGGGCTGCCACTTGTCGGCCTGAACCCACATCAGGCCGATGTAGCCGACGAGAACCAATCCATTGACGAGAAGGCCAAGTTCGACGATCCCGTCCGACGGGGCGACGGCGGCATGGACCTGAAGCTTCGCCGCCTTGAGCGTATCCTTTGTTCTCCCCGGAACTTTGTTGCCAATCACGTTCGTCGAAACCTCCGAAGAACGGCTTTATATCGCAAACCGGCGGTGGATTCCAGCGCAAGGACGCCCGGGCGGGAAAACGCCCCGGAATTCCGGAGCCACCCGCTCGAGGCGCGTGGTCCTCGGAAGAATGGGCCGCGCGTTCTGCCGCTGGCGGGCCCTCACCCAAAGAACGATCACAAATGTCAGCAGGAGCAGGATGGCGCAGACGATCGGAACGCCGATGAGGAACTTCCAGTCGGGCGAGCCGGAAAGAGCGGCCGGGACCGGCCCCGCCGCCCCCTTCGGCGCGCCCGACCCCTTCCCCAGGCCGAGGCCCTGGCATTCCAGGCGGAAGGGCCCCACCTCGATTGTGTCGCCGGCCTGCAGAGTTCGCTCGTCCTTGAGCAACTCCCCTTTCAGACGGACGATCCCCCCCGGCTTGGAGACCAGGATGAACGCCCCATTCTTCCGGTGGACCTCCGCCTCGACGGGCGCGACCTCCGCGTGGCGCAGGACAACGGCGTTGCCTTCCCCGGAACCGATCGACGCCGGAAACCGATCAAGATCGAGCTGGCGCCGGACCGAGCCTTCCTCGAGGAAAACCAGCCGCAGGACGCCCGAGCCCTCGAGCGGAGGCGGCGCGACGGGCGCCGGGGGCGGCAACGCCTGCGCCCCGGCCGGCGGCGGCGGGGACGGCGCGGCGGACAGCGGATGAGGGTCGGCCTGCAGCGGCGCCATTTTCACGGACGGTGACACCAGGGCCGCCTTGGAGGGAGCGGACGGCGCGACGGGTTCCGTCCCCGGGGGCGGCGAGAAGAGAATCTTGTAGGGATACACCCGGATCTCGTCGCCCGCCGCCAGCGGCGAGGCCTGGACGGGCTTTCCGTTGAGGCGGATGCCGTTCACGCTGCCGAGGTCGCGGATCCACCAGCGGCCGTCCCGCCAGACGACCTCGACGTGGTGCGCCGAAACCTTCGTGCTCGGCAGGACGAGTCCGCAATCTGGCGCGCGCCCGATGAGGATTCGATCGAGCGGAACCTGGAACTCGCGGCCGGCCTCCCCTTCCAGGGGCAGCAACCGAAGGAACGCGGGAGTCGGCGGCGGGGCCGGAACCGCCTGGGGCACGGAGACTGGCGGAGGAGGAGGCGGCGCGGGCGGCGGCGGCAGAGGTTCCGCCGGCGCGGCGGGCAGCGGGATTTCCTTCGGGGAAGGTGGAGGAGGCGGGGCGAGCGAAATCGGGGGCGGCACCGGGGGAGGCGGAGGCGCGGCGATCTCCCGCGCGACCTCGGCGAGCCGCTCGGCCTCGGTCCGCCGCTCGGCGGAAAGAAAGCCCCGCTCCACCGCAATCTCGAGGAGGCGCTTCCGGACGCCGCGCGCCTCGAGCGCGTCCCGGATCGACTCGGCCTCGGCCAGATCCGCGCCGCTCACCCAGCCCATCCGCTCCGCGACCTTCGCGGCGACGTCGTCTTTTCCGTTCGTCATTCTCGGTGCTTCCGGCGGCCGGTCGGGCGCTGTCCCCCGGGCCGCCATTCTAACGCCACGGAAGGCCCCGGACGGGCGCGGGAACGTGATTGTCCTTCCGCAGGCGCAGCCGGAAGAGCCAGTAGTTCTGGGTTTCGAAATACGGATGCCCGTCCGGAAAGCCCTGGTTGCCGACCTCCGCCTCGACGCGGTGTATCCCCTTCCGGATCCGCAGGCGCTTGCGCTCGAGGAATCCCTCCGCGGGCTGCTCGTGCTCCGTCCGAATCGCAGGCTCCCCGTCGATCCGGACCTCGGCACGATCGTCGGCGTTGAGAAAGAGGATTCCGTCGAAATCCTCGAGGGCTTCGAACCGGGCGCGCAGGAAGGCCCGGCCGTGAGCCCCCGGCGCGAAGGCCTTCTCGAAGTCGATCGTCTTGTAGGCGTTGGTGATCGCTTCCGGGGGGAAGCGCTTCCAGGCGTCCGGCGGAATCGCGGAGGCGTCCCGGCCCTCCTCGAACGGCCCCGCGATGTCCCAGGGCCAGGGCTTCGAGAGGATGAGCGCCCGGCGGGCCTCCGGAATCGAGCCCGAGCGCGGGACGAACCGCGCGAGAAGGATCCGCTCGCGGGCGGGCGCGTCCGCCGGGAGCGAGACGCGGAAGGGAATCTCGCGGATCCGCTCCGGTCCCTCGAGAAGGATCGGGATCTTCCCGGCCGGCGCCAGCGTCCCGTCCTCGGCGGTGATCTCGACGGTCCCGTCGAGGGGGGCGCGGCCGAGGCGCTGGACGAAGAGAGACCCTTCCAGGGGCCCCGACGACGGCAGCACCTCGGAGGCCCGCGAAAGGGAGAGCGACGCGCCGTCTTCCGCGGCGGCGAGGGGCTCGAAGTTCGGGCGGAGGTCCTCCCCGGGGGTCTCGCCTTCGGGAAGGAGCGCGCAAAGATCGAAGCGGATGCCGTCCTCGCGGGCCTGGATCTCGAGCGAATGCGCCCCGGCGGATTTCACCGAAAACGCCCGTCCGTGGTCCCAGAACCAGGACCGGTAGCGGGCCTCGACGTGGCGGTCCTCCTGATCCGGCAGCCGGTTCCAGCGCCCTTTGTCGATGCGCCACTGGAACGTGTCGCCGCACTTGTCCATCCACCAGGCCCGGGCCCACAGCACCCAGCGCCCGGCCTTCGGCACGAGGACCGTGTAGCGCAGCTGCCCGATGTCGATCGAGCCGTTCATCCCGCCGAGCCAGTCGTGGTTGCCCCCCGCGCCCTCGGGGTCGCGGATCCAGCGGCCCGCCCCTTCGATCTTCTTCCCCGCCTCGGCGTCGGGAAACCGTTCGCCGGGCGCGATCTCGAAATTCCCCTGCAAAGGGATTCCCTGGACGGCCTCGAAGCAGACGCCCTTCGCGCCCTCCGGCAGCGCGGCGGCCGCGGCCGCTTCCGGCTTCCAGTCGAGCGCCGAGAGGGCCTCCCGCGCGCGCTCCGCGACGGCGGGCACGGGGTCTTGCAGCAGCATCTCCTTCAGGCGCGCCACGTCCTCGCGCGCGCCGCATCGACCGAGCGCGCCTGCCGCCGCCGCCCGGACGTCGGGAACGTCATCGTCCAGGCGGCGCAGCAGGAACGCGCGCGCCTCCGTTCCGCCGAGATCCCCCAGCGTCTCGAGGGCCTTCAGCCGCGCCGCCAGGACCGGCTCCGAGCCGGCCAGGGCGAGAACCTTCGGAAGCGAGGCGGGCGCCCTCGCGCGCGCGAGGGCCTCGAGCGCGGTGCAGCGGACGGCCGGATCCGAATCGCCGAGCCGGCCCTCGATGAGCGAAAGCGCGCGCCCCGAGGCCCCCGCCTTCGAGAGCTCCCGCACCGCCCAGGCCCGCGCCGCCGGCTCGCCGTGCTCGATCTGCCAGGCCGGCCGCGCCTTCCAGCGCCGGATCGCCCAGGGAGACAGCGCCGCGGCGGCGACCGCGGCGAGGACAGCGAGGACAACGATGCGGTGGCGAAAGCGCACCCGCACAGGATACCGGCCAGCCTGTCAGCGGGCCGTCACCGATTATGATGCGCGCGGGAGGACGCGATGCAGAAACGCACGGAAACGAAGGAAGCCCTCGGCCGGAAGTATCCCGAATCCGTCGTCCTCGTGACGACCCGCGCGCCGGACGGCCGGCCGAACGTCATGGCCGTCGGATGGGTCTCGCTCGCCTCGGAGACGCCCGCGATGTTCGTCCTCGGCATCGACGATAGCGCCCGCACCTACGCGCTCATCCGCAAGACCAGGGAGTTCGTCGTCGCCTTCCCCTCCGAGCGGATGGCCAAGGAAACCCTCTTCGCCGGCACCCATTCGGGCCGGGACACGAACAAGTTCGCGGCCACGGGCCTCGCGATGTCCGCGGGCGCGAAGGTCCGGGCCCCGCTCCTCTCCGACGCCGTCGCGAACTTCGAGTGCCGCCTCGCCGCCGTCACGAAGCCCGGCGACTGCCCCCTCGTCGTCGGCAAGGTCGTCGCCGCCCACGTCCACGCGGCCCGATCGCTCAAGCGCCTCTACACCCTCGGCAAGGGCTACCGCCTGGGCGGCGTCCGGCCGGCCGTGAAACCGGCGGGCGGCAAGCGGCGGCGATAGCCGCGGCCATCAC
>CAYHQZ010000240.1:0-5602 GCA_964358555.1 uncultured Planctomycetia bacterium
TGTCGAGGACCCGGTCGAATACCAGCTCGACGGGGTGAACCAGGTCGCCGTGAACCCGAAGCGCGGGATCACGTTCGCAACGGCGCTCCGGTCCATCCTGCGCCAGGACCCGGACATCATCATGGTCGGCGAAATCCGCGACATGGAGACCGTGGAAATCGCCGTGAAGGCCGCGCTCACGGGGCACTTGGTGCTCTCGACCCTCCACACGAACGATTCCCCGTCCACGATCACGCGCCTCATCGACATGGGGGTCGATCCCTTCCTCGTCGCTTCCTCCATCATCCTCGTCTCCGCCCAGCGCCTCGGGCGAAAGCTCTGCGAAAAGTGCAAGGAGCCGATGAAGCTGCCGCCGGAACGGCTGCTCAAGATCGGCTACAACGAGGACGAGCTGCACACCGTCAATCTCCACCGGCCGGTCGGCTGCAAGGCCTGCAAGGAAGGCTACAAGGGAAGGTTCGCCCTCCTCGAGACGATCCTGATCAACGACCGGCTCCGCAAGCTCATTATCGACGGCGCCTCCGCGATGGACCTCAAGAAGGCCGCCATGGAGTCGGGGATGGTCACGCTGCGCCGCGCGGGGCTCATGAACGCCTTGCGCGGGAAGACCTCCATCGAGGAAATCCTGCGCTCGACGATGGGCGACGAGGGCGAGACCTCCGCGGTTGAAGAAAGCGACGCCGGCGGCAAGGCGGGGTCGGCGGCGGAGGCGGCGGACGACGACGAGCCGGAGCCCAAGGAAACCAAGGTCATCGAGATGGATTCGGACGGCAAGGAGACCCGCATCGTGAGCGGGGAATAGGGACCGATGCAACCGCCGCGAGGCCGGGAGGAATAGGGGATGGCGAACTTCCGATTTTCGGCGCGGTCGGCGGAAGGGCGGACCATCACGGGGACGTTGCAGGCCCCCTCGCCGGACGACGCGATAGGCCAGCTCCGGGGCCGGAACATGGTTGTCCTCTCCCTCCAGGAGGAGAAGGGAAACGTCGGGAAGAAGACGCCTTCGAAGGCGGCCGCCGCCCGCGCCCGGGTGAAATCGGAGGAGATGGTCGTCTTCACCCGTCAGATGGCCACGATGGTGTCCGCGGGAATTCCGGTCCTCGAGGCCCTCGAAATCCTCTGCGAGCAGACCCAGAATCCGGGCTTCCAGGCGATCCTTTCCCAGTGCGTCGAGTCCGTCCGGTCGGGGATGGACCTGTCGGAGTCGATGGCCCAGCACCCCCGCGCCTTTCCCAAGATCTTCGTCAACATGGTCAAGGCCGGCGAGGCCTCCGGCCAGCTCGACGAGATCCTGAACCGCCTGGCCGAGCACACCCACGCGACGGCCCAGCTGAAGCGGGAGATCAAAGGGGCGATGACCTACCCGGTCATGTCCCTGTGCATGATCCTGGGGATCACGATCTTCCTCGTCGTCTTCATCATCCCGAAGTTCCAGCCGATCTTCGACGCCCTCGGCGGCGTAGACCAGCTGCCGACCCCGACCCGGATTCTCCTGGCGACCAGCCTTTTCCTCCAGAGCCAGTTCCATTGGATCGTGCTCGGCTCCATCCTCGCGATCGTCGGGATCGTCGCGTACTTCCGGACGGAGGGCGGGCGGCTCGTCCTCGACAAGCTCATGTTGGCGATGCCGATCTTCGGGCCTTTGTTCCAGAAGGTCGCGATTTCCCGGTTCGCCCGGACCTTCTCGACGCTGATCGAATCCGGCGTGCCGATCCTCGGGGCCCTCGAGATCGTGGCCTCCACGATCGGCAACCGCGTCCTGGAGGACGCCGTCAACCGCGCGAAGGAGAGCATCCGGCACGGGGAAACCCTGGCCAAGCCCCTCGGGGAGACGAAGATCTTCCCCCCGATGGTCGTGAAGATGATCTCCATCGGGGAGCGATCGGGCGCCCTCGAAATGCTGCTGAAGAAGGTGTCGGAGTTCTACGATGAGCAGGTGCGGGCGACCGTGGACGGCCTGACCTCCATGATCGAGCCGCTACTCATCGGCGTGATGGGGTTCCTCGTCGGGGGAATCGTGCTGGCCGTATTCCTTCCGATCTTCAAACTGCAGAAGCAGATGGCCTCGGGCGGCTGATAGGAGGCAAGGATGGCGGCGTTCAAGTATTTCGCGAAGACGCTTGAGGGCAAGACGGTCACCGGGTCCATCCAGGCGAGCACGGCCGACGCGGCGATCAGTCAGCTGCGCACCCAGAACCTCGCGGTCGTCTCGATCGGGGAGAACAAGCCCAGCGCCTTCATGGGCGCCTTTATGGGGAAGGGGAAGGGGAGGGTCAAGAATGAGGACGTCGTCCTCTTCACCCGCCAGCTCGCCACGATGGTGTCGGCGGGCATCCCGCTGCTGGAGAGCCTCGAGGTTCTCCGGGAGCAGAGCACGAACCCCGCCTTCAAGGCGGTCCTCGACGAAACCGTCGATAGCGTCCGGTCCGGGGTGGACCTCTCGGAAGCGATGGGGCAGCACACGAGGGCCTTCCCGAAGATCTACGTGAACATGATCCGCGCCGGCGAGGCCTCCGGCCAGCTCGACGAAATCCTGGACCGCCTCGCCGACTACCAGGAGGAAGCCGCGGCGCTCAAGCGGGAAATCAAGGGCGCCATGACCTACCCGGTCGTGTCGCTGTGCATGATCATCGGGATCACGATCTTCCTGCTGGTGTTCATCATCCCGAAGTTCAAGCCGATCTTCGAGGCTCTTGGCGGCATCAACGAGCTCCCCGCCCCGACCCGGATTCTCCTCGGGCTCAGCGAGTTTTTGCAGACCTATATCCTGTGGATCGGGCTCGGCGTCGTGTTCTTCGCGGTCGCGCTCGTCTCCTACATCCGGACGGAGCGCGGCCAGAAGCAGTTCGACTGGGTGACCCTCCAGGTTCCGGTCTTCGGTCCTTTGTTCCAGAAGGTCGCGATTTCCCGGTTCGCCCGGACATTCGCGACACTCATCGAATCCGGCGTGCCCATTCTCGGGGCCCTCGAAATCGTCTCCCAGACGGCGGGGAACAAGGTCATCGAGATCGCCGTCAACAAGGCACGGGAAAGCATCCGTCACGGGGAGAGCCTGGCCAAGCCCCTCGGCGAGTCCCCGGTGTTCCCTCCGATGGTCGTGAAGATGATCGCGATCGGCGAGAAGTCGGGGGCCCTCGAGACCCTCTTGAAAAAGGTCTCGATGTTCTACGACCGCCAGGTCCGGGCGTCCGTCGAGGGCCTGACCGCGCTGATCGAACCCCTCATGATCGGGATCATGGGCGCCCTTGTCGGCGGCATCGTGTTGGCCGTGTTCCTCCCGATCCTGAAGCTCCAATCGAAGTTGACGGGAGGGGGCTAGTCGGGAAGGTTCCCGATCGCGCGCGCCCATGCCGGACGTTCGAGCCGAGTGGGTTGCGCGGCTGCGGGTTCTCTCGGGGTTCCGCTTCCTCCTCATCGCGCTGTCCGGCGCGCTCATCGTGCTGTTCGTGCCGGAGGCGTTCCGGGCGGGGGGCGTGGGCTGGATGCCGATCCATCCGGGCCCGCTCTGGGTCCTGCTCGGGATCGCCATCGCGAACCTCCTGCTCCTCGTCGTCCACGCCCGCGCCCGGCGGCTCCGGTTGCTCGCGATCCTGGAACATGTCGCGGACGTCTTGGCTGCGTCCCTCCTCGTGGGGCTGACCGGGGTTTCCGAGTCGCCGCTGACGTTCCTCTATTTCGGCCCGCTCATCGCCGCGAGCCTCTTCTTGTCCGGGCGCTGGAGCCTGGCGCTGGCGTCGCTCTCCACGGTCTGCCTCTCGGGGCTCGAGTTGTGGCGGGTGGTCGCGACCGAGGAGGTCCGCCGTCTCGGCAGTTCCCTGCCCGACTTCACGCCGGCCCTCGTCGCGCAGGGGTTCGCCTTCCACCTCGTCGCGTATCTTTCCGGGACGCTCGCCGCGACGCTGCGGCGCGCGCGCCTCCTGAACCGCGGCGTCCTCGACACGATCCACGAGGGGGTTCTCACGCTCGATCGGGAGAACCGCATTGCGTTCGTGAACGCCTCCGCGCGGGAGCTTCTGGACCTTTCGGAGGACGAGCCTCTCGCCGGCCGGCCCGCATCCGAGGTCTTCCGGGACCCGCGGTTCGATGTGGTCCGCGCGGTGCTCCTCGACGCGCCCGGCCGGCGCCAGGAGACGCTGCTGCTTTCGCCCGGGGGGCGGAAGCTCCCGATCTCGATCCGGACGTCGGTCCTCGTCGACGAATTTGGCCGGTCGTGGGGGGGCGTGGCCCTCATCGGCAACCGCACCGTCTACAAGCGGATGCTCGAGGCCGTCCAGGCGGCGGAGCGGCTCTCCGCCGTCTCCGAACTGGGGGCGAGCCTCGCCCACGAGATCCGAAACCCGCTCGCCTCGATCCGCGGCAGCGTCCAGGAACTGAAGGGCCGGCCCGGGGTTTCCGAGAGCGACGTCCAGCTGATGGGGATCGTGCTGCGCGAGTCCGATCGGCTGGATCGGATCATCAAGAAGTTCCTGGAGTTCGCCCGCACGAAACGCGCGGCGATGGTCGACGTGAACCTCCGGGAGCTCCTCGAGGACGTGGCGCTCATCCTGGAAAAGAACCCGCTGGGCGGGAAGGACCGGGTCCGACTCGAGGTGGCGGGGCCGCTGTCTTGCCGGGGGGATCCGGACCAGCTGCGGCAGGTCTTCCTGAACCTCGGGATCAACGCGCTCGAGGCGAGCCACGGCTACGCGCCGATCCTGTTGCGGGCGTTTCAGAGCGAGACCCGCGGGCCCCTGCAGTTTCCCGGCGGGGCCGAAACCCCGGGCGAGGAGCCCGTCCGGTGGGGGGCCACCGTGGAGATTATCGACAAGGGAGATGGAATCGACTCTCGCCTCCGCGATCGAATTTTCGCCCCCTTCTTCACGACCAAGCCCGGCGGGACCGGGATGGGCCTTGCGATCGTCTCCCGGATCCTGAAGGAGCACGGTGCCGTCATCGAGCTCGAGTCGATGCCGGGCGCCGGGTCCAACTTCCGGGTCTGGATCCCGGCCGGCTACGAGGAGCCGTCCCCCGCCCCGGCCCCCCGGCGATAAGATGACGCCATGAGCGAGAGCGCGAAGCCGCGCGTCCTGATTGTCGACGACGAGCCGTCGGTCGGGGAGCTTCTTACGATCGTGCTGCGCAACGCCGGCTGCGAGGTCGACGCCGTGACGGACGGCCTGGCCGCGATCCGGAAGGCCGAGGCGGCCCCGCCCGATGTGGTGTTGCAGGACATGCGGATGCCCGGCAAGGACGGCCTCGATCTGCTCCGGGAATTCAAGAAGCGAGACCCGACCTGTCAGGTCATCATGATCACGGCCTATGCCTCCTGGGAATCCGCCGTCGAGGCGATGCGGCTCGGGGCCTACGACTACGTCCAGAAGCCCTTCGACAACGAGGTCATCAAAGCGGTCGTGGCGCGGGCCGCGGCCCAGCGCCGCTGGCTGCAGGACGGGAGCTCCGCCGGGGGCGCGGGCCTCGCCGCGACGAATATAATAGGGGCTTCGCCCCCGATGACGGCGGTTCACGACCAGATCCGCCGGATCGCGCCCGCGGACTCGACGGTCCTCGTCCAGGGCGAGAGCGGCACCGGCAAGGAACTCGTTGCGCGCGCCCTGCACCAGGG
>CAYHQZ010000241.1:0-5562 GCA_964358555.1 uncultured Planctomycetia bacterium
GGCCGGGGAGACGCTTTCGTCCTTGTAATAGATCCGGGCGGGGGTTTTCAGGCGGCGCTCCAGCCACACGGCGCGGCGCAGCGGGGACGGGCGCCAGCGGTAGAGCAGGTCGATGACTTCGTCGGGGATCGGGATGAATCGCTGGGTGCTGACCTCCTGCTCGATGAGGTTCATCGGGAAGACCTTCGCGAGGGCTTCCGGGGGGACGGGCAAGCCGTCCGGGCCGAGGGGCGGGGGCGGGGGATTCGGCAGGTCGGCGGCGAGGTTGTACCAGGCGCGGGGGATTTCCGATTCGGGGAGGTTGATCTTGATGGGGGACATGGCCGGGAAGTCTAAGGAGGGCGAGGCGGAACGGGGAGGGGACGTAGGACTTAGGACTTTGGACTTAGGACTTAGGACTCTATCTTCCCCTCCCTTGCCTCCCTCCATCGCCGTCGTTTCCCACGAGAACGCCCGCCGGCTGCGGCGCCAGCCCTACCTCCTGGGGGACCTCGCCCGGATCTGGCGCGATCGCGGCCATGAGGTCCTCTTTCTCGAGGGGACAAGCCGGTTCGTTCCCGCGGACGTCGCGATCTCGCACGTGGACCTGACGGTGGTGCCCGAGGATTACCGCGCGTTCCTCGGGCGCTTCCCCCGGGCGCTCAACGCGGGGGCGGCGGATCTTTCGAAGCGCAAGGTGAGCCGGAATCTTGTCTCCCCGGGCGACGGATGGGACGGGCCGGTCGTCGTGAAGAGCGACCGGAACTCCGGCGGGCTTCCGGACGCGGAACTCCTGGAGGGGGGGCTTCGCTACCGGGCGCCGCTGCGCTGGATTGCGGGCGCGCGGGCGCGGTGGTTTCCGCCCGGGCTTCCCTTGGACGAATCCTCGATTCGCGCGATCCGGACCCTGCGCTCGACCGCCTATACGGTGTTTCCGAAGACGGGCGACGTCCCGCCGGCCGTCTTCGAAAACCCCGCTCTCGTCGTCGAGCGCTTCCTGCCGGAACGGGACGGCGGGCGCTACGTGGTCCGCTGCCTCTTCGTCCTCGGGGACGCCTGCTTTACCTACCGGGTCCTCTCGGATCACCCGATCGTGAAATCCCCGCACATCCGCGTCCGGGAGGAGATTCCGGTCGACTCCGGCGCCCAGGCGTCGGCGCGCGCGCTGGGGCTCGACTACGGGAAGCTCGACTACGTCGTCCTCGACGGCCGGATCGTCGTCCTCGACGCGAACCGCACCCCCGCCATCGGCCATCCCACGCCGCATTCCTTCCGCGCGCGCCTCGCGGAAACCCTCGCGCCGGGGATCGGGGGGTTCCTGGGTTCCTAAGGCGCCTCGGCGGCTTCGGGGGCCGCGGGGTCGCGATCGAGGGGGTAGGAGAGGCTGTAGGCGTCGCCGCTGAATTCGGTGGCGACCGGGTAGCCGCTGTTGTGAAAGACCGCGAGCATCGCCTTGTTGCCGGGCAAAACCTTCGCGGTGAAGCGCTTCACGCCGCGACGGTGCGCCGTCTCGCGGATGAAGCGGAGCAGGAACGTCCCCATCCCGCGCTTCTGCCATTCGTCCTGGACGACGAAGGCGACTTCCGCCTCGCCGCTGCGGGGGTCGAGGAAATACTGGGCGATCGCGACGATGGTCTCGCCGGAGGGACCGGGGACGACGCCGGCGACGGCGAGGTCCTGGCGGTAGTCGACGTTGGCGACCTGCTGGACCTCGCGGTGGGGGAAGCGCGCGGTGTGGGTGAAGTAGCGGGACCGGACGGATTCGGCGCTCAAGGAGTAGAACATCTCGCGGATGGCCGGCTCGTCGGTCGGCTTGACGGGCCTGAAGAAAATCTGCGTTCCGTCGCGCAGGATCTCGTGGCGTTCCAGCTCTTTCGGGTAGCGCATCTGGTCCCAGGCCATCTCGATCTGGTCCTGGTAGATGTAGCGCTGGGCCTTGGCGGCCTGCAAAAGTTCGTTGCGGAACTTGGGATGCGCGATGTTGACGAGCGAGAGCACGCGCTCCCGGATGCTCTTGCCGTGGAGGTAGGCGATTCCAAATTCGGTGACGACGTAGTGGACGTCGCCTCGGGTGGTGACGACGCCTGCGCCTTCGGTCAGGTGCGGCACGATGCGCGACACGGTCCCGTCCATGGCGGTCGACGGCAGCGCGATGATGGCCTTCCCGCCGGAGCTTCGCGCCGCGCCGCGGTTGAAGTCCACCTGGCCGCCGATCCCGCTGTAGAAGCGGTAGCCCAGCGAGTCCGCGCAGACCTGCCCCGAAAGATCGATTTCGAGGCCGACGTTGATGGCGACCATCTTGTCGTGGCGGGCGATGAGCGCGGGGTCGTTGACGGTTTCCGTGGGATGGAATTCGATGGCGGGATTGTTGTCCACGAAGTCGTAGAGGCGTCGGGTCCCCATGCAGAAGCTGGCGACGATCTTGCCCCGGTTCACGGTCTTCTTCGCGCCCGTGACGACGCCGGCCTTCACGAGATCGAGCAGCCAGTCGCCGAACATCTCGGTGTGGACGCCCAGGTCCTTCTTGTGCTTGAGCGTCTCCACGAGGGCCTGGGGGATCCGCCCGATCCCGCACTCGATGGTGCTGCCGTCCTCTACGAGCGTCGCGAGGTTCTCGCCGATCCGCTTGAGGGTCTCGTCGCTCGCCGGGGGCGGCACCTCCAGGATCTCCTCGTCGAAGGGGACGAGGCAGTCGATCCGATCCGCCGGGATGAAGGAGTTCCCGAGCGTCCGCGGCATGCGATGGTGCACCTGGGCGATGACGCACCGGGCGTTCTCGACCGCCGACTTCACGATGTCCACCGAGACCCCGAGGCTGCAAAGCCCGTTGGCGTCCGGCGGGGTCACCGAGACGAGCGCGACGTCGATGGGCAGCCGCCCGCTCTCGAATTCCCCCGGGATGTCCGAGAGGAAAATCGGCGTGTAGTCCCCGATGCCCTTCTCGAGGCTCGATCGGACGTTCTCGGCGATGAAGAAGGAGTTCATCTTGAACTTCTCGCGGAAGCGCTCCTCCGCCCAGGGGGCCGAGCCGATCGTCAGGAGGTGGATTACGTGCGCGTCGTCCACGTGGTCGGTGTGGTGGACGAGGGCGTCGACGAGGTGCTGGGGCTTGCCGCAGCCCGTCCCGATGAAGATGCGATCGCCCGGCGATATCCGCTTCATCGCCGTCTCGGCCGTGACGATCCGATCCTTGTATTTCTGCTTCCAGGCGGCGCTCGCCATGATTTTTGCGCTTCTCCTTCGCTAGGGTGCGCGGGCCGAGATGCGGATGCGGGCGTCGAGCGCCATCGAGCGCGTGCCCGGCGGGCCCACGACGTAGGGGTTGATGTCCAGTTCCTGGATGGACGGGAATTCCGTGACGAGCTGCGAGAGCCTTTGCAGCCCCTCGGCCACGGCGTCGAGGTCCACGCCCTCGCGGCCCCGGACGCCCGTGAGGAGTCGGTAGGTCTTCGTGGCCTCGAGCATCTCGCGCGCCTCCGCCGCGGTGAGCGGCGCCAAGTGGAAGGCGACGTCTTTGAGGACCTCGACCAGGATTCCGCCCATCCCGAACATCATGAGCGGCCCGAACTGCGGGTCGCGGTTCATCCCGAGGATGACCTCGAGCCCGCCTTGGCACATCTCCTGGACTAAGACCCCCTGGAGGCGGGCCTCCGGGATTTTCTTCGGGATCCGGACCATCATGAGATCGAAGGCGTCGCGGACGGACTCCGGATCGGCGAGGCCCACCTTCACGCCGCCGGAATCCGACTTGTGGACGATGTCGGGCGAGGCGATCTTCAGGACGACCGGGAAGCCCAGCTGGCTCGCGACCTCGGCGGCCTGGTCGGCGGTCGTCGCGAGGGCGTCCTTGGGCGTCCGGAAGCCGTAGGCCTCCAGGATTTCCTTGGCGTCCGCCTCGCCTACCTGGGTGAGGCCGGCGCGAAGGTGGCGATCGAGGATGGTCTCGACCTTCCGGCGGTTCACCGAAAAAAGCCGGACGACCCGCTGGGGCCGCGCGCGCCACCGGGCGTAGTCGCCCAGCGCGTGCAGCGCGCCGACGGCGCTTTCGGGGGAGTCGTAGGTCGGGATGCCGCCTAAGCGCAGGACCGCGAGGCCGTCGGCGACCCGCCGGCCGCCGAGGAACGACGCGACGATCGGCTTCTTTCTCGCCTTCTTCGAGATCCGCACGATGGCCTCGGCCGTCGCGAACGCGTCCGTCATCGCCTGCGGGGTGAGCAGGATCACGATTGCGTCCACGCCGGGGTCGGCGAGCGCCGCCTTGAGCGCGATTTCGTAGCGGTCCACGAGGGCGTCGCCCAGGACGTCAATGGGGTTTTGGACGTTCGAGGCGGGGGGGAGAGCGGCCTTGAGCGTCCGGACGGTGGCCTCGGCGAGCGTGGCGAACGCGAGGCCCTGCCTTTCCACGGCGTCGGTCGCCATGATTCCGGGGCCGCCGGCGTTGGTGATCACGACGGTCCGGACCTTCCCGTCCGGCCCCGTCCCGGGCAGGGGCTGGTGCAAAAAGATCTGCGCCAGTTCGAACTGGTGCTCGATCGACTGGCAGCGCACGACGCCGGCGCGCTCGAAGACGCAGTCGTAGGCGACCTCGTCGCCGGCCAGCGAGCCGGTGTGGCTGGAGGCCGCCTTCGAGCCGGAGGCCGTCCCGCCGGATTTCATGAGCAGGATGGGCTTCTCGTCGGAAATCCGCTCCGCCTCCCGCATGAACGCCGGGCCGTCCGAAATGCTCTCGAGGTAGCCCGCGATGACTGTCGTCTCGGGGTCGTCGCCCAGCGTGCGCAGGAAGTCGACCTCGTTTAAGTCCGCCTTGTTCCCGATGCTGACGAGGCGAGAGAAGCCGATCTCGCGGGTCTTCGCGAGATCGAGGATGGCCGTGAGCAGCGCCCCGGACTGCGAGATGTAGGCGAGCCCGCCGGGGGAGGGGAGGTCGCCTCCGAAGGAGGCGTTGAGGCGGTTGCCGGGCGAGATGGCCCCGAGGCAGTTGGGCCCCAGGAAGCGGATCCCGGCCGCGCGGGCGATCTGGAGGACCGATTGCTCCAGGTCCCGGCCCTCGGGGCCGACCTCCTTGAACCCGGCCGAGAGCACGATGGCCGAGCGGACCTTGAGATCGGCGCATTCCCGCATCACGGCCGGGACCGCCTTCGCGGGGACGACGATGACGACGAGGTCCGGGGTCTCCTTCAGGGCCTTCAGGCTCGGGGCGCAGGGAAGGCCGAGAACCTCGGAGGCCTTCGGGTTCACCGGCAGGATTTGTCCGGGGAAGCCGCCGTTTTTCAGGGCGGCGACGACCGCGTGGCCGACCTTGCCCTCTTCGCGCGAGGCACCCACCACCGCGACGCTCTTGGGGGAAAAGAAATCGTTGGTGTTCATCGGAGTTCCGTTCCGCGGCCCGCGGATCCGCCCGGGCATTCCGGCCCGGGGAGAGGGAAAGGTACGCGATTTGAGCGCCCCGCGCAATCGGGCCGCCCGGGGCAACCGCAGCGGCGAATTTTCGCCCCCGGCGACGCAAGGTCGCCGGGAGGCACGAGCGCTGCGGGGGGATTGCGGGAGGAGTTGGCGCGGCGGGCGACGGGCGGTGCGTCGGAC
>CAYHQZ010000242.1:0-5561 GCA_964358555.1 uncultured Planctomycetia bacterium
CCCCCGACGCGGCCACGAGCCGGATGTTCCACTCCCCCGCGACGCGGCCGTCCGTGAAGGCCACGGCGGCGGGCCCGTCCCAGGGCTCGAGGAGGCTCGCGTGATACTCGTAGAAGGCCTTCCGCGCGTCGTCCATGGAGGGCTGTCCCGCGTGGGCCTCGGGGATCATCATCATGAGGGCGTGGGGGATCGATCGCCCGCACTGGACGAGGAACTCAAGCACGTTGTCCAGCGACGCCGAGTCGCTCGCGCCTTGCCGGATGATCGGAAGGAGATGCTCCATGTCCTCGTCTGGGAAGAGCTCGCTCTTGAAATGCTTCTCGCGGCCGAGCATCCGGCGGACGTTGCCGCGGATGGTGTTGATTTCCCCGTTGTGGGCGAGGATCCGGAAGGGATGGGCCAGCTCCCAGTTCGGGAATGTGTTGGTGCTGAACCGCTGGTGGAAGAGGGCGATGGCGCTCTCGACATCGGGCTCGAGGAGGTCCGGGAAGAAGGCGTCCATCTGGTCCGCGGAGAGCATCCCCTTGTAGGCGATCGTCCGGCTCGAAAGCGTCGCGGGATAGAAGAGGCCGCGCCCGGCCATGCCGGAACGGAGCACCTCGCCCTCCGAGCGCTTCCGGATGAGGAAGAGGCGCCGCTCGAAGGCGTCGCCCGGCTCGACGTCGCGGCGGGCAATGAACACCTGCCGGAAGGCGGGCTCCGCGGCCACGGCCGATTTCCCGAGGTGCCCGTCGGACGTCGGCACGTCGCGCCAGCCGAGGAGGATCTGGCCCTCCTTGGCGACGTTGCACTCGACAAGTTCAACGCAGGCGGCGCGCTCCGATGGATCCCGCGGGAGATGGAACATCCCGACGCCGTAGTCCCCGGGCGGCGGCAGGCCGAACCGCGCGGCAAGCGCCCGGCGGAAGAAGCGGTCCGGGATCTGGACGAGGACGCCGGCCCCGTCCCCCGTGTTCTCCTCGCTGCCCTTCGCCCCGCGATGCAGCAGGTTCGTCAGCGCCCGGATTCCCATCCGGACGATCTCGTTCGAGGCCCGCCCCCGGATGTCGGCGACGAAACCGACGCCGCAGGCATCGTGCTCGGTCGAGGGATCGTAGAGGCCGCCGTCGGGCGGCCGGGGCGGAAGCGTCATGGCGGAACGTCCCGCCGGTTCAGGCGTGCTCCTCGCAATGGAGAACCGGCTTGTTTCCCCGCCGCGCATACGAGCAGGTCGCGGAGAAGGCGCAACTGGAACAGAGGCTGGAAACGAAGGACATGCTGGCGGCGGAAGACGGAATCGAGGAGGAATTCCGCCCCCGCTGGCGGGCGCGCGTCCAGAGGGACCGCGACGTTCCCGGCAAGGCCGAAATCCGCCTTGGCCGACTGGCCGTCCGCTCCGCCACGATCGTGCCGGCTTGCTGGTTGCTCATCTTTTCCGCTCTCTCCCTCTTGGCATGGTTCGAGAATCCTGGAAATCCGATATGGAATTTCCCGATAGATAGAGAACAAGCGCCATGCCAAACAGAGAAGAAACGATACAATTCTATCTCATATCACCGAAAGAGGTTGTGCCTATCGATGAACGGATCTGCAGATCTGGATCAAAACGAAACGGCCTACTTGTTGTCCACGTGGACTCGATTTAGACCGCATGGGTTCTTTTGGCTTAAAGAAGCCCGAACTCCCGGAGCCTCTTCCGGAGCGTCACTCGGCTCAAGCCGAGGAGCCGGGCGACCTCCCGCTGGCTCGCCTCCGGCGTGGCCATGGCCTTCCGAAGGACCGACTCCTCCGCGGCGCGCAGGAGGGCAAGCCGCGCGGTTCCGAGATCGGGCTGGCTTTCCAGGTAATTCGCGAACACGGCGCCGAGCGCGCCCGTCGACGCGCGCCCGGCGGCCTCGGACCGCCGGCCCGGATCCCTCCGGAGCCGGATCTCGTCCGGCAGGAGCTCGCCTGAAAGCGTTTCGCCGGGGCTCATGACGACCGCCCGCTCGATGCAGTTCTCCAACTCGCGGACGTTCCCGGGCCACGGATATTCCATGAGGAGGTCCATCACCTGCCGGGAGAGCTTCGTGACACTTTTTCCGTTCTCCCGGTTGAACTTCTCGAGGAAGCGGTTCACGAGCAGCGGGATGTCGGCCCGGCGCTCGCGCAGCGGCGGCAGCCGGATGGGGATCACGTTGAGGCGGTAGAAGAGGTCCTCGCGGAACCGCCCCTTGGAAATCTCGTCCTTGAGGTCGCGGTTCGTCGCGGCGACCACGCGGACGTCCACGGAGATCGTCCGCTCGCCCCCGACGGGCTCGAACTCCCGCTCCTGCAGGACCCGCAGCAGCTTCACCTGCAACCGCGGGCTCATCTCGCCGATCTCGTCTAGAAAGATCGTCCCGCCGTCGGCCAGCTCGAAGCGGCCCTTGCGGTCGCGGATGGCGCCGGTGAAGGCGCCCCGAACGTGGCCGAAGAGCTCGGACTCAAGCAGCGTCTCGGGCAGGGCACCACAGTCCACTTTCACGAACGGCCCTGCCTGGCGGGGGCTGTTGAAGTGGACGACGCGGGCGATGAGCTCCTTGCCCGTGCCCGTCTCGCCCGTGACGAGGACCGAGGCCTTCGAGGCCGCCGCCGTGGCCGCGATCGAAAGGCACGCCCGGATCCCATCGCTCTCGCCGGCGACGCTTTCCAGGCGGTAGCGCTCGCGAAGATCGCTCGAGAGGCGCTTGTCGCGCTCGAGGATCTCCTCCTTCTCCACAAGGACGAGGCGGTTGATGGCGAGGACCTGGGAGATCGTGGAGGCCACGATGAGCAGCAGCCGGAGGTCTTTTTCCAGCGTGGCCGCGACCCCCCAGGGGCGGTCCACGGACAGCGCGCCTACGACCTCGTCGTCCACGCGGACGGGGACGCAGATGAAGGAGACGGGCTGCGCCGACTCGGGCGGCCGCGCCTCGGTCCGGTTCAGGAAGCGATCGTCTTGGGCCACGTCGGGGACGATTTCCGGCTTGCCGGTCTTCACGACCAGGCCCGTGACCCCCTCGCCGATCCCGTACTCCCCGCGGGCGCGCTCGGCGGGGGTGAGCCCGTGGGCCGCCGCGATCCGCAGCCGCCCCGAGACCCGGTCCAGGAGAACCAGCGTCCCGCGAATCATCCCCATCTCGGCGGCGAGCAGGCCCATCACCTCCTCGAAGAACTCCGAGGGCTCGAGGGCGCGCGACAGCATCGGGGCCAGGCGCGTCAGCAGCCGCAGCTCCCGGTCGGAGCGCGACTCGTCGGGAAACGAGGCGCGGCCGCCGGTCATCTCGAAGCGCCGAGGCACGCCCACCTCGCCGCAGGCGCGGCCCGCGGCCTTCCGGACGGTGAGCGACGGCACGCCGTCTTGCATCCCCACCTCGAGGACGACCTGCGTGACGTGGCGGATCTTCGCCAAAAACTCCCGGGAGTGGGCCTCCTGCTCCAGGACCCAGTAGGCGACGGTGTGGAGATCGTAGAGCCGCGGGCAGAAATGCCCAAAGAACTCGAAGGCCCGATCCTCGCTGCCCCACAGTTCCTGCATCCCGGTCAGGCTGTCGAAGACGTAGCGCGAGGGGACGCCGCCTGCGCCCCCGCAGAGATCGAGCAGCGCCTGCTCGAGGGTGGCGGGGTCCGAGGGATTGTCCAGATGGATCGGCCCGCCCGGGCCCGTCCGGAAGAACTCCAAGAACATCTTGTCGCCCCGGCCTTTCCCGGACGAGAAGCCGTCCACGAGGATGAGCCGGCCCGGCGACATGGCGGCCATGTGGCGGGCGGCGATGGTCTGGGGCGAGCGATCGAAGCTCACGTAGACGAGCGTGGAGCCTTCGCGGGCGGAGGAGGCGATGAAGTCGGAGACGAACGAGTCGACCGGCGCGCCCGAGTCGCCCTCGAGGATGACGTTGTCCCCCGCGATGAGCCCCCCGAGGATCCGGTCGAGCCCCGGCACGCCGGTCGTGGGTCGGTCTTCCGCCATGGCGGGATCGATCCTAGCGCGCCGAGGCCGGCGCCGCGAAGGAGGGCGAGGCGGGCGAAGGCGCCGGAAAGGGGACGCCGAGGGAGGCCGCGACGAAGGAGGAGAACAGCGGGTGCGGGGCCGCGGGCCTCGACTGGAACTCCGGGTGGAACTGGCAGGCGATGAAGAAGGGATGCGCGGGCAGTTCCAGCATCTCGACGAGCCGGCCGTCCGGGGAGAGGCCGGAGAGGGCGAAGCCCTTCGCCTCGAACTCCTCGCGATAGCCGTTGTGGAATTCGAACCGGTGGCGGTGACGCTCGTGGACCGTCTCGACCCCGTAGATCCGGCGGGCGAGCGATCCCGGCCGGAGGCGGCAGGGATACGAGCCGAGGCGCATCGTGCCGCCCTTCGCCGTGACGTTTCGCTGCCCCTCCATGAGCGCGATGACGGGATCGGGGGTGCGCTCGTCGAACTCGAGCGAGTTCGCCTTCGCCCGCCCGCAGGCGTTGCGCGCGAACTCGATTGCCGCGCATTGCAGCCCCAGGCAGATCCCGAGAAACGGGGTCTTCGTCTCGCGCGCCCAGCGGACCGCCTCGATCTTGCCCTCGACGCCGCGGGCGCCGAAGCCGCCGGGGACGAGGACGCCGTTTGCGCCCGCGAGGAGCGCCGCGCCGCCCTGCTTCGCCACCTCGTCGGCGTCGACGCGCCGCACCTTCACGCGAGAGCGGTTCGCGATCCCGCCGTGGGTGAGGGCCTCGTAGATGGACTTGTAGGCGTCCTGCAGGCCGATGTACTTCCCGACGACCGCGATCTCGACCTCGCTCGACGGGTTCTTCAGGGCGTCGACGATCCGGACCCACTCGTGAACGTCCGGGGGGACGCGCGGCAGGTCGAGCATCTCCGCGATCAGGCGGTCGACGCCTTGCTGGAGGAAGACGAGCGGCAGCTCATAGATCGAGTGCTCGACGTCGCGCTCCTCGATGACGCAGCGGGGCTTCACGTTGCAGAACATGGCGATCTTCTTCTTCACCTCGTCCGAGATCGGCTGCTCCGTCCGGCAGATCAGGATCTCGGGCATGATCCCGATCTCGCGGAGCTGGCCGACGCTGTGCTGGGTGGGCTTCGTCTTGATTTCCCCTGCGGCCCGCAGGTACGGGATGAGCGTCAGGTGGATGAAGAGCACGTTGCCCTCGTCGGCCTCGATCCCGAACTGCCGGATCGCCTCCAAAAACGGCAGGCCCTCGATGTCGCCGACGGTCCCGCCGATCTCCGTGATCGCGACGTCCACGTCGGGGCCGTGGATCCGGCGGATCCGATCCTTGATCTCGTTCGTAATGTGCGGGACGACCTGGACCGTCTCGCCCAAAAACTCGCCGCGCCGCTCCTTCTGGATGACGGTGTCGTAGACCCGCCCGGTCGTGACGTTCGAGTCGCGGTTCACCCGCGCCTTCGTGAACCGCTCGTAGTGGCCGAGGTCGAGATCGGTCTCCGCACCGTCCTCCGTCACGTAGACCTCGCCGTGCTGGTAGGGATTCATCGTCCCCGGATCCACGTTGATGTAGGGGTCCAGCTTCTGGAGCCGGACGCGCAGGCCGCGCGCCTCCAGCAGCATCCCGAACGCCGCGCAGGTAAG
>CAYHQZ010000243.1:0-5525 GCA_964358555.1 uncultured Planctomycetia bacterium
CCCCGCGACGCAGCCGGTGATCGTCCCGAGCGCGGTCGGCCGGCCGATCCAGAAGGCGTCGATCGCCGCCCCGGCGAGCCCCGCGATCGCCGCCGCCGCGTGGGTGGCAACAAACGCGTTCGCCGCGAGGGCGTTGGCCCCCAGCGCGCTGCCCGCGTTGAATCCGAACCAGCCAAACCAGAGCAGGCCCGCCCCGAGGACGGCGAAGGGAAGGTTGTGCGGCGGCGACATCCGGTCCGGGTAGCCCACCCGCCGCCCGAGCATGATCGCGGCGGCGAGCGCCGCGGCGCCTGCGTTCACGTGGACCACGATCCCCCCCGCGAAGTCGAGCGCGCCGAGGCGCTTGAGCCAGCCCATCTGCCCGTCCGCGCCCGACGACCAGACCCAGTGGCAGACGGGATCGTAGACGAGCGTCGACCAGAGAAGCGCGAAGGCGCAGAACGGCGCGAATCGCATCCGCTCCGCGAAGGCCCCGAGGATGAGCGCCGGCGTGATAACGGCGAACATCATCTGGAACGCCATGAACGCGGCGTGCGGAATCGTCGGGGCGTAGGAAGCGTTCGGCGCCCCCCCCACGCCCTCGAGCATCGCCCAGTCGAGCGTCCCGATGACGCCTACGCCGCCCAGGTCCGGCCCGAAGGCGAGGCTGTAGCCGAACGTCATCCACTGCAGGCTCACGAGGCACGTCACCGCGAAGCACTGCACGAGCACCGAGAGCACGTTCTTCCGCCGCACCAATCCCCCGTAGAAGAACGCCAGCGCCGGCACCGTCATCGACAGGACCAGCGCCGCTGACATGAGCACCCAGGCCGTGTCTCCCGAATTCATCCGCCCCCTTTCCCGCGGCCATGCCGCGACAGGGTTTCTTAGGCAATCGCCGTGCCGTTCCTTCCGCCGCCCCGCCGGCTCCCGCCCCGACGCGAGGCAAAATCGCCTCCCCGCCGACTCGACCGTCCATAGGCGAAGGAACGAAAACCTACAAAAGCGAAGAAATGCGCCAGAGAACCCACCGGCAAGTGGATTCCAGGTGCCTGGGAGCACGACCTCGACGAGCGCGGCCGACACGACGGACGACGGCGCGGTCGCGGGGCGCCCCGGGACGGCCACCCCGGGCTACCATCCCCGCCCCGGATCGGTTCGCCACGGATCCGGACCCCGAGAGGAGGCCGCGGATCCCATGTCTTTCTTCTTCCAGGCTGTCTGGCTTCTGCTGCGTGCGCTCTGCCGGGGCCGCGCCGCCCTCGCCCTCGAGAACCTCGCGCTTCGCCAGCAGGTTGCGGTTCTCCTCCGGCCCCGCACCGGCCAGCGCCCCCGCCTCCGGAAGCGCGATCGGCTGTTCTGGATCGTCCTCTCCAAGGTCTGGGCCGGCTGGAAGGCCGCCCTCGCCATTGTGAAACCCGAGACCGTGATCCGCTGGCACCGCGCGGGCTGGCGGCTCTACTGGCGATGGAAGTCGAAGCCTGGTCCCGGCCGCCCGCCCGTCGAGCGCGAGATCCGCGACCTCGTAAGCCGGATGGCCCGCGAGAACCCGCTCTGGGGCGCGCCCCGGATCCATTCCGAGCTCGAGCTCCTGGGCTACAAGGTCGACGAGTCCACGGTCTCGAAGTATCTCGCCATCGAGCGGAAACGGCGACCGCCGTCCCAGGGATGGAGGCGCTTCCTCAAAAACCACGCCGCCCAGATCGCGGCCCTCGACTTTTTCACCGTGCCGACCGTGACCTTTCGGGTGCTCTACGTGTTCCTCGTCCTCCTGCACGACCGGCGCAGGATCCTCCACTTCAACGCCACCATGAACCCCACCGCCAAGTGGACCGCCCAGCAGATCGTCGAAGCCTTCCCGTACGAGACGGCGCCCAAATACCTGCTGCGCGACCGAGACGGAATCTACGGGGAATACTTCCGGAAACGGGTGAAGGGGATGGGCATCGAGGAAGTCCTCACGACAGCGCGCTCCCCGTGGCAAAACGGGATCCTAGAACGAGAGATCGGGAACATCCGCCGGGAGTGCCTCGATCACGTCATCGTCCTCAACGAAAAGGGCCTCCGTCGGATCCTAAAGCGCTACTTTGCCTACCACCACAAGGACCGCCCGAGCCTGGCCATCGCGAGGAACTCCCCCGAGCCGAGAGCGGTGGAGCCGCGCGAGAACGGACGCGTCGTCGCGATCCCGAGGGTCGGCGGGCTGCACCACAGATACCGACGGGTCGGCTGAACGGATCGCGACGTCATGATACGACCCCTGCGACGTGGAATCCTCGCCCGCATCGCGCTCGTCGAGCGCGTCTACGACGTCGCGCGACTCCATTTCATTCCGCTCACGACGCCGTTTAAGCGATCCCGGCGCAGATTGAGTGTTAATGCCCATCGTCTTCACGGCCGGTCCGGTTCCTGGCTGCCAGGATGGCATTTTCGGGAACCACAGGAGCCCAAACCATCGTTGACATGTTCGACGAATCGGCCAGCACCGTAATCCATCGTGGCTACGGAGGAATCGAGTCCATCGAAAACGTACGACCGGGAGAGTGCTTCCGTGCTTCCGCCGCCCCCGCCGCCGGCCGTCACCGCGTATTCGGATAGCAGTTCCCCGCTCGCTCCGTAATGCTCCAGGGTCGTCTCCGCGCCGACTGTGGCCACCTTGGTCCTCTGCCACGTATCCGCCAGATACTCCATCGACTGGTCCAGCCGATTTTCGCCGGGAGGCCCCAGGATTCGGACAAGGCGGCTCTCAATATCGAACGTCCGGGTGGTGGTCTCGCCGCCCGTCGTCACGCTGACCTGATTTCCGTTTGCGTCGTATCCGAACGACGTCACTGCCTCGCCTTGCGTATGCGTCAACAGCTGGCAGCCGTTGTTGAAAGTGCGCGCGATATCCGGCGCCACTACGAACTTCTCGATCTGGAATTCGTCGATCCGGGGGTAAAGGGAGCGCGAGGCGTCATAGGCGATGACGAGGCGGCGGGAAAGGGCCGTACGGTCCTGATCGTCCGTCACCTTGAGGGTGGCGAGGTATATCCCCTCCTCTGCGTAGGTGAAGGATGCGGAAGCGGTTTCGGCGTCGGGGACGTTGTCGCCGTTGAAGTCCCAGGCGTAGGAGGCGATCGCGCCACCCGTCCCGCCGGTGCCGTCCGCAACCGACGAGGTGGTCCCGTCGAACGCCAGCGGCTGGCCGATGGGCTGGTAGAGGCACCCGGCGACGGGCGCGGAGATTCTGGCGACGGGGCCGGCGGGCCTCGGGCCGCCGACGCCGGGGCCGTAGACGTGGATCGGGGCCTTGGCCGTCAGGGCCTCGCCAAATTCCTCGTCCTGGAAGACGGCAACCAGGGTCGTATCCCCGCTGGAGAAGCCGCGTACGCCGGCGCGATCAGCCTCGGCCACGCCGCTGTCTTGGACGAATATCCTCGCTCGCGCGGTGACGTCCTTCGTAACCGAGCCAACCTTGGCGAAGACCTGGAAGCCTTCGGCCGTCCCGTTGGAGTCCAGATATAAGGAAGAGGGCTCTAGGACGAGCTCGGTGGGCTGGAACGGCCCCATCGCCGGATCCGACCGGTCCGCGCCCACCGCGTGCCCCAGGCGGCCGTTGAGGATGGTCAGCGAGGGGGCCTCTAGGGCCAGGGCCTCGGTGCCGGCGGCATCGCTGTAGATCCGAAGGCCTTCGTCGCCGTAGGCGACGCGCAGGGTGAAGGGAGAGCCCGCATCAGGCAGGGCATCTGGGCCGGCGCCCGGCGGCGAGAGCGGCAGCGACTGCTCCTCCGTGGCGGCGACGAGCGTTTGGACGCCGTCCACGACCTGGACGATCTGGTAGATGAGGCGTCGCTCTCCCTCCTCGGTAGGAGCGGCGCTGGGGATATCCTGGCCTACCGCGCGGGCGAGGAAGTAGTTCATGGGGTCGAGGCCGCCAAGGATGATTCCGGCGCGGCCGGGGGCGGCCGTGGGTACGGCCTCGGTCGCCAGCGTCACCTTGAGCCGGGCCTCTTGCTTGGAGATCCGCCGGGTATCGGCGACGTAGGTCCGGGCCTCCGGCCCCAGGACGGCGGCCACGCCACTCATCCCCTCTCCACTCGCCACCTTCAACAGCCCCTCAAAGTTGCCGGAAGGCGAGATATCGAAAGCCTCGACGGACGGCGTCGTTCCCGTGACGTTCCCGCGCGCCAGGATGTTCCCGGCGCCGTCCATGGTGTAGAAGTGGTGCGTCGTCCCGGCGCCGCTTCCGGCGATATCCTCCTGGAACTCCCTCGCCAGCCTGTCCGCCCCGTCGTGCTGCCAGGTGTAGCGCCGCGCGAGCGTCCCTTCCGCGCCGCGGCGGACTTCCAGGCCCTTCCGCCGGCCGGAGCGATCCAGCGAGTAGGTGTAGCGGGAGAGCAGCGTTTCGCCGTTTTTCGCCTCGATCTGTGCAAGCCGCCCGCCGTCATCGAAGGTGTTCGCGATGGAGACGCCGGAGGGATAGGTCTTGCCGATGGTGCGATCGGAGGCGTCGTAGGAGAATCCGAACGGCCTCGTGACGCCGTTGTCCGTCGCGGCTATCTGCTTTACCCGGTACTTCGCGTCGAGCGAGTAGTCCCGGATGATTCCGCCGGAGGCGGACGAGACGATAAGAAGGGATGCAACGAGGTGCAACATCGGCGTTGTTATTGCCCTATCTTCCTTTGAGTGGTCTCGTCTGCATAAGCCGCGAGATGTTGAATCGCCGCAGCATCCCCCCTGAGCAGATCGTTGCCCACAATACGGAGATCTTGAATAAGAGCCTCAATGCGGCCGCAAAGTTCCTGCGCAGTTTGAAAATGAGTGTCGGGGCAGGACTCTTTCGCTTTTCGGAAAGCAACCAAATGGGTGAGCCAGATACCTGTTGCCCCCCAATAAGATTCCCGTCTCCACTTGTTCCATTGTTCGCCTTTCGGTATCAGGGTGATGTTTACAGATGGAATGTGACTCGGATAGAGGTAGAGACAGACGTCGAGCACATGCCCAACGAGCTGAAATCTGAGGTCATCTGCCTGCACGAGTTTCATATTGAATTCTTTGGAAAGCAGGCTGAACGCCTCTCGCGCCTTCGCCTGAAACTCCGCAATAACGTCTTGAGAAATTGGCATAGGTTTATGGAGCTGTGGGAACCATATAAACGCCTTTTTGAACATAGCCAAGATCTACGGCATCGGAATGGCGCCCCTCCCTTTCCGCTCGAAGAGCGAGATCGTGAAGTTGCTTCGCATCCTCCGCTCTCGCGGCATCCGGCTTTCTCGTTTCGCGCGGGGTGCTGAAGGCGCCGGTCACGAGGATGCCCACGAGCCCGAGACCTACGAACACCCTCCAGGAAAGCAGATGGCGCAGGAGAGACCGACGAGGGGATTCTGGGGCCATGGACTGGGTTCGGATGATAGCCACGGCCGTTGCCGGAGGCCACTCGTGTGCTACCCTACGAAACCATGAGGAACCGAATCGAATGGGCTTTTCCGATCCTGCTGGCGATTCCGTTCGCGCTGGTCGCGGGCGAGAAGCCGAAGGCGATTGCGCCTGAAGAAAGGCTCGCG
>CAYHQZ010000244.1:0-5515 GCA_964358555.1 uncultured Planctomycetia bacterium
CCCCCGAGACGACGCTCGTCGCCCCGGTTCCGTTCGACTTCGTCGAGAAGGAATCGAAGGACGGGGCGCTGCCGTTCTCCCAGACCCTCGGCGACATCTACGAGGGGAAGGCCTTCAAGCTCGTCTGCTTCCAGCCGGTTCGCGAATACCAGGAGGAGTTCTTCCTCCTCAAGCGCTTGAGCCCGACGCAGGATCCGTTCGAGAGCGTCCGGGCGTTCGGCGAGGTCATCGCGATCCTCGATCTCGGCAAGCGCGTCCTCTATTAGTGCCGCGAACACCAGGCGACATGCCGTGAACGCCGGCAGGCGGGCCGCAATTCTTTCGATTTCGGTCGCGCTGTTCGCCGGCTGCCGGACGGCGCC
Organism: uncultured Planctomycetia bacterium; assembly: GCA_964358555.1. GTDB lineage: Bacteria > Planctomycetota > CAYHQZ01 > CAYHQZ01 > CAYHQZ01 > CAYHQZ01. The sequence goes on from CAYHQZ010000244.1 coordinate 363, forward strand.
CGGGGTCGAAATTCGGCTCCCGCGGATCGGGGCTGGCGGGGACAAGCCGCCTTACGGCGTTCTCGATCCCGAGGACGTCCTCGGCCGGGGCCGCGACATTTCCGGGCGTCCGATCGGCCCCGTTCCCTCCACCCGCGTGGAGATTCCGGTCCTGCGCCTGCCGGTCGTGGGCGTGTCCTCCAGCTTCGCGATGGCCGTCGGGACCGAAAGCCCCCAGTTTTTCATCGGCGGCTCGCCGCTTGCCTCGACCCATGGGGCGAATCGTCCGGCCTCCTCGACTGGCGGCCTCTCGCCCGGCTCGACGGCCTCCGGCCAGCCGCCCGCGCTCTCCTCGGCCGCCCGCTCCGGCGCCGGTCTCGACGGGGGGCGGGCCGCCGCGCATTCCGACGGGGGACGGGCTCCCGGCACCCTGTCCGGTGGTCAGCCCATGAACGCGGCCGGAACTGCCGCCCGGTCCGGCCTCCTGGGCAGCGCGCTCACGCCGGCCGGCCAGTGGACCTCCCGCACCGCCGCCGCCGATTCGACGGGGGATTCCGCCGGATCCGTCGCCGGCGCCCGCCCGCCCCACGGGGTTTCGGCGCCGCTGACGGGCGCTTCGGTGTCCGGTCCCGAGCGGGTTTCGGAGGCCGGCAGCCCCGCTCGCCCGAGCACCGCTTCGGGCGCCGAGGGGCTCATGGGATTCACAGGCGGCCTTTCCGCGTCGGGGGGGTTCGCGATCGTGTCCCTCGCGGGGACGTTCGGCGCCTCCGGGATGTCCGGCAAGGCCGGCACGATCCGGCTCGCCCGGACCGGCAGCCCCGACGGCGTCGCGGAGGCCCGGCTCGTCGCGCCGAAGGCGGCGTTCCTGGAGCCTGCCGCCCCGCCGGCCCCGGCTCCCGAGGGCCCGCCGCTAACGCTTGTGAAGAGCGCCGACAAGGAGCAGGTCGAGCCGGGCGATATCGTCACCTTCACGATCGAATACCAAAACCTCCGGCCCTGGGCCATCAAGGACCTCGTGATCCAGGATCGCCTGTCGCTGGCGCTGAAATACGTCCCCGCCACCGCCACCCGGGAGGGGAATCTCTTCGCTGTCGGCGAGCTGCCCGGCGGCAACGAGGTGCTCGAGTGGCGGATTCCCGGGCCCGTCGCGCCCGGCGCGGGCGGGAAAGTCACGTTCCAGGCACGCGTGCGCTAGGCGCGCCCGGCGCCGCTCACCGCAGGAACAGCGCCAGCCACAAAGGGATCGTGATCGCCGAGAGCAGGGTCGTCGCCAGGACCGCGCGCGCCGCGAAATCGGCGTCGCCTCCGTATTCCCGGATCGTGACGATGGAGGTGAGCGCCGAGGGCATCGTCGCGACGACGAATGCGACGATCCGCGCGTCCGTCCCGAGGGGGAAGAGCGAAATCATCCCCCAGGCGGCGAGCGGATAGACCCCGAGCCGCAGGACCGTGAAGGCGGAAAGCAGCCGCGCGTGTCCCCGGAGCGGGATTCCCCAGAGGCCCGCGCCGATCAGCAGCAGGATCATCGGCACCCCGGCGGATCCGAGCGTCCCGAGGGCGTCGAGGGCGAAGGCGGGGAGGACCTTTCCGAGCCCGGCGAAGGTGGCCGCGATCCCGAGGAACAGCGCGATCGTCCCCGGCGGGATCCGGAACCGGCGCTCGCCTGGCTTGCCCGGCAGGATCCAGATCCCGATCGTCCAGAAGGCGATGTTGCAGCCCAGCGTCATGATGAACAGCAGCGGCTCGTACTTCGGGGCGAGGGCCGAGAGGATGGGCAGGGGGAGGAAAAGGTAGTTGTTCGTGAACATCAGGTGCAGGAAGGTTCCCCGCAGGGGCCTTTCCGGCTTGAGGAGCGGCAGGAAGGCGAGGCCCAGCAGCCCCCCGAGGACCATGCCCGCGAACCCGACGAGGGGCAGGGTCCAGAGCTGCAGGATCCCCTCCGCCGTGGTCTGCGTCACGAGCCGATGGAACACGAGCGGCGGGAACACGAGGTAGAAGAGGACCTTCGAGAGGCCGTCCTGCGTCTCGCGCTTTAAAAGCCCCGCCCACGCCCCCAACGCCCCGATGGCGGCGATCAGGGCGACGCCCGCGAGCTTGCCGAGGACGGCGGTTTCCACGCGGATACACTACACGACGTGAAGATCGTGCTTGCGGTGCCCCGGGGATTCTGCGCCGGGGCGGATCGGGCCATCGAGGTCGTGGAGCGCGCGCTCGGGATCTTCGGCCCGCCCATCTACGTCCGCCACGAGATCGTCCACAACCGCCGCGTCGTCGACGGCCTGCGGGCGAAGGGGGCGGTCTTCGTCGAGTCCGTCGACGAGATCCCGGAGGGCGGCGTCGTGGTCTTCTCCGCCCACGGGGTCTCCCTCGCCGTCCGGGATCGGGCGGCCGATCGCGGCCTTCGGGCGGTGGACGCGACCTGTCCGCTCGTTACGAAGGTCCACCGGGAGGCGCGCCGGCATGTGGAGGAGGGCCTCCACGTCCTGCTCCTCGGGCACAAGGGCCACGCCGAGGTGGAGGGCACGATGGGGCAGGTTGCATTCGGCTCGATGACGCTCGTTTCGGGCCCCGAGGAGGCGCAGGCCGTCCGGGTGCCCGACCCCGCCCGGGTGGCCTACGTCACGCAGACGACGCTGTCCGTGGACGAGATGCGCGATACCGTCGGGATTCTCCGGCGGCGCTTTCCGGAGATCCGGGGCCCCCTCCAGGACGACATCTGCTACGCGACCCAGAATCGCCAGGCCGCCGTGAAGGCCCTGGTGAAAAGGGTCCAGCTCCTGCTCGTGATCGGGGCCCCGAACTCCTCGAATGCGAACCGGCTGCGGGAAGTCGCGGAGGCCTGCGGCGTTGCCGCGCGGCTCATCGAGGGCGTCGCGGGGATCGACGACGCCTGGTTCGAGGGCGTCCAATCCGTCGGGATCACGGCCGGGGCGTCGGCGCCCGAGTCGATCGTCCAGGAGGTCGTGGAGGCCCTCGGCGCCCGGTATCCGGGCTCGGACGTCGAGACCCTGGAAATCGTGCGGGAGGACATAGAGTTCCCGCTCCCGAAGGAAGTTAGCGGGGAGGCGTAGGGGGCTTGTCGCCGGGCTCCGGGGCCTTCGACGGCTCCTTCGCCGGCGACCCGGTTGCGCCGGGTGAAACGACCGGCCGGTGCCGGAGGGTCCCGATGCCCGCCTTCCGGCAGGCCGAAAGCAGCGCCGACAGCGCCGATCCTTCGAGGCCGGGGGGATAGCGGGCGAGGACGAACGGGTCCTGGCCTGCGGCCTTCCGGCGCTTCGCCTCCGCCTCGATCGCGCGGGCGGCCTCGTCGAAGGATCCGACGCGAACGCCGGCGACCTCGATCGAGGGGCGGGGCGCGCTCGCCGAGAAGCCGAGGTTGACCACGATGGCGTCCTCCGGGATGGCCTCCGGCTTCGGCGGCGGGGGCTTGCCGCCGATGGAGACGTACCAGCGCCGCCATCCGAGCGCTCCGCGGGCGCGTCCGGACGGATCGAGCGAACGCAGGGCCGTCGTGGCGGCGTTCCGGGATTCCCAGTCGCCGCCGTCGCTCTCGAGAACGGAGATCAGGCGGTCGATGGCCTTGAGGCGGGCCTCCCCGGGCTTTTCCGCGGCGGCCGCGGCCCCGGCGGCCTGGATCATCGCGACGCTTCCTGCCGTCGTGCCCTGGAAACGCGGCCAGAAGTCCGCGAGCGCGCCTGCGGCTCCCGGTTCGGGGGGATTGCGCTGCAGCAGGGTCATGACGGCGTCGTGGAGGGGGATCTTTTCGCCGGGTCCGGGGGGCTTGATTTCGGCGAGAAGGCCGTCTGCGCGGGATCGGATCTCGGGGTCCGGTCCCTCCGCGGCCTCCTTCAGGAGCGGCTCCGCCGCCGCCCCGATTTCTCGCAGGGCCTTCGTCGCCGCCTCGCGAGCGGAAAAATCGTCGTGTCCGAGGGAGGCGATCAGGGACCGGACCTTCTCCTCGGGGATCTTCGCGGCCGCTGCCTCGGGTGCGACCTGGCGCTTCAGGAAGCGCAGCGCCCCCTGGGGGCTCTCCTCGACCTTCGCTCTTGCGAGCAGGGCCGAAATCTCGGCCTCCGTGAGGGGGGCGTCCTCGAGCGAGGGGTCGTAGAGGGGGAGTTCGATTTCCTCGGCCCCTCGCGCGGCTCCGGGCGCGGCGGCGAGAAGGGCGAGGAGGCAGAGGCGGAGGCGCATGTCAGGCGAGCCTCGCGAGGCGCCCGAGCCTTCGTGCGTGCCGGAAGCAGAGGGCGTAGAAGGGGATGGAGGCGAGGAAGTAGCCCGCCGAAATCGCGGCGGCGCGCCAAAGCGAAGCGGCTTCGGGGGCGTGTCCGGCCGCTGCCGCCCGCGAGATCTCGAAGGCGTCCGTGAAGGGCATCGCCCGGGCGACGGCCGCGATCGGCGCGGGGAACGTCTCGACCGGAAAGAGGGGGGCCGACAGCAGCACGAAGGCCTGGATCACGGTCCAGGCGAGGAAGCCGTATTCGCGGCCGAGGAGCAGGATGAGCCCCGCGACGAAGCCCGAGAGGCCCAGGGCCGCCACGAGGGCCGCCCCGAACGCCGCCATCGACGCTCCCCAGACGCCCTCCAGGCGGACGCCGAAGAGCATGGCGAGGCCCAGCAGGATCGCGCCTACGAGCACGGAGGCCACGCCGGCCGTCACCATCCGCGCGGCGAGGTATTCGAGGGGCGTGACCCCCGTCAGGAGGACCTGCTTGAGGCTCCCGCTCCAGATGTCCTCCATGATCTGGAGATTCGAGGTCGTCTGGGCGATGGAGGCGAAGTTCCAGAGGACGTTGACGACCAGGATGACGAGGGCGGATTCGAGGGCGGCCCGCCCGGCGCTCGCGTGGGCGAAATACCCCCACAGCAGGATCGTGGTCACGGGAAAGTAGAGGATCTCGGCCAGCCGCCACTTGACCCGCGTGAAGATCAGGAAGTCCCGCTGGACGAGGAAGCGGAGGCGATGGAATGACATGCGCTGGGGGGGATGCGGCACCGGGGGTGCGGGTCTAAGAGGCAACCGAGGTGCGGGTCTAAAGTCTAAGGTCTAAGGTCAACGGACCGGAAGTTCCGTAACGTTCCGCATAGGTCCGCCCTTAGACCTTAGACCTTAGACCTTAGACGTTAGCCCCCGAACCCCCCTAGCGGGTGGAGCAATAACGTAAGAAACACCCTTG
>CAYHQZ010000245.1:0-5486 GCA_964358555.1 uncultured Planctomycetia bacterium
GTTCCGGGGGATGTGGTTGAATCTGGGCTTCCGTGCTCTCGGTTGGCACCTGGGAGGCGTCCTTGAGACGCCAGGATCCCGTCTTGGGGCTTCCCTTGAAGACGATGAGACCTCGGTCGCGTAGGTCGATCAGGTCCTCCTTGACCGTATACCTCGAAATGTTGAACCGCTGTTTCAGATCTCCGAGCCGGAACTCCTTGCCCTCCTGGAGCTGCTCCAGGACCCACTTCTGCCGCTCCTTCTTATCATCCGTGCGGGAGAGGGGCGTCTGTTCCATGCCGTCCTGGGAAGCGTTCTTGAGACGCCAGGACCCCGTCGAGGGACGCCCTACGAAGACGATAAGACCCCGACGACGTAGGTCGACAAGGTCCTCCTTGACTGTATACCTCGAAATGTTGAACCGCTTTTTCTGGTCTCCGATCCGGAACTCCTTGCCCTCCTGGAGAAGCTCCAGGATCCACTTCTGCCGCAGGTTGATCCGGAGACCATCGGGACCAATCGCAGGTTCGTCATCCGACCTATTCCCGAGCGCTCCTGACGTCCTGATTCTTGCGGTTTCCGCTACGGTGTCCGTGAGGGTGCAATGCCTGGCAGAGCCGTTCGCGCGGCCTTTGCCGATGAAGAAGGCTAGGAACGGGTCCAGGTCTTGGGGGGACGGGGGGGCGCGGAGGGAAGGTTCGATAGGCTGAGAGGCCATCGTAGGAAACTCTTTTTGGGGCCGTTCCGCGAGGACGTAAAACGGCTTTCCTTTGGCGGCAAAGGCCTTGCGTTCGGGGGGACGGTTCAAATGCTCCCCGGCGGCCCGGATCGGGTAAAATGCGCCCGGAGGCGATGGACGCGATGAAAGTCGAAACCCAGTACCGTCACTTGGAGCGAAGGCCCGACAAGCGATCGAGGGAGTTCTTCATCAAGGGACGGGGCATCCGGGCCTCCACCATCTGGCATGATCGATACGTCGGGCGGCTCTCGCCTGCGCAGATCGCGAAGGACCGCGGCCTTCGGCTGGAAGCCGTCCACGAAGCCCTGGATTTCTGCGAGGAGAGCTGGGAATCCATCTGCGAGGAAACCGAGCGTGACGCCGAGGCCCTAAAGAAGCGGGGTTTCTTCCGGCGGCCGAAGATCGCCACGGCATGAGGCTCTATCTCGACGACGATCTCGACGGGGATCTGCTCATCGCGCTTTTGAGACGGCATGGGCACGAGGCCGTCTCGCCCCGGGCCGCCGGGACGAGCGGCATCGACGACGAGAAGCATCTCGAATACGCAGCGGCGAGAGGACTCGTCCTCATGACCCGAAACGCCGCCCACTTCATCGTCGTCCACGAACGATGGATACGGGAGGGTAGGTCCCACGCCGGGATCCTGGCCGTCTATCGCGAGAACAATCCCGCCCGCGACATGAGACCCGGCGAGATTGCGGCGGCGGTCTCGCGCCTGGATGAATCCGCGACTCCCCTCCGGAACTCCTTCCAGAACCTGAACTTCTGGCGCTGATCGCGCCGACCGCTTGGCAGGACGAGACCGGTTGGCACGTCTCCTTCATCGCGGGAGGGGCGCCCGCGGACCGGCGCTTCCGGCTCTACCGGATGGATGGACCCGCGCTTGACCGCCTCTCGCCCCCCGTGGCCATCCAGGCGGCCCGGACGGGGTTCATCTACCGCGACCGGCTCGTCTGGGGCGACATGGAGAGCCTGGTCCACATCCGGGACGCCTCCGGTGAACAGGTCATCGAGGCGCAGGCACTGGAGAGGGCGGGGATGGCGGATACGGCCACCTTGATTTCGCTCTACCCTCGCCGCATTGACTACCAAACATTGTAGCGGTATACCCTTCCCATGCCTGTTCTGCCCGTCCGTGTCTACGCGGACACCACCGTCTTCGGAGGCGCCTTCGACGACGAGTTCGAATCGGATAGTTTGGCGTTCTTTGAGCAGGCGCGGTCGGGCCGGATCCGTCTCGCGACTTCCGCGCTTGTCCGGGCGGAATTGGACGGGGCGCCAAAGCGGGTCCAGGACCTCTTCGAGGAGTTGGAGCCCCTCATGGAAGTCCTTCCCGTCACGCGGGAGGCGGTCCGGCTCCAGTCCGCCTATCTTCGCGCATGTGTCGTCGGGGAGGCTTCCATGAACGATGCCCTTCACGTGGCTCTGGCCACGGTCGCCCGGTGCGCGATCCTCGTCAGCTGGAACTTCAAGCACCTTGTCCAGTACCGCCGGATCCGCGGATATAATGCGGTCATCCCTCCCGTGGCAACCGGCATCCTCCCCCCTCCCGGGGGTCCGGATCCGGCAATCGTGATGGAAGGCCCCCGCTTCGAATACAATCCCCGCCGGGAATCCGTCAACACGGCAATCGTCGCGATTGGGGAGGCATCATGAGACTGGCGCGGTATCTGGTAGTGGTCGTGGCGGTTGCGGTGGCGGTCGGGATTTCCTGTGGCGGCCGCGGGGGGATCCCCGATACGAGCCGCAGGACCCCCACCCTTCCCACCATCACCCGGCTCCCCGAGTTTCCGAAGATCCCTAGCGACGCCGCATCCTGGGACAAGGCGCACGTGATGGATCTTCGACGCCGGATCTTCGACCACAAGGCCGGGACCTATCCGGAGTCCTCGTCGCGCGCGCGCCGCACGGGCCGGCACACCTCCACGGGGCTCTTCTCCTCATTCGAGCCGACCGAGGAGCAGGTGAAAAGGATCGCCCCGCACTATGACAACGTGCTCATGAACGCGACCCGGGCGGATGTGGCGTGGCTTTTCAAGAAGCACAATCCGGCCGTCACCGTCTTCATGTACTTCGCCCCCGGGCTGACGCCGGGGTGGTCGAACGCGGTGGATGCCGGCGCGGTGGACGAGGAGAACACCGCATGGATCCTGGCTAGGCATCCGGACTGGATCCTGAAGGACGCGAAGGGGCGGCTCGTCCAGAACGCCTCCAATGCCCCGATCTCCGGGGCGCACGTCTACTGGCCGGACCCCGGCAACCGGGAGTGGCAGGCGTTCTTCGCGCAAAAGCTGAACGCGGCGCTCGCGCGCGGGGGCAGCCCCTGGGACGGCGTGCTCCTCGACGAGTTCTACGGGCAGGCCGAGAGCTTCGTCGTCTTCGGCCGCGCCAACCGGCAGGCGAAGTACCCGGACACCGCATCCTTCCAGCGGGCGCAGATCGATTTTCTCGAAAATGTGAGCGCGAAGGTATTGGTCCCGATTGTCGCCAACGTGGAGCCGGCCGCGACCGCGTTGACGCCCGAGTTTTTCCTGAAGGTGACGGAAGTCGCCGGCGGGGCGGAGAACGAGGTCTTTCCGCACGAGAGCAGCGTCGTGGCGGATTCCTCGAACGTCGGCGCCGATCAGCTCAAGTCGGCCATCGAGACCATCAACCGCGCGCCCCGGGGCAAGCACATCCGGCTCAACGCCAAGCCCGGCGGGCTCGCCGGGGACGTCGACCGGACCATTTATGCCTACTGCGTCTACCTCCTGGTCGCCGGGACCGATCGCCAGGTGCACTGGACGATGAAGGAGGGGGACTCCGATTTCCCCCACTACTGGTACCGGGAATTCGATCTCGACCTGGGCCGGCATTTGGGCGAGTTCGACGGTTCGGGCCGGGTCTGGAAGCGCGAGTTCGAGCGCGCGACGGTCGTGGTGAATCCCCATCGCTCGAAGGAGGCGTTCTCCTTCGAAGGCGCGCGGGTCGATATCCTCGGCGCGGCGGTGAAGAGTCCCGTGTCGCTTTCCCCCTATGCGGGGATGCTCCTCTTCCGGGATGCCGGCGCGCTCGAGAAGGCGCAGGGGAAGGGCGGGCGGGAGTAGCGGATTGAGGCGGCCGGAGGACGTAGCGCGTTCAATGGAAGGAACTTCGGGGCGATGCGGGTCATTGAAGGTCTTTCCGGCTTGCTGGTGGTAGAGATTCGAGAAGTAGTTGGACGAACCCGTAGCCCTTCTTGTCGCTGAACCACAACACTACACCCCGCGGCATGGCAGGAGATCAGGGTAGCCAGGGGACGAAGCGGGTTCAATGAAAGGATCTCCGGGGCGACGCGCTCTTCGGCCGCGCCCGGGCGCCAATCCCGGGCGTTCCTGGCGCGATTGAGCCTGCTTCTGGAACGTGAATGGGGAAGTCCGCCTCAGTAAGACGGAGGCAAGATTTCGGGAATATTACATCACGGATACTGATAGCCCGTCGCCGCTCCAATGATGCGCATGACGCGTCGAATCAGCGCCAAATCGGCATAGCCGCGCTGATATAAGATGCTTTTCTTTTTAATCTTCTGGACGTTGGCGCAATAGATGTAGGATTGCTTCTCCAATTTCGTCGTGGCGAAAGAAGCGTCCTTGACGCCGAGATCCAGGCGATAGGGAATGTCGTGCTTTATGCCGGATATCTTGATGAATGCCAGCGCTTCATTATTTTCGTTATATTCGGTTGAAGATATCAACAATGCCGGTCGTGGCTTGGAAGAACCATCCTCGTGCTTCCAGTTCACCTGCCAAATATCCCACTGGGCATAAACGGAAGGCACCGGACCCCCTTACAGATCGTCGTCTTCCGGATATGCGATCTCGGGGGCCTTGTTTGGCAGGGCGCTAAGATTGGCAAACACTGCATCGTCATAGGGGACATCTATCGTCGCCCTTGCTTCGAGACTTACTGCGGAAGCGACCGTCTCGCATGGCCTAGATAATGCAGTAAATCGAACCTCTGATACCTGTTCTTCGGTGGTCGCCCAAACCTTCTCGAGGTTGATCCCGTTGGCCACGCCAAGTGCAAGCATGAATCACTCCTTTTTAACCGCCGTAGTAACCGCATCTAAAGCCCATGCGCCCAACTGATGCCGATCAACGGAAAGGGAAAATTCATAATGCCCCAGGCGAGGGAAAACGAACTGCATGTCGATAGAGAGCTGAACGGTCCCTCCTTGCGGAGGAGTCTCGAAACTCCCCGAGAAATCGGGGCCAACATGCGCACCGTCTTCATTAACGCAAACTATCTTGAACTCGTGAGTTCCTGATTCGGAGCTTGTGCCGACGATGCGCACCAGAAGCGTTCCCCTGAAAAAAACAGGGTTGTTCGGTGAAACATTCAGCTGGGTGATACCGCCTCTTAGCATGCTGAACGTACCATCAGGATGTGTTCGCGCGGAGTCAGCCAAGATCAGCGTGGCGTTCATTGCTCCCTCAATTCGTTCAAACGGCCCTTGCCGTGCTCATCCTTCCGTTCTTACTTTGATCCTATCGCCTCCCGGCCGCCTGGCAAGCGGCTTTGCCGGATCGAGAACGGGGTGAACACCCTCGAAGAAATCCGGGCTGGGGACGAGACGAAGGCGCTTCCCGTCATCGTCATCTCGGGCGACGGCAACAACAGCCCGGAGCTGGCCCGCTACGTCTTCAAGCGGGGCGCGACGGACTACATCACGAAGCCGCTGGGCTCAAGGCACATTAAGACCCGTTCCAGCGAAGGGGGCGGGATGCATCGCCGCCCTTGCCCGGGGAAA
>CAYHQZ010000246.1:0-4688 GCA_964358555.1 uncultured Planctomycetia bacterium
CGCGTCGCGGAGCCGCGCCACGAGCTCGCGCCCCGGCATGTCCGGAACGTCCGCAGGATGGAAGGCTTCTCGCCCCCCCTTCCCCCTACAATCTCGCGATGCCCGCCCCGCCAAAGACCCCCGACGTCTTCGAGGGAAATCCGGCGACGCTCCGGGTGGCGCTCTGCCAGGTCTTCCCGGAGCCGTGGGCCGTGGAGGAGAACTTCGCTCGCACGCTGGAGGCGCTCGAGGCGGCCGCGAAGGGCGGTGCGGAACTGGCGATCACGCCGGAGTGCGTTTTACACGGCTACGCCTTCCCGAAGAAGGGTGAGGATCCGAAACGGCTTTTCGAGGCGGCCGAACCCCTCGACGGGCCGCGGATCGCGAAGGTCCGCTCGCTTGCGAAGGCCCGGGCGCTTTCCGTCGTCCTCGGCTTCGCGGAACGCGGCGCGGACGGCCTCGTCCGAAACGCCGCGGCCCTGATCTCGCGCGACGGCGACATCCGCGCGGTCTACCGCAAGGTCCACCTCCGCCCCTTTGAAAGCCCCGCTACCCCTGCCGGGTTCGCCCCGGGAGACCGGTTCGTCGTCGAGGACGTCGAATCGGGCGCCGGAAAGGTGCGACTCGGCCTCTTCATCTGCTTCGATCGCGAGGTGCCGGAATCCGCGCGGACGCTGCGCGCCCTCGGCGCCGAGATCATCGCCTGCCCCCTCGCGACGCGGGTCGAGGACCTCGTCGCCGCGTCCGACCGCGCTTCGAACGAGCTCGTCACCCGCTGCCGCGCCGCCGAGAACGAAATGTTCATCGCAGTCGTGAACCACGCCGGCCGCCAGAACGGCCGCAGTTACGTCGTCGGCCCCGGCGGCGAGAAGATCGCCCAGATGGACGAGTCCCCCGGCGTCGCAGTCGTGCCCGTCCCCGTCGGCGCCGTCCGCCGGATCCGCGAAAACCCGCGCGGCTGGATGAACTGGAGCTTCCGCCGGCCGGAAACCTATTTGCGATAATGGCGCATGCTTTCGTTGTCATTTATGTATACTTAATTGTAAGGAGGGGATGCATGCTCGGCGCCATGGTCCGGATCAGCAAATCGGCACGGGAGAGCCTTCGGCTCCTCTCGACTCGGGAGAAGAGGCCCATGACCGCCGTCCTGGAAGAGGCCATCGAGGCGCACCGGCGGCGGATGTTCCTGGACGAGGTCAACGCGGGCTTCGCGGCCCTGCGGCGGGATCCGAAGGCGTGGACCGCGGTAGAGCGGGAGCGCGCCGAATGGGACTCGACGCTCCAAGACGGCCTGGATGCGGGCGTCGCGGGGACGAAGGGCGGACGGGCGCCCCGGGCTCCGCGACGCAAGGGAAAGCGCGAATGAGCGGGCCCGCGCGCGGCGATATCTGGCTCGGCCGGCTGGACCCGGTCGAGGGGCACGAGACGGGAGGCTTGCGCCCTCTCCTCGTCGTCTCCGTCGATCCCTTCAACGACGGCCCCGCAGATCTCGTCATCGCGCTGCCCGTCACCTCCACGCTCCGGGGCATTGCCTCCCACGTCGTCGTCCGCCCGCCCGAGGGCGGCCTGAAAAACCCGAGCGCCGTCCAGTGCGAGGCCGTCCGTTCCGTCTCGAAGCGCCGCCTCGCCCGCCGCTGGGGTCGCGTCTCGCCCTCCACCCTCGCCGCCGTTGAGGACCGCCTCCGGATCCTGATGGGGCTTTAGCGGCCATGACGTGGAATAGGGAACGTTCTTAAACAGGTGCAAACCCTGGTCGGCTGGTCGCAAACCTCAAACCCCAAACCATTCCTTGCTGGCCGAACCGGAAGACCCGGAACAATAGCGTCTTGGTCACCTCCGGGCCGGACTTCGAGACCTTGGTGTACAGGATGAAGAGCGAAAGCGGCGGATGGTCGCGAAGCCGGGTCTACAACAGTCTCTGGGGGAGCGCGGTGGACGGCCCTGCGGGCGGAAAGCGGCGGAACACACCGTGGGAGTAGAGGTCGGCGTCCAGGTCGTTGGTCGCCTGGGCCTGTTCGAGCCACAGGTTCCACCAAGCGACGAGTTCCTCGAAGGAGCAGTTCCGAAGGTCGAGATCCTCCTCGCTCAAGAACTCGTCGCGGGCGACGCTCACGGCTTGCCCTCCGGGGCCGGCGAGAACGACAGGAGGGCCTCCGCCCTCCGGACGACGATCTGGTGCGCCTCGGGCAAGGGAAGACCGGCGGTGGATTTCGCCACTTCCGCCCAGGACGCAGCGAAGGGTTCCGCCGCGCGCTCGTAGCGGAACAGGCGCGCCTCGTTCGCACGCACGAGGGCGCGGCGCTCGGCGTCGAGAGCGACCTCGAGGGCGTCTTGCCCTTTCTTCGCCTCGGCGAGGACGGGCCGCCGGAGCGACAGCCGCTCGGAGAGCGCCGGATGCTCCGCGGCGAGGGCGAGGATGTCGCGGGCGGATCGGGAGCACAAGAGCCGCTCGGCCGGATCCTCGAGCCGGCGCGCCAGCTCTCCGATCGCGACATAGTCCTTCTCCCGATCCGTTTTTTTCAACTCGACGAGCTGGCGGATGCCCACAACGGGGACGGCCTTGCCCTCCTGGGATCTCCAGAGAAGGCCGAGGTCGTCCGCTTCCAGCCGGGGCGGGCGGGTCACGAAGTCCGTCCGGACGCGCAGGACGCCATTGGAAAACTCGAGGTGCGCGCTCCATCCCCCGCGAAGCCAACGGACGTCCAGGGGGGCGCCGAATCGGTATCGGGCGCCGTGCCGGGCGAGGACCGAAAGGACGTGCGCCATCGCCTCCTCGTCCTCGCGCAGAATCCAATCGCCGTCCTTGCTCATGATGGCAAGCCCGTGCAAGACAACAGCCTGGCCCGACGAAATCACGGCCCGCAGCCTCCCCTCGTTCATCTCGCGGGTAAGCCGGAGATAGACGTTGTCCCTCTCGATCATGCCGCCCGGATCATCGCCGCGACCGTCCGGCGGTGCAAGCGGCGGGCAAACACGATGACGCGCTTTTTTGCCCTTCTCCTCCGCCAGTTCGCCGGTGGAGTGAGACGGACGGCCCCTACTTCCCGAACACACCGGCCTTCTTGAGTCGCTCGATGGCCTCACGGATCCGCGGCTCGTCGACGGTAAGCGCGGCGCGGAAGTAGCCTTCGCCGCCCTCGCCGAAGCCGAGGCCGGGGGTGAGGACGACGTCGGCCTTCCCGAGGGCGCGCACGCAGAAATCGGGGATCTGGGATCTGTGGGATCTGGGACGTACGAAGGATTGCAGGATACTCCCGGATGGTTTCGCACTTCTCTTGCCTCTCCCGAACGCCCTGCCGGAGAGAAACCTGCTTCAGAACCTCCATCACGCAAGAGAAAGAGCCAGCCCGCGCGCCGGTTCCAGCGCCCGGCCCCGCTTCGCGCAATCCTGCGCCGTCGTGTGGGAAATCCCGAGCCGGCGGGCAACCGCGGCCGCCGGGACGCCCAGGTCCTCCACCAGCCACTTGCAGGCCAATGCCCGCGCCAGGCAAAGGGTCACCGTCTTGCGGTTCCCGCTCAATTCCCTCGGTTGGATGCCGGCCGCCTTCGCCGCCTCCAAAATGATGCGTTCCACGTCCCAGCCCTGCCGCCGAAGCCGGGTTCGCTTCTTCTCCCGCTCCTCCGCCGCTTTCAGTGTCCCGACGACGAAGTCGCTCGAGCCCAGGATCCGCTCGTCGTGCGCGTGATGCTCGCGGCTCCTCCGCGCCTCCATCACCGCATCCCATCCGCCAAGGCTCCGGATGAGCTCGCCGCCTACAAGGTCCGGCCGAGACCCCCGGGCGATTCCGTCCTCGATAAACGTTCGGTACTTGGCCCTCGCAATACCGGCTCTCTTTCCGAAGCGGAGCAACACTTCGTCAACGGCCTGGAATCCGGCCTCCCGGTGCCCCATCAGGGCGGAATGCCCGGACCAGGGATGGCGATCGAGGCCCGACAGGCCGGAGACGAGCCCGGCGCGGAGTGGATTGAGGTGGATATAGCGGACGAGTTCCAGCAAATACGGCTCCCGCTCGCAAAGGATGGATTTGAACCGGTTCTGGAAGAGATGCCCCGTTCGCTTGTGCCGGCGGTTGAAGGCGAGAGCATAGCCCGTCAGCACCGACTGCATCACCCGCCCCACGGGCTTCTGGCCGGTTTCGAGCAGGAGATGGAAGTGGTTGGGCATCAGCGCCCAGGCAAAGCAGGGTGTATCGGTCTCCTTCAGCGATTCCGCGAGGCGGCCGAGGAAGTCCCGCCGGTCGGTATCGTCCTTGAAGATCGTCCGCTGCTCGATCCCCCGGACAATCACATGGTGGAGCGCCCCCGGCGCGTCGATTCGAGCGAGACGAGGCATGGGCGGCAGGGTAGCGTGAGGGCGAGGATCCTGCAATCCTTCGTACGTCCCCTACTTCCTACTTCGCTACTTCGCCTACTTCGCGTCCCTATTTCCTTGCTGGCCGAGCCAGGCCCCCCTACGCCCTCGTCGCGAGGTCGATGGCCTTTTCGGGGCGGGCCATCTTGATTTTCGGCGAGTGCGCCCCGCAGGAGTCGGTGTCGGCGACGTCCTGGATCTTGTCGGGGCCGTAGAAGCCGAATTCCTGCATGACCTTCAGTTTCGGCAGGACGTTTCCCTCTAGGTCGTAGTGGAAGAAGCCGGGGAAAATGTCGGGGTTTTCGCGGATGAAGTCGAAAATCCGGGAATGCTCGGGGGGCAGGTCGCATTTCGCGCC
>CAYHQZ010000246.1:4698-5480 GCA_964358555.1 uncultured Planctomycetia bacterium
GAATGGGCGCGGGTTCCGGCGGGGGTAGCAGAAAGCAGAGAGTCATTCCGACCACGAAGGCCTCGACCCCTGCGGCTGCGATTCGCCTCGCCGCGGCGTTCCTTCTCGCGGGCACCGTCGCCGCGATTCCGGCGTGCGCGGGGGGGAGATCGCACTTCGCGCCCTGGAGCGCCTCGTGGCCGGTGATCATGTACTCGGGGAAGAGCTGGGGACAGAACTCGAGCCTTCCCGAATCCTTCACGTCGCGGTAGATGTCGGTCTGGGGCAGCAGGCACAAAAGGCTCGGCAGGATCCGCGCGCCGAGCGCCCTAAACGCCACCATTTGGAAGACCGTCTTGTGGAAGTCGTCCATCGTCTCGAACGGGAATCCCCAGATGTAGAAGCAGTCCGTGCGGTCGAAGATCCCGACCGCCTTCGAGACGACCTCGGTCGCCTGTTCCGCGGTGAATCCCTTCCTCGTCATCTCGAGGACCCGGTCAGAGCCGGACTCGATCCCGTAGCGGATCTCGCAGCAGCCCGAGGCGGCCATCGCGCGCATCGTCTCCTCGTCGGTCAGGTTCACGCGGCCGAAGGCCTTCCACTTGATCTTCAGGCCCGAGCGGGTGAGCGCGTCGCAGAACGCCATCACGCGGTCCTTGCCGCTGACGAAGAACTCGTCCTGGAAAAGGAACAGCGTGATGCCGTGCGCCTCGTGCAGCCGCTTCATCTCGTCCACGATCCCCTGCGGCGAGCGGAAATACGTCACGCGGTCCCAGACGGGCGCCACCGAGCAGAACGTGCAG
>CAYHQZ010000247.1:0-5449 GCA_964358555.1 uncultured Planctomycetia bacterium
TACGAGGATCGGCGCCGCGATGCCGCAAACGGGAAGCCGGACGCAAAAGTTCAGGTTATACTTGAAATCGAGCATAAATGGCGGAACTCGGGCCGGGATCGGCGCGGGGCGGGAGGCGGCGCAATCCGGGGCGCGCGGCATTCGGCTTGGCTCATAGTCAGGGAGCCGGCTCCGTCTTGCCCGGCCGGGTTTGTCCGCATGGGTGGCTTCGTAGGTGCGTGCATCGTAGCGCACAAAACGGACAAAGCAACGGGGGATCGGGGCGGGGCTTGTAAGGAGCTGGCGTGCGGGTGGTGCTTCCGGGTTGTTTCCGGCCGGGGCGGGGGATAGCATCGCGCCATGATTCCTAGGGCGCTTGACGCTTGACATGATGCCAATCGCATGTATGGTATAAAGCCATGACGCAAGCGAAGGACCTGAACGGGAAAGGCCACCGTTTCGGTGGCGGCTGGACGGATGAAAAACTGGCGGTCCTTTCCGACTACCTCAAGGCATACGCAACTGCCCTCAAGGAAAAGCCCTCAAAGGACAGTCCCTTTCGAAAGGTCTACATAGACGCCTTCGCAGGAACCGGATATCGATCGGATCCGCACGAAGAAACGGCTTCTTCCCAAGGGAATCTTTTCCCGGAACTGGCAAAAGAGGAGCCGTGCGGGTTGCGAGATGGCTCCGCCCGGATCGCCCTCAAGACAGACCCCCCTTTCGAAGAATACGTCTTCATCGAACGCAGCCCGGAGCGCTGCAAGATGCTCGTCAACCTCAAGGACGAGTTCCCCGCGCTTGCGAGCCGCATCCAGATTCTCCAGGGCGAGGCCAATGTCAAGATCCGGGATCTTTGCACCGCCGACTGGCGCTCCCGCCGCGCCGTTCTCTTCCTGGATCCCTACGGGATGCAGGTGGAGTGGCAGACCATCGAGGCAATCGCCCGGACCCAAGCCATCGATTTATGGATTCTATTTCCGCTAGGCATCGGCCTGAATCGGCTGCTTACGAAATCCGGGAATATTCCGGAGTCGTGGCGTCACCGACTGGACGTCTTGCTTGGAACCAAGGATTGGTTTTCTCATTTTTACGAAACTGGAAAGCATACCCAAAAGACGCTCCTGCAGTCGCCCGATTCGCCTTCATCCGAAGCGGAGCTCTTCGTGAAAAAGAACATGGACGTATTCGAGCAATATTTCATTAATCGATTGAAAACGATCTTTGCCGGCGTCGTCGAAAAGCCCGGAATCCTGCAAAATTCAACGAACAACCCCCTCTATCTTCTGTGCTTTGCCGCCAGCAACAAGCGTGGCGCGCCCATCGCGTTGCGGATCGCGAACCATCTCTTGAAAGGACTCCGCTAATGGCCCTCGGCTCCGGCATCGAGTGGACGGAAGCCACCTGGAATCCCGTCACCGGCTGCACGAAGACCAGCCCCGGCTGCAAGAACTGCTACGCCGAGAGGATGGCGAGACGGCTCCACGCGATGGGCCAGCCGAACTACCGAAACGGCTTCAAGCCCACCCCGCACGAGCGGATGCTCGATCTCCCACTCAAGTGGAAGCGACCCCAGAAGGTCTTCGTGAATTCCATGAGCGACCTCTTTCACGAGGCCGTTCCCGTGGACTTCATCCAGAAGGTTTTCTGCGTGATGGGGAAAGCCCGCTGGCACCGTTACCAAGTCCTCACTAAGCGATCCGAGCGCCTCCGGGACCTGGACGGCATCCTCGACTGGCAGTCGCAAATCTGGATGGGGGTCACCGTCGAAAGCGCGGCCTACGCATGCCGGATCGACGATCTCCGCCGGACCCGGGCAGCGGTGAAGTTCCTCTCCCTGGAGCCGCTTCTCGGCCCTTTGCCCAATCTAGATTTACACGGCATTCACTGGGTTATCGTCGGTGGCGAGTCCGGTCCCGGCGCCCGTCCCATAGACCCCGCCTGGGTTACCGACATCCGCGACCAGTGCCTTCGCGCCCACATCCCCTTCTTCTTCAAACAGTGGGGCGGGTTCTTTAAGAAACGGACCGGGAGAATGCTCGACGGAAGGACTTGGGACGGAGAACCAGAGAGCCTTCGTTCCGATTTGAAACTCGGCGAAGCGATTTCATCAGTACGAGGGATGTTGCAATGAGTCCAACCGTCTTTCACGAGGGAGGGTTCCGTTTCTATTTCTTCTCCCGCGAGGAGCCCCGGATGCACGTTCACGTTCGTGGGGAACGAGGCGAGGCGAAGTTCTGGTTGGAACCTGAAGTCTCTCTCGCCCAGAATTCCGGCCTTCCACCCCACGAGATCCAGGAAGCCGTCAGGAGGATCCATGAGCATGAAGCAGAAATCCGAAACGCATGGAACGCCCATTTCCAGCGTTGAAGTCACGAACGTCTCACCGAACGGGCTTTGGATCCTGCTTCAGGACAAGGAATGGTTCCTTCCCTTCAAGGATTTCCCCTGGTTCCGGGAGGCGGCCATCGGGAAAGTCATGAACGTCCAGGCTCTTTCCGCGGATCATTTTTATTGGCCCGATCTCGATATCGATCTGGACCTTGAATCCATCGCCCATCCCGAACGCTTCCCTCTGGTGAGCGGCGCTAAATTCCAATAAAGGCCGCCGGTGGGGACGGGGCGGTAGGGGACGCAGTAAAACAGTCAAACAACTTCCGTCTCCCCCGTCCCCCGCTCCCGTTCCCATCGATCCGAGGCCGGGTTCTGTTCTGGACGGGAGGCGGCGCAATCCGGGGCGCGCGGCATGCGGCTTCGCTCATCGCCAAGGGGCCGGCTCCGTGTTGCCCGGCCGGGTTCGGACCCCACGTGGAATCCCGGGCGATGCCGGGGTTCTCGCCATCGCGAGGGAGCCAGGGCGGGGGGCGGACCCCTTGCGCGAGCCGGGCGGGGCGGCAAACTGGCCGGTATGACGAAACGAGCGAAGATCACGGTTATCGGGGCCGGGAACGTGGGCGCGACGGCGGCGAGGATCGCGGCGCGCAAGGGGCTCGGCGACGTGGTGCTGGTGGACATCGTCGAGGGATTGCCGCAGGGGAAGGCCCTCGACATGAACGAGTCGCTGCCCGTCGAGGGGGCCGGCGTCTCGGTGGTCGGCACGAACGGCTACGCGGAGACGGCGGGATCGGACGTCGTCGTGATCACGTCGGGCATCGCGCGCAAGCCCGGGATGTCGCGCGACGACCTGCTTGCGACCAACGCCCGGATTGTCCGATCCGTCGCGGTCGAGGCTGCGAAGGCCTCGCCCGGCGCCGTCCTCGTCGTGGTCTCGAATCCCCTCGACGCCATGTGCCACGCGGCCTTCGAGGCCTCGGGCTTTCCCCGCGAGCGGGTCGTCGGGATGGCGGGCATCCTCGACACGGCGCGCTTTCGCTCCTTCGTGGCCGACGCGCTCGGCGTCTCGGCGAAGGACGTGACCGCGCTCGTCCTCGGCGGCCACGGCGACACGATGGTGCCGCTCTCGCGGCTCGCCGCTGCGGGCGGCGTCCCGCTCTCGGCGCTTCTGCCGAAGGAGAAGATGGACGCGATCGTGAAGCGCACCCGCGAGGGCGGGGCCGAGGTCGTCGCGCTTTTGAAAACCGGCAGCGCCTACTACGCTCCTGCGGCCGCCGCGATCGAGATGGCGGAGTCGATCATCCGCGACCAGAAGCGCGTGCTTCCCTGCGCGGCGCTCCTGGACGGCGAATACGGCATCCGCGGCCTCTTCATCGGCGTCCCCGTCGTCCTCGGCGCCCGCGGCGTCGAGCGCGTGATCGAGGTCGCCCTCTCGGAGGCGGAAAAGGCCGAACTCCAGAAATCCGCCGCCGCCGTCCGCACGCTCGTGGACGCGATGGCAAAACTGCCGCGCTAGGAGAACCCATGGCAAAGACCCGGACGGAATCGGATTCGATGGGCGAGGTCCAAGTCCCCGCGGCGGCCTATTACGGGGCGAGCACGCAGCGGGCGGTCATGAACTTCCCGGTGAGCGGCGTGCCGATGCCGAAGAGGCTGCTCCGGGCGCTGGCCATCCTGAAGGGCGCCGCCGCGCGGGTGAACGCGAAGCGCGGGCGGCTCGCGCCGCGCCTGGCGCGCGCCATCGAACGCGCCGCTTCCGAGGTCGCGGAAGGCCGGCACGACCGCGAGTTTCCGGTGGACGTCTTCCAGACGGGCTCGGGGACGTCGACCAACATGAACATGAACGAGGTCCTGGCGAACCGCGCCAACGAGATCCTCGGGCACCCGTTGGGATTGAAGAAGCCGGTTCATCCGAACGATCACGTGAACCTCGGCCAGTCCTCCAACGACGTCTTCCCGACGGCGCTGCACGTCGCGGCGCTCGAGGGGATCGAGCGCGACCTGCTGCCGGCGCTGAAGGACCTCCGAACGTCGCTCGCCGCCAAGGCCAAGGCCTTCGATCGAATCGTGAAGATCGGCCGGACGCACCTGCAGGACGCGGTGCCGGTGCGGTTGGGCCAGGAATTCTCGGGCTACGCCTCCCAGGTCGCCGATGCCGCCGCCCGGATCGAGGCCGTGCGGGCCGGGCTGTCGGAAGTCGCCCTCGGCGGGACCGCCGTGGGCACGGGCCTGAACGCCCCCCCGGGATTCGCAGCCGCGGTCCTCTCCGACGTCTCGCGGACGACGGGGATCCGGTTCCGGCCGGCGAAGAACCTCTTCGCGCAGCTTGCGGCCCGCGACGCCTGCGTCTTCGCGAGCGGCGCGCTCAAGGCCTGCGCGGTTTCGCTTGCGAAGATCGCCAACGACCTGCGATGGCTGGGCTCCGGCCCGCGCTGCGGCCTCGGCGAGATTGCGCTGCCGGACCTCCAGCCGGGCTCGTCCATCATGCCGGGCAAGGTGAACCCCGTGATCCCGGAGATGGTCCTCCAGGTGGCCGCCCAGGTCGCCGGCAACGACGTTTCCGTCGCGATCGGCGGGATGGGGGGGCATTTCGAGCTCAACATGGCCCAGCCCCTCGTCGCGCGGAACCTTCTCGAGTCCGTCGCGATCCTGGCGGCCGCCTCGCGCCTCCTCGACCGAAGATGCGTCCGCTCCCTCCGGGCCGACGCGAAGCGCTGCGCGGAATCGGTCGAGAAGAGCCTCATGATGGTGACGGCGCTCGCGCCCTCCATCGGCTACGACGCCGCGGCCTCCGTCGCGAAGGAGGCGCACCGCACCGGGAAAACCGTCCGCGAGATCGCGACCGCGCGCAATCTCCTGCCCGCCGCCGCGCTCCGCCGCCTCCTCGACGCCCGGCGGATGACGGGGCGGTAGGGCGGAGCGATCACGTCCAGTTTTCCGCTCGTGGCATGGCGGCGCCGATCCCTGTATTCCTGGAACCGGAAAACAAGGAGGGCGAGGGGCGGGGGCTCGGGTCCGGACCCCGATTGCTCTCTAGAGGGGGTCCGAGTCTTGGGTCTTCGCTTTGCGAAAACCCAAGGCCGTGGCGACCTGTCGGAGCACGGTCCAACGCCATGAATTCGTCTACCGGCCGTGG
>CAYHQZ010000248.1:0-5431 GCA_964358555.1 uncultured Planctomycetia bacterium
TACCGCGACCTCTTCGAGAACTCGCAGGTCGGGATTTTCCGCGGCCGGATCTCGGACGGCCTCGCGCTCGAGTGCAACGATCGGCTTGCGAGGATGTTCGGGTACGCGAACCGGAGAGATCTGCTCGATTCCGGGTTCAAGGCCGTGGAGAATTACGCGGATCCCGCGGACCGCGCGCGATTCCTGGATTCCTTCCGGGACGGCGTTCTCGAGGGATACGAGGCGCTCCTCAAGCGCAGGGACGGCGGCGAATTCCCGGCCCTATTCTCGGCCCGCCTGCACCCGGAGGAGAACGTCATCGACGGCGTCCTGGTGGACATCTCGGACCGCAAGCGGATGGAGCAGCGCCTGCGCCAGATCAACGAGACGCTCGTGTGGTTCGGGACGGATTTCGCCGCGAACGTCCGGCGCGTCACCGCGCTGTGTGGGGAGATCTTCGACGCGGACGCCGCGCTCTACAACCGCCTCGAGAGGGGAATGATCTGCGCCCGCGGCCAGTGGAAGGTTCCGCCCGGCTTCAAGGCCGAGGACGGCGCCTCCGGCCACATCTGCACCGATGTCATCCGGATCGCACGCGAGGAGGCGGTCTTCATCCCGAACCTCCTCGACAGCCCCTACGCCGCGACCGATCCCAACGTAAGGACCTACGGATTGAAGACCTACTTCGGCCACGTCGTGCGGTGCGGAGAGACGCCGGTGGGATCGCTGTGCGTCGTCTGGGGCCGGGACGTAACGCCTACCGAGGATGACCGTCGCGTCCTCGGGATCCTCGCCGCGGCGCTGGGGGCCGAGGAGCGCCGGCTCGCCGCGGAGGAGTCCTTCCGGGAGAGCGAGAAGCGCCTGCGCCAGGCCCACAAGATGGAGAGCCTCGGCATCCTCGCGGGGGGGATCGCCCACGACTTCAACAACCTGCTGGCGGCGATTCTCGGCAACCTGGACCTCACGCTGCTGGACCTCGAGCCCGATTCGCCCTACCGCCCGCAGCTCGCCGACGCGCTGAAGGCTTCCCAGCGGGCGGCCGCCCTGTGCCGGCAGATGCTGGCCTACGCGGGGCGCGTGCCGCTCGAGCGCGGCACGGCGGATCGCGGGCAGATCGCATTGGAGGCGAAGGACCTCCTGGGATCGTCGCTGCCCGGGAAGGCGAGGCTCGAGATGTCGCTCGAGCCGGGCCTTCCAGGCGTTCCCGCGGACCCGGATCAGATCCGCCAGGCGGTCCGGAATCTCCTCCAGAACGCCGCCGAGTCCTTCGGGAACGCGGAAGGGACCGTCACCGTCTCGACGGGAGCGGGGACGTTCGATGCCGGGGCGCTGCAGTCCCCGTGGCTTCAGTCCGTGCCCGCGGCGGGGCGTTATGCGTGGATCGAGGTGGCCGATACCGGCCCGGGCATGGACGCCCCCACGCTCGGGAGGATCTTCGATCCGTTCTTCTCCACGAAGTTCGTCGGGCGCGGCCTGGGCCTGCCGGTCGTGCTGGGGGTTGTGCGGGCGCATGCAGGCTCGATCCGGGTGCAAAGCGAGCCGGGGCGCGGCACGTCCATCCGGATTTTCTTCCCCGCGTCCCGGGAACCATCCGCGCCGACGCCCCCGCCGCGCTGATGGCCGGGCGGGCCGCTTCATCCTAGAATCGCCCTCTCATGCCTGGCGCGAGCGCGAGTCCGTCGGCGGACGGATTGCCCCTTCCGCCGTCCTCCCGGCGGCCCTGGCTCATCTACGTCCTGTTCCTCCTTGCGTTCGGCCTCGTGACCCTGCTCTACCAGCGCCACGAAGCCGAGCGGTTCCGGACGGAGGCGGAAAGCCGGATTCTCTCCATCGCGAACCTCATGCGCGAGCGGATCGTGACGTGGCGCCGGGAGCGATTCCAGGACGCCCAGTTCCTCCAGCAAAAGCCCGCCTTCGCCGGATGGGCGAGGGATTGGTTCGCGGACCCCAGGCCGGAAAAGGAGGCGCCGCTGCGCATGACCCTCGACGCCCTGCGGGAGGCGGAGGGGTACCGGAGCGCCTTCCTCCTCGATTCGGAAGGGCGCGTCCGCCTCGCCCTCGGCGATCTCGCGGCCGAGGCCATGCGGGAGGAGATGTCGCGGCTCTTCCGCCGGTCACGGGCCACCCGGCGGGTCCTCTTCGGAGACTTCCATCGCGCCCAGGACCGGGTCCGCGTCGAGGTCGTCGCGCCGCTGTCGGTCCAGGAGGGCAAGCGGACCGAGTTCGTCGGGGCCGTGATCCTCGGGGAGGAGGTGAGCGAGGATTTCTACCCGCTCCTGCCCCGGTGGCCCGTGCCCAGCGCGACCTCGGAGCTGCTCCTCGCGCGGATGGACGACGGCGAAGCGCTCTACCTGAACGGGCTGCGCCACGTGAAGGGCCCCGCCCTCGGGCTGCGCCGGCCGATCGGAAAGGCGGATCCCGTCCTGGCGCAGGCCGTCGAGGGATTCGAGGGCGTCCTGGAGGCCCCGGACTACCGGGGCGCGAGCGTCCTCGCGGCGACGCTCCAGATCCCGAATACGCCGTGGATTCTCGTTGCGAAGACCGACGCCGCCGAGGTCTACGCGCCGCTTCGGATCCGGACGCGCCTCTTGTTCGCCGTCGCGATCTCGCTCGCGCTTCTCGCCGGGATGTCCGTGCGGCTCTACGCCAGCATCCAGGCGAAGGCCTTCTACCGGCAGTTGAACGAGGAGCGGGCGGCCGGCGAGGCGGCATTGCGTGCAAGCGAGGAGAGGGCCCGCCGATTCCTCAACATCGCGCCCGCCATCATCCTCGCCCTCGATCGGGAGGGCCGGATCGCGCTGCTCAACCACGCCGGGTCCGCGGTCCTGGAGTGTCCCTGGGAGGAAAGCGGCGGCGGCCGGTCGGATGCGCAGGGATTGGACTGGGTTGGGACGTTCATCCCGGCGCCGGATCGGGATCGGGTCCGCGGGGTCCTGGCGCGTCTGCTGGCCGGGGACCTCGCCGGGCTCGAGTTCGTGGAGAGCAATGTTGTCACGAGGAAGGGGGGCGTCCGGCGGATCCTCTGGCACAACACGATCCTGATGAACGACGCCGGAATCATCGGGACGCTCTCTTCCGGCCAGGACATCACGGAGCACAAGGAACTCGAGGAGCAGTTGCGCCAGGCGCAAAAGATGGAAAGCCTGGGCCTGCTCGCCGGCGGGATCGCCCACGACTTCAACAACCTCCTGATGGTCATCCTGGGCAATCTCGAGATCGCGGGCCTCGACATCGCCCCCGGGGCGCCCGTCCGGGCGAGCCTGAATCGGGTGGAGGCGGCCTCGAAGCGCGCGGCGGATCTGTGCCGCGAGATGCTCGTCTTCTCGGGCCGCGGGCAGTTCGAGCTCCGGGCGCTGGATCTTGCGGCCCTGGTGCGCGACATGACCCAGCTGCTCGACGTGTCGCTTGCGAAGAAGGCGGTCCTGCGGCTCGACTTCCCGAAGGATCTGCCGCCCATCGAGGGGGACGAGACCCAGGTCCGGCAGATCATCATGAACCTGATTCTGAACGCCGCGGAAGCGCAGGGCGCGGACGGGGGCGAAGTCCTTCTCTCGGCGAAGGCGGCGTTGCCGGACCCGGGGGCGCGCGCGGGGCTGTTGCTCGGATCGAACCTCGCGGACGGCCCCAGCGTCTGCCTCGAGGTCGCCGACACCGGCTGCGGGATGGACAAGGAGACGCAGGCTCGGATCTTCGAGCCCTTCTTCACGACGAAGGCCAAGGGCCGGGGACTCGGCCTGGCGGCGGTCCTCGGGATCGTCCGGGGGCATCGCGGGGCGATCGGAGTCGAGAGCGAACGGGGGAAGGGCACGCGCATCCGGGTCTTCTTCCCGGCGTCGAGCCGGCCGGTCGAGGCGGAGGCGGTGGAGGAGGCCCTGACCGACTGGCGGGGGACAGGGACGATCCTCCTCGTGGACGACGAATCATCCGTCCTCGACACGGGCCGGCGGTTCCTGCGGCGGCTCGGCTTCGAGGTCGTCGCCGTCGAGAGCGGCGCGCTCGCGGTCGAGGCGTTCCGGGCCGCACCGGGGTCGTTCCGGGCGGTCCTGACGGATTTCACGATGCCGGGGATGGACGGCCACGCCGCCGGCCGGGCGCTGCGCGGGATCCGGCCGGATGTCCCCTTGATCCTGTCGAGCGGATTCCCGGAGCGCCTCTCCGCCGTCGAGGAGGCGGAGGTCCGCTTCGAGGCCTTCCTCCAGAAGCCCTATGGGATTCGGGAACTGGCGAACGTCCTGCGCAGGGTCCTCGAGGGCTGACGGGCGCGGCAGGGCGGTAGGATGCCGTCCGGAGGTGTCCATGGAAGCCGTCCGATCCTTTTTCGCCGTGGAGGCGCCGTCGTCGCTGCGGGAGGAGATCGGGATCCGGCTCCCCCGCTGGAAGTCGCGGATCCAGGGGGTCCGGTGGGCGCGGCCGGAGGCGGTCCACTTCACCGTGAAGTTCATGGGCGGCATGGAGGACGTCCGGATCCCGGACGCCGTCCGGATCGCCGCCGCCGCCCTCAAGGGGACCGCGCCGTTCTCCCTCGACATCGAGGGGGCCGGGGTCTTCCCCTCGCCCGAGCGGCCGCGGGTCTTCTGGCTCGGGACGGGGGCGGGGGCGGAGCCGCTGAAGGAGATCGCGCGAAAACTGGAGACGGCCCTCGGCGAGGCCGGGTTCAAGCGCGAGGAGCGCCCCTTCAAGCCGCACCTGACCGTGGGGCGCGCGGACGGAAGGCTGGATGCGGACGCGGCCGCGGCGTGGGGCGAACTGGCCGACGGCCTCGACGACATGGTCGAGGTCCGCGAGGTCGTCCTCTTCCGATCCGATCTCGAGCCCGGCGGCGCGCGCTACACGCGGATGGCGGGGATTCCGCTGCGGTAGGGGGGGCGGGGACGGGGGCGGTTGCCCGTCGATTCATACCCGGTTATACTAATGCCATGAAGACCGCCGTCTCGATTCCCGATCCCGTGTTCCGTTCGGCGGAGCGCATGGCGAAAAGGATGAAGATCCCCCGGAGCCGCCTCTATGCGGAGGCCCTTTCCGCCTATGTGCGCCGAAGCGAGGCCGCCGGGATCACCGAGCGGATCAACCGATTCATCGAGGAGAACGGCGGGCTCGCGCTCGACCCGGACGCCGCGGCCTTGCAGGCTCGCGCGATGCCGAAAGGGTCGTGGTGATGGTCCGCGGCGAGGTCTGGTGGGCGGACATCCCGGAGCCCGCGGGGTCCGGACCCGGGTACCGCCGGCCGGTCCTTGTCGTGCAGGCCGACGAATTCAACGCAAGCCGGCTCGGCACCGTCGTCGTCGCCATGTTCACTTCGAACATGAAATTCCAGGACCTTCCCGGCTGCGTGGCCGTCGGGAGGCGCGAGGGGGGATTGCCGAAGGAATCCGTCTTGAACCTCACGCAGGTGTTTACGGTGGATCGGCGATCCCTCACGGCGCGCGCGGGCCGGTTGTCCGAGGCTCGCATG
>CAYHQZ010000249.1:0-5345 GCA_964358555.1 uncultured Planctomycetia bacterium
CGGGAGCGCGAGACGAGTCCCCGCCCCGAGCCCGTGCCCGGTTGTTACCCCTACCGCATAGGTTCGATACCCAAGGAATCCGCCGGTCGGGGGAGGGACTAGCGCACGGCCCGGCGGGCGGGAATACTGTGGAAGCGGCGGAGGTGGACGATGGAAGGAGAAGCGAAGAAGGAAGACGGCGAGGTAGAGCCCGTCCCCGATCTCATCGAGGAGATCCCCGAGGCGACGGAGGTGCCGGCGGAAGGCGTCGGCGCCCCAACCCCACCCGTCACGCCCTCGTCACCCCCTCCCGCCGCCGCTTCTCCCACGCCCGAGCCGGCTCCGGCTCCGGCCCCCCCGCCCGAGGCCCCCGCGCCGGAGGAAGGTGCAGGCGGCGGCTTTTTCGGCCGGGCGTTCGGGGCGTTGAAGGAGCGAAAGGACGCGGCGCTCTCGCGCCTGGGGCAGATGAAGCAGGCCGTCCAGGACAAGAGCGCCGCCCTCGCATCCCAAGCGAGGGAAAAGGGAACGTCGCTCGCCACGGGGGCGCGGGAAAAGTTCGCCCGGATGGACGAGCGGCTGGAGGCAACGACCCAACGATTAAAGGATTCCGCCACCGAGAAGGCCGCGAGCGCGAGGGCGAAGGCCGCCCAGTTCGCGGACACCGCCCGCCAGAAGAAGGACGCGGCCGCCGCCTACCTCCACGAGCGCAAGGAGCGCGTCGTCGACGTCGCGCGCCGCGCCGGAATGGCCGGCGAGCGCCCCGAAGTCCTCGAGCGCCGCGGCCTCGTCGCCAAGCGCGAACTCTGCGCGCGGAAAATCCTCGAACGGATCCTCGCCGTCCACCAATCCGACCTCGCCGCGAACGACCCCGAGCTCGCAAAACGTTTCGAGGACCTCGCCGGCCTCGACGCCGCCCTCTCGGAGCTCCCGCCCCCGCCCGGCACATCGCCCCCCGGCCGGCCGGCGTAGCGGCGGCGGCCGCCCCGGATCACTTCGCCCGTTTCCCCGGTCTCGTTTCTCGCACCCTACCCCCTTCCAGGGCCTTCTTGATTTGGCGATCGAAGTCCGACTCGAACAGCCGATCCTGCACGATCCGGTATTTCTCGAACTCGCTCTCGGCAAAGGCCTTGGCGACTTCCTGGCTGACCTTGCCGGGATTGTCGAGGATGTCCCGCTCGTTGAACTTGAGAAAGGCGCCGAGCTTCTTGGCCCAGTCCTCCATGGTCATGGGGATCTTCCGCTCCGCCTGGTCCTCGGCATAGTCGAGATACATCGTCACGATGCGATCGAGCGCCTTCAGTTCCTTTTCGTTGAGATAGTTCTTCGCGACGGAAACGTCCGGCTTGAGGATCTTCCCGTGCGGGGCGTTCTTCCAGACGGTCAACCCCATCCTATCCTTCCTGCTGTCCGCCCGTTCCACGATCAATTCCGCGGCGGTCCGCCCATGGATGGCGAAGTGGAGCTTGTTCTGGACGGTCGCAAAGAAGGCCTTCGTGATTTCGGCATCCGCGCTGTAATCCATCGCCGTGGCATAGATGTCCGTGATTTTCTGGTAGAACCTCCGCTCGCTCGCCCGGATCTCGCGGATCTCGGCCAGCAGGCTCTCGAAATACTCCTTGCTGAAGAATGCGCCGTTCTTCAGCCGCTCCTTGTCCAGCACGTAGCCGCGAATGGAGTAGTCCCGCAACACCCCCGTCGCCCACTGCCGGAACTGGATCGCGCGCGCCGAGTTCACCCGGAAGCCCACCCCGATGATGGCGTCGAGGTTGTAAAACTCGACAGCCCGCGCCACCTCCCGCCCGCCCTCCTTTCGAACTATTCGGAAATTCCGAACAGTTGAGCCCTTCACTATTTCTCCTTGAGAATAGAGGTTGCCCAGGTGCTCATTGATCGTCGGAACCGTAACCTCGAACAGCGCCGCCATGAGCTTCTGCGTCAGCCAGACCGTTTCATCCGCCACGCACACCTCGATCCCGTCCTCGCCCGCCTGCCTGGTGAAGATCAGAAACTCTGCGGTGCTGTTGCGTATCTGGAGTTTGTTTTCTTTTTTCATGGCCATTCATTCACCTTTCGCCCCTCGGATTCTTTTGACAGTATCCAAAGGCAGGTAGTTTTCCCCGGTCACGACCTTCTTGCCGGTCTTGGCTTCGAGTTCCAGGCGGGCGCGTTTCGCAATCTTGCCGCCTGTTTTCGCGGCGGTCTGGTTCTCGGCCATGCCGGTGGCGACGATGGTCTCGGCAATCTGGCGGGTGGAAAGTTCGGCGAGGGCCGTGAAGATGAGCTCCGCCTCGCTCATGTGGTCGCGCAGGTTCTGGGTCTTGAGCCCTTTCAAATCCATGTGGGCATTGACGCTGACCCCGCTCCATTCCTGATGGATGATGTTCGTGAGAATTGCGTATTCCTCGCCCTGCTTGATCTCATGCCCGGCCCAATAATCGGTGAGCTTGTTTCGTGTCTCCTGCCCGGTCATGCGCTGCTGAATCCACTTCTCGCTGCGCCCGTGCTTTTTCCATGTCTCGCGGGCGCGCTCCAGAGAGCGGGCGGGGTCGGCCATCTCCTGGATCCGCTCGTAGCCAACCTTGGCGAGCCAAATCTTGATAGTCTCGGCCTTGGGGCTGGGCACCGACTGCACCAGGCGCAACAGCGTCTCGGCGGTAGCGACCTCCGTCAGGTATCTTTTCCCGTCGGCGGCTTCCAGTTTCAGTCGGTTACATTTTGTAACCAACTGCGAGCCCTCCTTCTTTAGGCGGTGCTTCAGAACCTTCCAATAGTTCTGCGCCGCCTTGTAATCCGGCTGCTGGGTGAGGACTCGAATGATGTCCACGACCGAAAACCACCACGTCTCGGTCTTCTCGTCATAGATGCGCCGGATTCCGTGCCCCTCAAAAATGGCCAAGTCGTTTTTCATCGTTTACCCTACCTTCCCGAGGCGCCTAGCCACCTCAAAATCCTTATCAATATTTGCTTGTATTGCATTCGCTATTCCAAGGCCTTCCACGGACGATCCAACGAACAGGAAAGGCTTTTCAGCTCCCACCATAAGGCCCCTTGCTATGAATTATCATTCTCTGCATCGACAATCAGGATCTCGTCCCCGGTTAACCCATAGAGCTCATAGACCAATCGATCGATCTGGTCGTCGATAGCCTTGATCTCGCGTTCGATGCGCCCTTTCGCGTCAGGCGACCTTGACACGTTAAGCAGTGGGTGCAACACGAGCATCCGCTCGACAAGGAGAACGAGCCGATCGTGTGCGGATCTATCCTTTGCGTCGGAGAAATCGATAATGCGAACGGGAAGCTGCGAGAGGAATTGTTTGTTCGCCGATCTCCAGCCGCCTCTGAATGGAGCGCTTACGAACGGAAAATACCATCGGAGAAGCTTGGAGTTGATAATCCCGACAAGGAATGACAGATCGTGGTTTATGTACTGCGGCTTCAGCGTGACACCACCGACGTCCACGTTGTCCAAAAATCGGTTGCCTTCGCGATCATAGGCAGCGCAGAGTTCGTCCACCAGGCGTGGCACGCAAACCTTTATTCTTCGTTGAATGCCAAGGTTTTGGCTTCTACCAAATCTATGCCAATCCCTCCCCTTGAACTTTCCTCGCTCGCGTCCTTCCAGCCTCATCTTGTTTTTTTCAAGATAGGCCGCCGTCCTAGGGAAGGACTTCTCAATGGAATCAAAACTCATAAGCGTGGCCGCCTCATCTTGAACCAGATAAGGAAAAAGAATGTATTGCCGCTTAGGCAGGTCGCGATATCGACTAACGTCCGTTCCGCTAACTAGTGGATACAGCAAGCCCTTCTCGAATGCCCACTCGCAATTCAACGACTTTGAACGGAGCTGCAGGGTACGTGACGTCTCTCTCACGAAATCCAATATCAGGACATCGTCTGCGCTGGTCTGGAGTCCGACAAAGATCTCCGCCATTGAGCCCAATTTCACCGGCATCCGGTTGAGTTTCTCGAATAGCTTTGCGCTCTGCCCTACGGCAAAATTCCACTCCGCCTCCCCGATCTTTCCGGCCGGAATCTTTCCTCGTTCGGCCTTCCCGTTCGCTTTCCATGCGACAAGGTCATTGACCTTTGCAAAGCCGCACCTATCCGCACCGGACTTATCCAGGAACATCAGGCATGTATAGGTCGTCGCCCCCTCGAAAACCTGCTGGTCGCCGAAGTGGACGATATCGAAAAGATGTTTCCCGTCGGACAATACCTTTCGCAAGGCTTCGCCGTATTTGGCATTGAAAAACTTGTGCGGCAAAATAAATCCGAGTCTTCCGTGCACCCCAAGGAGGCTCAAGCCTTTCTCCACAAATACGACATAGATGTCGTAATTGCCCGAGACAGCGGAACGGTAGGCTTTTTTGTAGAACTCGACTTCCAGCGGCGCCCATTCCTTCATCGCCTGGATCCGCACATACGGCGGATTCCCCACCACCGCATCAAATCCGGGATTATCCCCAGCGAAAACCGGTTTGAATTCCGCCCTCCAATCGAACGCGTTGACCCGGTATCGTTCCTCTGCGTCGGCAAAGAGTTTGCCCTGGCCATTCCCCTCGTAGAAATCCGGCCCGATGAGAGAGTTTCCGCACTTGATGTTGGCCCCTAGGTCCGGTAGCGCCCGCTCGCGCCAGAGGCGGCCTTGGCGGCCTAGGGATTCGTGGGTTTCTCCTTCCAAGACCTTCAGGAGCAACGAGAGCTTGGTGACTTCGACGGCCTGGGGGTCGATATCTACGCCGTAGATGTGGTCTAGCAGGATCCGCTTGCGCTCGGCGGTGGTCAGGCGCCATTCGCCGAGGGGACGCCGCGGGGCGGCGCGTGCGGCGGCGGAATCGGCGGCGACGAGAGGGCCGGAGCCGGGTTCCGGCGGCGTGTCGTACGTGGGCGCTGGGGGCGCATTGGCGCCGTCGGGGCCAGGGACCCAACCGGCAGTCGGCGGCGCGGATTCGCCGCCGGCCGGGAGAGACCCGTCCGCGCGCGCTCCGAAGGCGCCTTTCGGATTCGCCGCTCCCCCACCAGCAGGCGAGGACGGAACACCCCGGACGCCGGGGCCGACCCGGAACAATTCCTTCGGGTGCTTTTCGGGTCCGTCCGAGACGTACTGGTCGCGGTACCAGTCGAGAAGGAACTGGTAGGCGCCGATGAGGAAAGAGCCGGAGCCGCAAGCGGGATCGAGGACGCGCAGCGGCGGGTGGCGCTTGTCGCCGGCGACTTGGCGGGGGGTCTTGCCCTCGACAAGATTGCCCACGGTGTTCTTCACGATGTAGTCCACGATGTAGGAGGGCGTGTAGTAGACGCCACCGGCTTTCTTGACCTCGGGCTTCTCCTCCACCTTCGCGTGGTGGCCCTCGGTGAGCCGGA
>CAYHQZ010000250.1:0-5277 GCA_964358555.1 uncultured Planctomycetia bacterium
CGACATCACCGCCGAGACGTGGCTCGGGGCCGCGGGGTGGGCTTCGGGAAGCCAGACGTGCAGCGGCGCGAACCCGGCCTTCGTCCCGAACCCGACGAGAGCGAGCAGGAACAAGAGGTCCGCCGCTTCCCTCGCGCCCGCCGGAAGGGCCTCGAAATCGAGCGAACCGCTCCGCTGCCCGAGGATCAGGAAGAAGGCGATCAGGAAAGCGGTTCCGAGGTGGGTCGCGACCATGTAGGTCCAGCCCGCCTCGCGCGCCTTCTCCTTCTCGTGATCGAAGACGACGAGGAAGAACGACGAGAGCGCCATCGCCTCCCAGGCGAGGAGGAAGAGGACGGCGTTCTTTGCCGTGAGGACGAGCGCCATGCTCGCGAGGAGCGCGTTGAAGAAGAGCCACGACGCGCCGATCGCCTTGCGCCCCTCGTAGGGTTTCATGTATTCGACCCCGTAGATCGCCGAGAGCCCGCCGAGGAAAAGCGTCGGCAGGAGGAAGAAGGCCGAGAGAGGGTCGAGCCCCACGGAGAATGCCCCGACGGGAATCGACCAGGGCAGCCGCACCGCCGCCTCCGCCTCCCCGAGAATCCCCCGGACGGCCGGCACGATCCCGATCGCGCAGCCGGCGGCCGCGCCCCAGGCCCCGACGCGCGAGGCGACGGCGGGGGCGCGCGAGAGCGCGAACGCGGCGAGGCCCGAAAGGGCGAGGACCGAGAGCGAGACGAGCAGGAGGCTCATGCGCCCGTTCCCTTCGCCGCCGCGTCGACCTGCGCGTCCACCCGTCCCGCCAGGCGCAGGATCTCCTCCTTGCGCGCGCGTTGCCGGACGGCCTCCAGGAAGCCGGCCTCGCGCAGGGCGAAGGCGAGCCGCGACAGGATCTGCAGGTGGCTGCGGACCGTGGGGCAGACGAGGGAGAAGAGGGTGTGGACGGGGCGTCCGTCGATGGAGCCGAACTCGACGGGGCGCTCCAAAAAGCCCAGCGTGACGAACGGCCGCTCGACGGAAAGCACCATGGGGCTGCGGACATGCGGGATGGCGATGCCGTCGCCGATCCCGGTCGAGGCCAGCGCCTCGCGCGCCTGGAGCACGCCGAGCAGGAGCGCGCGGTCCGTCGAGGGCGGCAGCGGCATCGCCTCAAGGAGGGCGCGGAGGGCCTCCTCCCGGCTTTCGCCCCGGACGCCGAAGACGATCCCGCCCCGCTCGATGGCGTCCCGAAGGCCCGGCCGGGCCGGTCCCGGCGATGCCTCCTCGAAACACCCGACGGGCACCTCGATCCCGCGGGTCGTGACCCACTCCTGCAATTCCGCGCAGTTCAGGTGGTACTGCTCGTGGACCCGGTGGGCCGGAAGGCCTCCCTCCTCGATCCAGCCATAGATGTCCTCTTCGGAAATCCGGAGAAGATTCGAGGCCTCGCGAACCGTGAGTTCCATCCCCCGGTCAGCGCTCCAGGGCCGGGTTGGATAGGAAGCCCTCGGGTCCGGATGGGCTGGGGTTTTCGTTCACGGAGGGACCCGCTTATAGATCGCTCGCATCGCCTTGACAAGATTCGCCCGCGTCGCGGGACCGGGAAGCCGGTGTATCGGAAAGCCCCCCCGGTTTCTATAATCGCCCCCGCTGGCCCGAACCGGCCGGACCTAGATGAGCGCCACCGCGAATCCCTCCCCGCTTGCCGCCCGGATCCTCCGCGCGAACGAGACCTTCGTCGCCTCGAACGCGCCCCGGCGGGAGGCCCCGGCGGGAGGGGGGCCGCCGCTCGTCCTCGTGACCTGCCAGGATCCGCGGCTCACCCTGGTCCTGGAGGCCGCCTTGGGGCTCGCCCCCGGCGCTTCCGTGCTGATCCGGAACTCCGGCAACACGATCGCCCCGGGCTGCCGGGACCTCGAGCGCTCCGTCGCGGTGGCGATCCTGCGGCTCGGCGCCGCCGGCGTCCTGGTCGTGGGACATTCCGACTGCCGGACGTCCGGGGACGTTTTGCCGTTCCTGGACGCGATGCGAGAGCGGGGGATTTCGCGCGACGCCGTTCCGGGCGACTTGCGGGAATTCCTCGGGGTGTTCGGATCAGCCGAGGACAACGTCCGGCGGACCGTGGAGTCCCTCGCGGCCTCGCCGATGATCAAGGGAACCCCCGTCGTCGGGCTCTTCTATTCTCTCGAGACCCGCCGGGTCCAGCTCGTGTGCGAGGCCCTTGGGGGCGGCACGGCCTCCGCTGCTCCCCGGTCCGGTCCGGTTCCCCTGTCCGATCCGCTTACGATCGATCAGCACCTGCGATCGTCGTCCGCCGCGCCGCCGCCCCGTCCCGCGCCGCCGCCGTCCGCGTCCCGCCCGCCGCCGCCGCCGGCCATCCCGCGCGCCTCGCCCCCGCCCGTTCCCGAACCGTTCCGGAAGGAAACTCCTCGCCCCGCGCCGCCGCCCTCGTCCGAGCCCCGCCGTCCCGTTCCGCTGTCCCGCCCCTCCATGCCGGAGCCCCCGACGGGCCCGGTCTGGCGCAAGGGGCCTTCCTCGCCCCCGAGCTCCGAAAACCGGAGGAATCCATGAGCGGCGTCGCCATCATGTACCTGGTCTGCGTCATCGTGGGCTTGGCCTGGGCCCTCCTGAACGCCGTCTTCGCAGGGATCTTCGGCATCGGCGATCACGGCATCGACGCCTCCGGAGGGGATGCCGGGGGCGGGGACGTCTCCGGCGGGCACGACCACTCGGTCCATCTCTCCCCCATGTCCCCGACCGCCATCGCGATCTTCGTGACATGCTTCGGGGCGTCCGGCTTCGTCCTCGAGGAATATGTCAAGACCGGCGCCTACGTCTCGATCCCGATCGCCTTCGGAATCGGGGCCGCCGTGACGGCCGGGATGCTCGCGATCTTCGCGAAGATATTTTCCATCACCCAGCAGTCGAGCGAGCCCAACGCTTCCGAGCTCGCCGGCATCGTCGCGCAGGTTCTCACGCCCATCCTGGAGAACGGGATCGGCGAGATTGCCTACACGGCCCGGGGGTCGCGGTTCACCGCGCCCGCGAGGCACGTCCAGGGCTGGGCGGTTCCGGCCCATACGGCCGTCGTCATCGAGCGTCTCGTGGGAAACGTGGTCTACGTGCGGAAGGGCGACTAGCCCGGGGAGAACGACATGAATCCGTGGGTCATCTTCGTCATCATCGCGGCCGTCATCGTCCTGTTCGTCTTTCTCGTCATCCTCTTCTCCCGCTACCAGAAGGTCGGCCCCAACGAGGTCCTGATCGTCTCCGGCCGGCGCACCCAGGACCGCGGCTTCCGGATCGTGAAAGGCGGCGGCACCTTCGTCATCCCCGTCATCGAGAAGGCGGAGCGGATGTCGCTCGAGGTGATGACCCTCGACGTGCAAACGCCGGAGGTCTACACGGAAAAGGGCGTGCCCGTGAGGGTGGACGGCGTGGCCCAGATCAAGATTCGGGGCGATCTGGAATCCATCACGACCGCGGCCGAGCAGTTCCTCTCGAAATCCCAGGAGGAGATCATGCGGGTCGCCCTCCAGACGGTCGAAGGGCACCTGCGCGCCATCCTGGGCGCGATGAACATCGAGGACATCTACAAGAACCGGGACGCCTTCGCCGGCCGGGTCCAGGAGGTCGCGGCGACGGACCTCGCGAACATGGGCCTCCAGATCGTCTCGTTCACGCTGCGCGACATCAAGGACTCCCAGGGCTACCTCGACGCATTGGGGAAG
Source organism: uncultured Planctomycetia bacterium (assembly GCA_964358555.1). Classification (GTDB taxonomy): domain Bacteria; phylum Planctomycetota; class CAYHQZ01; order CAYHQZ01; family CAYHQZ01; genus CAYHQZ01. Next base: position 3,690 of record CAYHQZ010000250.1, read on the forward strand.
CCCCGCACCGCCCAGGTGAAGAAGGACGCGATCGTCGGACAGGCGGAGGCGGATCGGGAGGCGACGATCCGGAGCGCCCAGGCCCAGCAGGCCGCCCAGGAGGCGAAGTACGCCGCCGACACGAAGATCGCGGAGTCGCAGCGGGACTACGAGATGCGTCGCGCCGAATACCAGGCCTCCGTGAACACGAAGAAGGCCGAGGCGGACCTCGCCTACGACGTCCAGAAATACAAGACGAGCCAGGCCGTGAAGAGCGAAGAGATCCAGGTCCAGGTCGTCGAGCGGGAGCGCCTGATCGAGGTCCAGGAGAAGGAAATCAGCCGCCGGGAAAAGGAGCTGATGGCGACGGTCCAGAAGCCCGCCGAGGCGGAGCGGCAGAAGATCCAGGCCCTCGCCGACGCCGAGCTCTACAAGATTCGCGCCCTTGCGGACGCCGAGCGCTACAAGATCGAGGCGGAGGGCGCGGGGCACGCCGCCGCGACCAAGGCGGTCGGGTTTGGGGAGGCGGAAGCGACGAAGGCGAAGGGCTTCGCCCAGGCCGAGGTCATCAAGGCCCAGGGCTTCGCGGAAGCCGAGGCGATGGAGAAGAAGGCCCAGTCCTGGCGCGCCTACAACGAGGCGGCCATCATCCAGATGTTCATCGACAAGATGCCGGAACTGGCCCGCGCCATCGCCGAGCCGCTCTCGAAGACCGAGAAGATCGTCATCGTGAACACGGGCGGCGGGGATGGCGGGGCGGGGGCCTCGCGGATCACGAAGGACGTCACCGAGATCATCGCCCAGCTGCCCGTGGTCATCGAGTCGCTCACGGGGATAAGCCTCAAGGACCTCGTCAGCCGGATCCCCCATATCAAGCGCATCGAAAAGGACAAGGAGGCGGGCGAGCCCCGGCACTGACGCGCGGCCCCTTGCGGTTTGAGGCCCCCCGTGGTACTTTCGGTCGGGGGGGGAGGAACCCGATTGCCTGATATGACAACGCCCCCGTCTCCGTCGGTTCGGGATCCAGGCGCCATCCGCCCCTGGGGAATCGTGTTTGCCGGGATGGCCGTCGCCGTGGCTTGGTATCTGTTCTCGCGGGTGGACGAACTCTCCCGGACGATCCGCGAGCAGGACAGCCGGATTTCCGAACTTCGGTTGCAGATGGCGAAGTCGGCGCTGCGTTCCGACGAGCCCTCGAAGCCCGCGGCGCCGAAGCCGCCCCCGGCGATTCCGGTCGACGTCGCGTCCCGGCCGGAAGCCGGGAACGGAACCCCGCCGCTGTCCCCGCCGCCCATTCCCGAGATCCCCAGGCCCACCGAGCCCGTGGCGGCCAAGAAGAATCCCGCCCCCGCGGACCTCTTGCCGCCCGCGCCGGCCGATCCCAGGCCCACGGATCCTTCGGGCATCGCGACCGGTGAAAATCCCAAGAGCATCAAGGGGCTTTTTACGGGCGATGAGGATCTGCAGGAGGAGCACCTCCGGCGCCTCGCCAAGCGGCTCCCGCCTCCCGAGCCCGTTCCGGCGAAGCCGCCCGAACCCGTCGCGACCCTAGCGCCGCTCCCGCCCCCGCGACCGCTCCCGCCCCCGCCGGCCGTCCCCGCCGGGCCGG
>CAYHQZ010000251.1:0-5269 GCA_964358555.1 uncultured Planctomycetia bacterium
GGACGATGTGGAAGACGCTCGGGGCCTGCGCGACGAACTCGCCCGACGCGTGGACCAGGAAGGACGCTCCCCCCGCCGCGATCCCGATCCGGGTCCAGGCGCCCGCGGCCCTCGCCGCCGCCGAGAAGGCGGCGGGGAGGAAGGCGATGAAGCCTGCGATGAGAAAGGCGTGGAGGATCGTCCACGAATCCGCGGGGGCGGCCCCCGAGTCGGGCGATAAAAACCACGCGAAGACCTCGTCGAAGAGGACCGGCTGGAAGAAGAGGAGGAGCAGGAACGCGAGGACCCCTTCCGGAAGCGCGCTTCCGCTCGCGCGCGGGGGCGCTTCCGCCGGGTCGGCGTCGGCCGTCCCGCGGACGGCGAGCCTTCCGATGGCGATGAACCAGGCGAGGAAGAGGGCGAGCAGGACGACTCCGCCCTCGACCGCCCATTCGACGTAGGCGCTGTGGGCTCGTTGCGTCTCGTCGGCCTCGGGCGGGCGGAAGCGCATGTATTCCTCGCCGAAGCGGCCGAGGCCATGGCCTGCAACGGGAGCCTCCGCGAACGATTTCAGGCCCGCCTTCCAGTAGTGGACGCGCTGCGCGAACGAGGATTCGTCGTCCCGGGGCGCAGGCTTCGAGACGAGGAGCCCGAAGGCGACGACGCCGGCCGCGAGGAGTACTGCGAGAGCCCAGGGGGCGGCGCGGGCGGCGGGATGGTCCGGGGCGATCCTCCGGAGGGCCATCGCGCCGAACGCCGCGGCCGCGGCCGCGAGGGCAAGCCAGGCGCCGTAGGAACGGGCGAGGAAAAAGGCGGGCACCGCGACCGCGACGGCGGCGGCGGGGACGAGCCAGAGCGGGCGGCCGGGTTGGTTCGGGTCCCGGCGGGATCGCCGGAGGTTGTCGATCAGGAGCCCCGCCGCGACGGGCAGGAGGGCGGCGAGGAATCCGCCGAAGAGGTTCGGGAGGATGAACGTCCCGAAGATCCGCCGGGTGAAGAGGCGGTCGAGCAGTTCCTTGTGCTGATCCGATTCGATTCCCTCGAGGCCGGGAATGAGTTTCCCCTCGCTAAGGAGTCCCGGGACCGTTTCCCGGAGCCGTTCGAGGGAGATGATCTGAAGGAGGCCGTAGAAAGACGAGATGGCGAGCGCGGCGACGGCGACCGCGATGAGGCGCCGGGCGCGGGCGGGATCGGATCCTGCGTCGTAGGCGAGCAAAAAGAGAACGGCCGCCGAGACGAGGTCCGCCGTCTCCTCGATACCGTTCCGGCTGACCCCGGGGCCCCGGAGGAACACGAACGCTGCCGCGGCGATGGCGACCGCCCCGAGGAAGAGCCCCGCCGGCGGGAGGCGGAACGGGCGGCCCGCTTGGCCCGCGGCGAGCAGGCGCATCGAGAGCGCGATGAGAAGCCCGATCAGGATGAAGACCCGGTCGGCGAACGGCTCCCAGAGCGAAAGCGGCCGGACGAGCAGGATCGCCCCGAGGACGATGTGGGAGAAGTCCGGCATGGAGGGCTTTCCGAATCGCGCCAACTCAAGCCTCCTTCTTCCGGCGCCCCGCCCGCTCGAGGAGAGCGATGATCGCGAGGACCCCGAATCCCTGCAGCAGCAGGACCGCGGATTCCGCGGGGGTCGAGCGGTAGATCGTCAGGGCCGAGAGCCCGACGAAGAACGCCAGCAGGTAGATGACGAGAAGCGCCTCCCGCGGGGAGAGGCCGAGCGCGAGGAGGCGGTGGGAGAAGTGGTTCATGTCGCCCCGGAAGAGAGGCGTGCCCTTCCGGAACCGGATCCAGAGGACCGAGGCCGTGTCGTAGATCGGGACCGCGAGGATGAGCATCGGCACGACGACGGGGAAGAGGGCGTGCGTGTCGCCCTCGGGCACGTAGGTGAGGCGGATGCTCGCGACGGCGAGGCAGAAGCCGAGAAAGAGGCTGCCCGCGTCGCCCATGAAGATCCGGGCGGGGGGGAAGTTCCAGGCCAAAAACCCGAGCGCCGACAAGAGCAGGATTCCGAGGAAGATCGCCAAAAACCACTGCTCCCGCTGGAGCGCCACCGAGAGGAAGAAGCCGGCCGCGATCGCGGCGACCCCGGCCGAGAGCCCGTCCATGTTGTCGAGGAGATTCATCGCGTTCGTGATCCCGACGATCCAGAGGATGGTGAGGATCCGGGCGGGGATCTCCGGCAAGAACAGGCTCGATCGGAACCCCTCCGCCGACGAGGCGAGCGCCGCCGCGACCGCGAGGACGCAGACGAACTTCGCGCGCGCGGTGAGGTGAAAGCGGTCGTCCACGAGGCCGATCGCGAGGATCGCGGCGCTTGCGCCGAGAAGGAGCCACATCTCCGGCATTCGCGAGGCGAATCCGGGGACATGGATCGCGATCCAATCCGCATGGAAGCGCGCCAGCATCGATCCCGGCGGGGCGAGCCACGCGGGGAAGCCGTACAGGGCCACGGCGGCGCAGGCGAGGACCGGGATCCAGACGGACAGGAAAATCGCAGCCCCGCCCCCGAGGGGCATGGGCTGGGCGTGGATCTTGCGGTGTCCGGGATCGTCGGTGAAGCCAACCGCGAGGGAGAGCCGGCGGGCGAGCCCCGTGAGGGCCGTGGAAAACGCGAGCGCGAGGATCGCCCCGAGGGCGACGAGCCAGGCCATGCGGGAAGGGTACGGGGGCAAGCCCTTCTCGGGAATGGTATAAACACGGCCATGGCGCCCGATCCCGCCGCCCGGATGCGCGACCTCGCGGACCTGATCCACAAGGCGAACCACGCCTACTACGTAATGGATCGCCCCGAGGCGGACGACGCGACCTACGACGGCTGGATGTGGGAGCTTCGGGACCTCGAGGCGCGCTTCCCGGAGTTCGTGCTCCCCGACACCCCCACGACGCGCGTCGGGGCGGCGCCGTCGTCCGCGTTCCCGCCGTTCGCCCACGACCCGCCGATGCTCTCCCTCGACAACGCCTTCTCGCGAGACGACGTCGTCGCGTGGATCGAGCGCCTGGAGCGGCTGCTGGGCGAGAAGCCGGCCTGGACCTTCACCGCCGAGCCCAAAATCGACGGCGGCGCCATCGAGCTCGTCTACGAGAACGGCGTGTTCGTCCGCGGCGGCACGCGCGGCGACGGGGCCGTCGGCGAGGACGTGACGCCGAACCTGAAGACCATCCGCTCGATTCCGCTGCGGCTGCGCGGAACGCCGCCGCCGCATCTCGAAGTTCGCGGCGAGGTCTACATCCCGCGTGCCGCCTTTGCGGATTTCAACCGCACCTGGACCGAGGCGGGCAACGAGCCCTTCTCGAACCCCCGCAACCTCGCGACCGGGACGCTGCGCCAGCTCGATCCGCGGATCACGGCGAGCCGGCCGCTGGACGCCTGGCTTTACGGTCACGGCCGGATCGAGGGCGCCGAGTTCGCGACGCACGGGGAATTCCTGGAGGCGCTGCGGTCGTGGGGCTTCAAGGTGATGCCCTGGGCGAAGCGAGTGTCCGGCCTCGAGGAGGCCTTCGCCCTCTACGACCACCGTGCGACGCACAAGGAGGACATCCCCTTCGACTGCGACGGCTTCGTCCTCAAAGTCGACGATCGGGCGCTGGCCCGGCGGCTCGGATTCACCAGCCGGGCGCCTCGCGCCGCCATCGCGTGGAAGTTTCCCGCGAACAAGAAGGCCACGAGGCTCATGGACGTCGTGATCCAGGTGGGCCGGACCGGCGTGCTCACCCCCGTCGCGATTCTCGAGCCCGTGGATTTGGGCGTCACCGTCTCGAAGGCGACGCTGCACAACTTCGAGGAAATCGCGCGATTGGGTCTCAAGGTGGGCGACCGCGTCTTCGTCCAGCGCGCCGGCGATGTCATTCCCGAGGTCGTCGAGGTGGATGCTTCCGCGCGGACGGGGGCCGAGCGGGACGTGGCGATCCCGCAGAATTGCCCCGAGTGCGCGACCCCCGTCGCGAAGGTCGAGGGCGAGGTCGCGATCCGCTGCCCCAACGCGGCGTGCCCCGCCCAGGTCCGCGAGCGGATCCTCCACTTCGCGTCTCGCGGCGGGATGGATGTCCAGGGGATTGGGGACAAGTTCGTGGAGGCCCTCGTGCGCGAGCGGGGGGTGAAGGGCCCGGCGGACCTCTATTTCCTCGCCCGCGAGCAGGCGATGGGGATCGCGGGCAAGAAGGAAAAATCGGCCGACAATTTCCTCGCCGCCGTCAAGGCGTCGCGCCGCCGGCCGCTCGCGAAATTGATCTTCGCGCTGGGGATCCGCCATGTCGGCGAGCACGTCGCCGAGGTCCTCGCCGCGCGCTTCCGGAGCGTGGATGCGCTCAAGTTGGCGAAGCTCTCCGAGCTCGAGAACATCCTCGAGGTCGGTCCCGTCGTCGCCGCCGCCGTGCGGGCCTGGTTCGACGATCCGTCGAGCCTCGCCTTCCTCGAGAAACTCGCAAACGGCGGCGTGGTCTTCCCCGTCGAGGCCGAATCGAAACCCGAAGGCAGCGGCCCGCTTTCCGGCGAAATCATCGTCTTCACCGGCGAGCTCGCCTCCATGACCCGCGAGGAGGCCTCGGCGCTCGCCAAGTCCCTCGGCGCGAAAGCCGCCGATTCCGTCTCCAAGAAAACCACCCTCGTCGTCGCGGGCGCGAAAGCCGGATCGAAGATGAAGAAGGCCAACGACCTCGGCATCAAGGTCCTCGCCGAGGCCGAGTTCCAGGCGTGGGTGGAGGCGAAGAAGGCGGGGGGCTGACCTTTTTTTCGTCGCGGATAGGATGCCGGCCGCCCCGGGATTCGGGGACGACAGGAGGACGAGAGCATGGCGAATGCGAACGCAGGCGAGCCGGTCGAATCGGGGACGCCGGAGGAAGGGGAGGCGGCGCCGCCGCCCCTCGATCGCAAGGGGCAGGTGAACATCGCGTTCTGGTCCCACGTCGTCGTCTCGGGGAGCATGCTGCTGCTCGTCTGGGCCTGGTACGTCCTCGAGAACGTCTTCGGGGTCAGCCTGAAGCTCGAGAGGCTCGAGCCGGACAAGATGCGGCTGCCGCTGTTGGTGCCGCTCATCGCGACGCCCGTCGTGGCCCTCATCGCCTTCGGGCTCTACAAGCGCGCGGTCGGGATCATCCTGCACGGGATCGAGATGACCGGCCATGTCGCGAGCTACGGCGTGAACATCGTCAACGGGGTGCGGGACGTCACGATCGAATACGAGGTCGGGGGGAAGACCTACAAGAAGTCCCAGAGCCTCACGCCGGCTTCGGCGGCGCGGATCATCGAGAAGGGTGAGGCCCGGATCCTCGTCCATCCGAAGAAGCCGTCCCG
>CAYHQZ010000252.1:0-5222 GCA_964358555.1 uncultured Planctomycetia bacterium
CCCCCCGCGGGGGCGCGGGGGGGGGCCCCCACCACCCCGCGGCGGGCGCCCGCCCCGCCCCCCGGGCCCCCCGCGGGGGCCTGGGCGGCCGCGGGCACGGGCGCGAAGAACTTGTCGACCGGGGTGTCGCTGCCCGCGTCGTCCGCGGGCTCGAATCCCTGCGGCTCGGCCGCCGCCTCCGCCGGGGCGGGCGCTGCGGGCGACGCCCCCCCGCCCTCCGGCGCGATCTGGAACTGGACGTCCCCGATCCGGAGGCGGTCGCCCGGCTTCATGAGGGCCCGTTCGATCCGGGCGCCGTTTAAGTGCGTTCCGTTGCGGCTGCCGAGGTCGAGGACCTCCAGCCCCTCGGGCGTCGGCGTCAGCCGGACGTGCCGGCGGCTGATCTTGGGGGAGACGATCCGGATCGCGCAGCCGGGGTCCCGGCCGACGACCGCCTCCGGGGGCTGGATCTCGAACTCCCGGCGGCCGCCCGGGCCGTCTCGAACGAGCCTCATGGGGTCTTCTCCGATGCTTCCTGCCTCCGGCTTCTGGCGTAGAGGCTCAATAGATAGTACCGCTGATGGCGGATGTCTGCAGGATCGGGGATGACCAGGCGGAGGTCGTCGCAGGCCTTGATGAGCTTGGTCCAGTCCTGCTCGCGGGCCGCGTCGAAGGCCTTCGTCTCGAGGGGGGCGAGGCGGCGCGCCACCTCCTTCTCGGCCTCTCCCGCCTTGGCCTTCGATTCGGCGTGGACCGACGGGCGGGGGTTCAGGTCCTGGGTCATGAAGGCCGCCTTGCCGAACATCTTCCACGCCCGGTAGGGCTGGTTGCCTTCGAGGAGCGAGCAGGCGCCCGAGAAGAGGGCCCGCGCCTCCGTCTCGCGGCGAGGGGGTTCCCATCCCGCGAATTCGGATCGGTCGAAGGCGGGCGGGGCCTCGCCGGTCACGTGGATCCGGAGCCGTCCCGTGACGCGGCCGAACGAATCGAAGAAGACCGCCCTCGTGTCCCCCCGCTGCCGCCCGACGACCCGGAGGATCGCGGGGATGCCCTCCCGCGTGACAGTGGCGATCGCGGAGCTTTCGACCGGGACGAAGTCCTCGGCCGCCCCGCGCTTCCCCGTCTCGACCCTGCGGGTCTTGTAGTCCCGGTCGCCCTTCCACCAGATGATCATCTCCTGGCCGACCGCCACGATCGTTTCCTGGGCGTAGGGTTCCGGGCCCGGGGCGGATCGGAGCACCACGTAGGCGGCGAGTCCCAGCGCGAGGACCGAAAAGATCGGGGCGAGGCGGCGCGACGCGGGCGGGGCGACTTCGCCGCGCGCGTCGGCCCTCTCCGCCGCCTTCGCCTTCGGGACCGGCGCTCCGGAGACGTGCGCGAAGATCTCGTCGGGGGAGAGGACCTGGCCCGGCAGGGCCTCTGGGGCCGGGGCAAGCGGCGCGCTCGGGGGGGAATCGATCGTGGCGGGGAGGCGATCCCCATGGGTCGCGATCTGGAGCCGGATCCCGCCGATCGAGAAAACGCCCCCCGGCGGGATCTCGGCCTCGGGGACGCGCTGGCCCTCGACCCGGATCCCGTTGTGGCTGCCGAGGTCGCGGACGAGGGCGCCCGCGGGCGCTGGAAGGATCTCGGCGTGGAGGCGGGAGACGGACGGGATGGCCAGGACCACGTCGCAGTCCGGACCCCGCCCGACGGTCAGGCGCTCGCCTGCGAGAGGGAAGGAGCGGCCCGCGAGTTCCCCGGAGAGGACCCGGAGTTCGACGGAGGGCGGCTTCATGGATTCCCATTCTGGCCCGAAACAGGCGAAACCAGGAGACGGTCGCCTGCCCGGATGCCGGCGCGTGCGCAGGCCCCGGCAGAAAGCTCCGCGACGGAGGCGGCAGTTGCGCAGGCCGCGAGCCGGAAGGGCCGGAGGTCGGATTTCACCCGAAGGACCGTTCCGTTGGCGTCGAGGAACACGGCGTCCACGGGGAATCGCATGAACGCGGTGTGGATGGAGCGGCAGGGGGAGAGCAGGACCCCTTCGGTCTCGGCGAGAGCGCGCCGGCCGAGCAGCCCCCGGAGGCGCTCGCCGAAGGTGTCCAGGATCCGGATCCGGAAGCGCGTCTCCGGGCGGCTCGCGATCGAGAGGTCCGCCAGGCGTCCGGCCGTCTTTCGGTGGGCCATCGCGCCTCCTACAGGATGCCCTGGACGCGGATCAACAGCGAGCCGAAGACGATGATGATCGTGCACAAGAAAATCGGGATCAGCGCGAAGATGAGCTTCACGGGGGCCTTCATCGCGCGCTCCTCGGCCTTCTGGAACCGGCGTTCGCGGACCTGCTCGGCCTGGATCCGGAGGACCGGCCCGAGGCTGCCCCCGAGCTCGTCGGCCTGGATCATCGCGACCGCAACGGAGCCGAACTCCTCGACGCCCATCCGGTCGGAGGCGGACCGCAGCGCCTCCGCGCGCGACTTGCCGACCTGGATTTCCCGGAGCAGCCGCCCGAATTCGGAAGCGAGCGCCCCGCCCCGCAGCCGCTCCCCGAGCCGCCCCAGGGCCTGGGCGAAGTCCATCCCGGCCTCGACGCACAGCGTCAGCAGGTCCAGCGCGAACGGCAGGCTCTTTCGGATCTGGGTCTTCCGGACGCGGATCCGCTCCCGAAGCCAGCCGGGGGGGACGGATCCGAGAAGGCCGCCGAAGAAGAGAATCCAGAGCGCGGGGTAGGCCCCCACGGCGAACGCGCTGACGATCCCGACGGAGAGCCCCACGAGGGGGGCGAGGATGCAGACCCCGAGGAATTCGGGAGCCTGGATTCCCCCCGGCTCGCCGCCCTCCACGAGGGCGCGCTGGACCCGGGAAAGAATTGCCGAGAGATTCTTGGAGGAGGAGGCGTCGGCGGCCTCGCGCGCCGCGGCGCGGCGGATCCGGCCGGCGATCGGGAGCGAAAGCGACAGCGAGAAGCGCAGCAGCCCCGGAATCTCGGCGACCTCCCAGACGACGCGCTCCGCGGGGCCCCCGGGCCGGATCGTCGAGATCGCGTAGCCGAGAAAGAAGGCGGCGAGCGCGACGAGCAGGGGCAGCAGGATCTCGGAGTTCATGGTTCAGACGTCGATGGCCACGATGCGGCGGATGAGGAAGAAGGCGGTGAGCCACAGCAGGATGGCGGCCCCGAGGAAGATGAACCCGAGGGGTTCGCTCCAGAGGGGCCGGATGAGGTCAGGGTTCAGCCAGTAGATTCCGATGGAGATGATGACGGGGATGAGGGAGAGGATCCATCCCTGGAGCCTGCCGACGGCCGTGAGCGTCCGGATGCGCCCCTCGACCCGGTGGCGCTCGCGGATCGTGTGGGCGATCGCCGCGAACACGTCCGTCAGGTTCCCACCGACCTCGCGCGAGACCCGCACGGACGTGGCGAACAGGTCCACGTCGGGGCCGGGCATCCGGTCGTGGAGGTGCTCGAGGGCCTCCTCCAGCGTGAGCCCCAGCCGCATTTCCTGCGCGACGATCCGGAATTCCTGCCGGATCGGGTTCGGCATCTCGCGCTGGATGAGTTCGATCGCCTGGGGGAGGCTGAATCCGGCCTTGATCGAGTTCATCATCGAGAGCAGCGCGTCGACGAGCTGGAACTCGAAGCGGTCGTCGCGGCGGCGCTTGAGGGCCTTGAGGGTCCGCATCGGGAGGACCAATCCGGCCGCTGCGGCGAAGACTGAAAAGACCCATTGTCCGGTGAGGCCGAGGACGCAGGCCCCGAGGACGGTCGCCAGGAGCAGCGAGGCCGCGAGGACCTGCTGGGGGGAGACCGCGAGGTAGATCGATTCCAGCGTCCGCTCGGCGCCCTTGACGTATCGCTCCTCGTAGGAGCGGAAGCCCCTCTGCAACTGGAGAAGGGCTCCGTAGGCGAGGAAGGCGATCGCGGCCGCGCCGCAGAACAGGAGGAGGGACTCCGGGCCCATCTCAAGTCCTGAAGATGCCGATGTCGATGGGGTTCCCGCGGGCGCGGAGGTCGTGGACGAACTTCGGGATCATCCCGGTCGCCCGGAACGCCCCGGCCACCGCTCCGCCCGGCCCGACGCCCGTCTGGACGAAGGAGAACACCTCCTGGAGCGTGATGACGTCGCCCTCCATCCCCGTCACCGCGGATATCTGGATGACCTTGCGGGTGCCGTCCGTCTGGCGGGCCTGGTGCACGATGAGATCGAGGGCGGAGGCCACCTGGTCCCGGATCGCCCGCAGCGGCAGCTCGACCCCGGCCATCATGACCATCGTCTCGAGGCGGGAGAGGACGTCGCGGGGGCTGTTCGCGTGAACCGTCGTCATCGAGCCTTCGTGGCCGGTGTTCATCGCCTGGAGCATGTCGAGGGCCTCGCCGCCGCGGCACTCGCCGACGACGATGCGGTCCGGGCGCATGCGCAGCGCGTTGATCACGAGCTGGCGGATCGTGACCGCGCCCGTCCCCTCGAGGTTGGGGGGCTTCGACTCGAGCGAGACGACGTGGTCCTGGGGCAGCCGCAGTTCCGCCGCGTCCTCGATCGTCACGATTCGCTCGCCCGGGGGGACGAAGCCGGCGAGAACGTTGAGGAAGGTCGTCTTCCCGGAGCCGGTCCCGCCGGAGATGCAGAGGCTCCGGCGGTTCTCCACGCAGAAGCGCAGGAAGTCCGCCATCGGGCGCGAGAGGGCGTTGAGCCGGACGAGGTCCTCCATCTGGAAGGGGGTGCGCGCGAATTTCCGGATCGTCACCGTCGAGCCGGAGACCGCGAGCGGCGGGATGATGACGTTCACGCGCGAGCCGTCCGAGAGGCGGGCGTCCACCATCGGGGAGGATTCGTCCACGCGCCGGCCGATGGGCGAGAGGATCCGCCGGATCACGGTCATCAGGTGCGGCGCGTCCATGAAGGATGCGTTCGTCCGCTCGATCTTCCCGCGCCGCTCGACGTAGATGCGGTCGAAGTTGTTGACCATGATCTCGTCGATTTCGGGGTCGGCGAGGAGATCCTCGATGGGGCCGTAGCCGAGCGCGTCGTCGAGGACGTCCTTTAAGAGCCGCTCGCGGCTGACCTCGGGCGGGATCTCGGCGTCAAGGGACTCGAGGATCCCGCGAGCCGTCTGCGTCGTCTTGACGTAGAGCTCCTTGTCGGAGGACTTCGAGAAGTCGGCGCGCTTCAAGTCCATCGACTGCAGCAGCCGCTCGTGGATCCGCTTTTTCAGGGCCCGCGGGATGGCGAGTGCGTTCGCGGCCGGGGCCGGCGCGGGCGGGCGGGCGGGCG
>CAYHQZ010000253.1:0-5210 GCA_964358555.1 uncultured Planctomycetia bacterium
AACCACGGCGAGAAGCCGCTGACCGTGCGCCTGGAATGCGGCAAGCCCCCGGAGGCCTCGAAGCTCCTCGTCGGCTTCGTGGGCGAGGGCTCCGAGGGCGCGCCGTTCGAGCTCGCGGCCGGAGAGGAGCGGGAATTCCTGCTCGGGATCAGCGCCCAGGACTGCGTTTCGCCGAAGGTGGCCTTCCCGATCCGGCTCGTCTCGCTCGACACGGGGATTTCCGACGAATCGCAGGTGGAAGTCGACGTCACCCTGCCCCGGGTGGATCTCGCCTGGGAGACGAAGGGCGATCTGCCCGGCGGGATCGGCAAGATCCTCCTGCTCAAGAACAACGGCGACACGCTGACGGATCTCGCCGTCGGCTCGTCGTCCGCCGACCTCGGAATCAACCCGTCCGTCTCCCACGGGATGCTCCCGGCCGGCCAGACGATGGAATTTAGGGCCGTCCCGCGCCTCTACGAGGGCTTCCAGTCGGCCTCGGCCAAGATCGTCGCGTCGGCCGTGAACAAGGCCTCCGAGTCCGAGCAGAAGGTGGCGCTCAAGGAGGGCGAGAGCATCCACGCGGTCGATCTCACGCCCAAGTCGGGCGACCCCGAGGCGGACGAGCTCCGCCGGGAGCGCTCGCTCGCCGGCGCCCACATGAACCCGGCGTCCGTGGACTGGTCGAAGAAGACGAACCCCCAGGACTCCGACGGCGACGGCAAGATCGACCGCTGGAACGTGGACATTCCCGCCGAGAGCACGCGCTGGATCGGCATCGACTCGAACGGCGACGGGGAAATCGACTCCGCCCAGGCGGACATCGGTCCGGACGGCTGCGTGGACTTCTCGGCGATGAAGGGACCGAAGGGCTGGGAGGAGACGAACCTCGTGGATTCGCACCTGGAGATGGGCTTTAAATTGCCCTGGGCGCGCAACGCCTACGAGAAGCACGACGTGGACGTCCTGATGAACAACACCGTCGTGGGCAAGCTCCGGGACACCATCCCGGAGGGCAACTACACCTTCAAGATCCCGCCCGCCGCCTTCCAGTTCAACGAGGACGGCTCGATCGCGCAGAACGCCGTGCAGATCAAGACCAAGCACCTCCGCGGCGGGCACTACGTGGTCTCCAGCGATTTTAGGATGAAGCTGAACCTCACCGGCACGCGGGTCTACACCGCGGCGAAATCGCAGGCGGAGGCCGAGAAGGCCGTCCGCTCGTCGCCGGGCCTCGTCCTCGACGCGCCCGATCTGTCCATCTCGTCGGAAGAGATGCGCGTCCAGGGCGAACCGAAGAGCGGCTCCCCGCTCACCGTCACGGTGCCGCTTAGGAACCTGGGCTCCGGGACCGCGCGGCAGGTCGCGGTGGCGCTGCGCTTCAACGCGGGCGGCGAGGACATCGAGCTTTCGCGCACCGCGCTCGCCGAAGTCCCGCCCAGCGACGTCACCATCCCCGTCGAGATCACCGCCCCGGCCCCGGCCGGCAGCGTGGTCCTCAAGGTCGTCATCGATCCCGACAAGAAGATCGCCGACGTCGATCGGGACAACAACGAGGCGCGCGCGCCGTTCAAGGCGGAAGGCGACACCGTCAAGCCGGCGCTTTCCGTCCAGTCCCCGGCCGAGGGAGCGAAGATCGACGATCCGGTCGTGAAGATCCAGGCGCAGGCCACGGACGACAAGGGCATCGCCCGGGTGGACGTCCGCGTGGACCAGGGCCTGTGGACCCGCCTCGGGAGAGCCGGCGTCGGCGCGGCGCGGGGCGTGGGCGACGCGCGCGGAGTCGGAGGGGCCGCCGGCATCGTCGAGGCCAAGGACGCAATCGACGCGAAGGGCGTCGGCGAGGCGAAGGTCGCAGGCGGCGCGGCGCGATCTTTCGAGGGCAAGACGCTGTTGCAGCCAGGCTTGCACCGCCTCACGGTCCGGGCGATGGACACGAGCGGCAACCTCGACGAGAAGGCCGTGAACGTCACCGTCAACGCGGCCGCGCCGTCCGTCGAGATTCTCGAGCCCGCCGAGGGCGCGAAGATCGACGCGCGCGAGGCGAAGGTCGTCGCGAAGTGCGGCGAGGGCGCCGTGCGCGTCTCCGCCCGCGTGAACGGCGGGCCGTGGAAGAAGGGCGCGCTCGAGGGCGCGCAGGCCTCGATCCCCGTGTCGCTCGCGTTCGGCGAGGCCGTGATCGAGGTCATGGCCATGGACAAGCTCGGCATGAAGAAGATCGCGTCGCGGAAGGTGAGCTGCGCGAAGCAGTCGACCGCGGAGGAGGAGGCCGAGGGCGCCGGAAAGAAGGCCGCGGACGGAGAGAAGGCCGATCCGGTCGACGTCCCCGGCATGGGGCCCGTCGATCCGAACGGCGCCGACAATCCCGTGTCGACCACGCCGGACGAGGGCGCCCCGGACACCGGCACAGGCCCTGCCGGCGCGCCCGAGGGCGGCGACGACGCCGGCCCCCTCGCGACCCCGGAGAACAGCGCCGAGAACGCGGCCGTTCCGGACGATCCGGAAGAGGACGGCAACTACGGCTCCGAGCCGCCGGAAGGCCAGGACCCCGCCGCCCTCGAAGGTCTCGACGAGGAAGAAGCCGCCATGGATCAGCCGGGCGGCGAGGACGAGGAGCTCGACCCGGAGAAATGGCTCAACGATCCGGAGGCCGACACGGCCGAGGACCCCGAGTTCGCCGATCCGGAAGTCCCCGAAGACCTCGACTACCAGCCCCCCGACATGGAGTCCTGGGACGACATGCCCGAGCCGGACGCGGAGGCCCCGCCGGCCGAGGACGGCGCGGGGAGCCCCGGCGGCGTACCGGCCGGCTTCCCGCCGCTGCCGCCGCTCGGCGACGCGGGCGGCTACGTCGGCGTCCAGCAGCGCCAGTCCGACGCCTACTGCACGAACCGGCCGGAGATCGAAGCCAAGTTCAACATGCCCGACGCGCTGAAGAAGCTGAACATCCCGAAGCCGGGCACGAAGGAATTCGAGGCGGCCTTCCAGAAGCGCATCGCCGCGCTCAAGGCCAAGGGCGTCGACACGAGCCAGCTGGAGAAGCTGCGGACCATCCTCCAGAACCGCTGCAACCGCGTCAACATGCCCGAGGAGCTGCCGAGCTTTTTGCAGTCCCTCGGCATCCAGTTCGGCTACAAGGCCAAGCCCAACCCCTCCGAACTCGCCGAATGGCGCGAGAAGCTGGCGGGCGCGACGGACTCGTTCATGCTGCGGCTTCTGCACTCGAACGACCCCGCTCTCATCGCGCAGGGCCTGCAGGCCCGGATGGGCGCGCTAGGCCAGTTCGACAAGGCCGCCCAGGAGTCCGCCGAGGCCGCCCTCGAGACCGTGAAGGCCAACCAGCAGCTGACCCAGGACGTCGCGATGTGCGTGCCCTACCTCAACGTCGCCATGAGCGCGCACGCGCTTTGGACCGGCGAGGAGCTGACGGGCGAGAAGGTCGGCAAGCTCGGCGCCGTCTTCCACGTCCTGACGCTGGCGGGGCCGGCCTACCAGCTGTTCAAGAACCCGGCGCTCCGCTCAGCCGCCGCCAGCATCGGCGGCAAGGCGATGTGGGTGGGCGAAAAGACCATCGGCCGGCTCGCCGCGAAGATGGGCCTCACCCCCGCCCGGATGAAGGCGGCCATGAACACGATGTCGGAGGTCCTCGGCAAGGCCCGGATCAAGGCCGGCGAAAAGCTCCTCGGCAAGGTCTGGGCGGCGGAGCAGAAGTTCCTGAACTCGCCGGCCGGCCGCGAGGCGGCCGCGCGCGCGGCGCGGGACGTAAAACAGGCGGAGTCGATGCTGCACCGGCTCGCCCAGGCCCGCGCCGCCGGCGACAAGGCCACCTACCGAAACCTGATCGGGAAGCTCCAGGGCAACAAGACGGCCCAGGGGCTCTTGAACTCGCCGAAATATTCCAACACGTTCCGAAACGCCTTGGACAAGACCCACCGCGCGATGGGGCGCCTCGCGGACAAGGACACGATCCGGCGGTTCATGCAGACGCCGGGGGCCAAGAAGGAAATCGAGGCGCTCGCCTTGAAGCTCAAGTGCAGGCCTTCGGACATCATCGTCCGCGCCCAGAACATCAGCGGCAACACGAAGAAGCTCTCCACCCTGAAGCCCGGCGAGATGCTCAAATACGGCGCCGACCGGGACGTCGTCTTCCAGTACGGCGTGAGGAGCAAATACGGCTTCTTCAAGCCCGTAAAAGACGTCCACCACAAGGCCATCGAGAGCATCTACAGCAAGGCGCTGCAGCGCGTCACCGGCCGGAGTGCCGGCAAGATGGACCATGTCGTCACCAGCCGCTGGAATCCCGAGGCCTACAACTCGGGCCTCAATCCCAACACGCCGGCGGGCCGGGACGCCATCTCGGGCATCATCTCCGGCAAGAACGCAGGCAAGCTCACGCGCGGCTCGGACATCCGGGACACCGTCATCCACAAGGGCAAGGAGTGGATGGAGGCCGGCAGGAAGCTGCGCACCCTCCCGAAAAACCAGGAGGTCTGCAGGCGGCTCGCCAACCAGAAGATGAAGGAAGGCATGCGGCAGATGGGCAAGGAATACAACCGCCAGGTCAACCAGTTCCTGCAGGCCAAGGGCCTGGACCCGGCCAAGGCGGTGCCGCCGCGCCTGCGCCAGGGCCTGGAAATCTTCAAGAAAGTCGAGAAGGGCATGCCCGTCGAGCAGGCGGAGGAAATGCTCAAGGCCCTCACGCCGAAGGGCGGCATGCCGGTGACGCCGGAGTCGATCGTCGACGACCTCGGCAACTACATCGAGTTCATCAATAAGTGGGGCTTCAAGGCCGGGGCCTGACGGCGCTCCGTCCGGCTCACCCCGCGACCGCCTCCGAAGGGGCGGCGCGCAGGAACCGGCGGCCGATCCGGACGCCGAGGCCGATGAGCGCGAAGGCGACGGCACCCGCCAGCGCGCAGCCCATCGCCAGATCGAGGAAGGGCGCGTAATTCCCCTCCCAAAGCACCCGCAGGCCGAACGCCGCAAGCGAGACCGCGGCGAAGAGCCCGGCCGCGGCGCCGGCCCGGGGCCGGCCGAACCGCAGGATTCCGGCGAAGAGGATCGCGAAGACGATCAGGATCCCGGCCCGGGCGAGCATCGAGATCGACGCGCGGGCATAGCGGACCCGCAGCCTTCCCAAGTCGTCGAGCGGCAGCAGGCTCTGGATGTCGGCGTAGGCACCGGGGTAGGAGTTGGCGTGGGTATTGGGGTAGGTGTCGGCGTAGGCACCG
>CAYHQZ010000254.1:0-5174 GCA_964358555.1 uncultured Planctomycetia bacterium
TGATGGGCGTCGCCAGGATCTCCTCGACGCGTTCCAGTTCCGTCTTCGAGAGCAGGTGCGTCGCGCCGGACATGCGCGCGCGCTTGGCGAAGAACGGGTTCTTCGCGCCCGTGGCCCACAGGATGCGCACGGGGGCGGCGGCGCGGGACTGGTCGAGGAGGAGGAAGCCCTCGTCCTCCTTCATCGCGTCCAGGACGCGGAAGGCGTCGTTCTCCCGGACGACCCGGTAGTTCACGTCCGTGATCAGGGCGTCGTACTTGCGGGCGCGTGCGAGGTCGAGGAACTCGTTGGGGGTTTCGGCGTAGACGAGGTCGCCTTCGTACCAGTGGAACATCTCGTTCAACTCGACCCAGCGCTTGACGTTCTTCGCGTTGTCGTCGCCGATCAGGATTCGCCCTTCGGTCATCGAGCCCATTTCGGGCTAGAATAACGGCCGGAGACCGCATGGGAAAGCGCGCAGGGGTTTTGTCCGTCGCGGCGGCCGCCCTCTTGCTGTCTGCGGGCCTTGCCGGCGCGGACGTCATCGAACTCGACGATGGCAGCCAGTTGGACGGGAAAATCCTTTCCGAGAAGGCCTCGGAGGTGGTGATCCAGGTCGGGTTCGGCACCCTCACGATCCAGAAGGCCCGCATCCGCCGGATCGAGAAGAAGGCGATGCAGCCGGTGCTCGTCGCCAAGGCCGATCTCGCGCTCCGGACGGGGGATCATGCCCTGGCGCTGCGCTATCTCGAGGAGGCGATTCCGAAGGCGGCGGAGGAGAAGCCGGAAGATCCGGCCGCGCTCGCCGCGGCGCTGGCCGCCCTGGGGGATGCGAGCGCGAATGCGAAGCGCTTCGGGACCGCGGAGGCCTCCTTCCGGCGCGTGGTGTTCCTCCGGGGGGCTGACGCCGTCCTCTCCGCCCGCGCCGACGAGATGCGCGCGGCCGGCGAGGTCGTGGCCGGCCGCGAGGCCGAGGCCTGGAAGCTCGCGGACGAGGGCAAGGCCCTGGAATCGCTCCCGATCTGCGACGAAATCCTCGGCCACTTCCCCGAACGGCGCCGGGAAATCACGGGCCGGCTCCTGCAGGCCCTCCGCGTCCAGTCCGAGGCCGCGGCGAACGCGGGGGATCTGGGGACGGCCTTCCGCGCGGGCCTGGAGTCGCTGCGCCGGGATCCCGAGCCCCCGTTCCAGGGCAACGGCTGGCCGAGGCTGCTCGCGGCCTACGCGACGGCCGCCGTCGGGGTCGAGGGCGGGCCGGCCCTCCTGCACGCCGACGCCCTCGTGCTGCTGGGCGTCTCCGGCCAGGAGCTCCTCGCCCGCTACCTCGACGCTCGGGCCTACGAGGCGGAGAACGACGGCGAACAAGCCCGCCAGTCCTATCGAACGGCGGCTCCCGAACTGCCGGACGGCCTCTCTGTCGCGGCGGTCCGCATCGGGGCGGAGCGCGCCCTCGGGATTTCCGATGGGCCGAAGTTCGCTCCGGCCCCGGGCCGAGGCGCGAGTGATGTCCAGACCGTCGAGACCGAGAATTTCGTGGTCGCCTATCGCGACCGCAAGGGCGGCGACAAGGCGCGGGAGAAATGCGAGGAGATCCTCCGGCTGGCCGCGCGCGACCTCGCGGGCGGGCGCGGGATCCTGCCGTTCCAGAAGAAGTGCATCCTCCGGATTTACGATGGCCGGGCCGAGTATCTCGCCCGGACGGGGCAGCCCGCCTGGTCCGAGGGGGTCAGCACGGTCCGTTCGAAAGGCGGGGAACTCGTCGGCCACGTGATCGAGACCTACGGGGACTCTCCCGACTTCGTCCAGACGGTCCTGTCCCATGAAATCGGCCACGTCGCCTTCGCGGCCGCCGCGGGCTACGTCTCCGACCTTCCCCTGTGGCTCCAGGAGGGGATGGCCGTCCGCCAGGAGCGCGGCCCCCGGGTCCGCCGGATTCGCGAGCTCGCGCGCGCCGGGGCCCGGACCGGCAGCGCCTTCCCGATCGAATACCTGCTGGAGATGTATTCCTATCCGCAGAGCCCGGAAGCGACGGACATGTTCTACGCCCAGTCGCTTTCTGTCGTGGACTTCCTCGTGGAACGGTTCGGGATGGCCCGCATCGTGGAGTGGTCCAAGCGCCTGAAGGACATCCCGCCCCCCGAGCGCCCGAAGTCGCTGCTCGACGAATTCGACTTCCGCGAGATGACCCGATTCGAGAAGGATTGGAAGGCGTCGGTGAAGTAGGGGCCCGGACGATGCGCCTGCCGGGCGGTCGATGGCTCTTCGTGGCGGCGATTCTTGCCGTCGTCGCGGGGGGCGGCCTCGCGCTTCGATGGCATGGGGAAGGCGCGCGCGTCCGTCGCGCCGCCGGGGAGTCCGCGGACGCGTTCGTCGTCACCGGCGCCCCGGGCTCATCGATCGAGGGGTTCGGGGGGACGATCGGCTGGATCTATCCCCACGAAACGATCCGGGAGGAGGTCGCGGACCTTCTTTTCGACGATCTGGGCGTAAGCGTCCTCCGGGTCCGGGCGTTCTGCAAGAACGATGACCCGACCGACGAGGGATCGCTGGAGTCCGCGAATGACGACGCGGATCCGAACCATTTCCGCTGGGAGGCTTTCGATTTCGAGGGCTGCGAGAAGGAGCAGGCGCTTCTCTGTCAGGGGGCGTTGAAGCGGGGGACGGGGACTTTCATCGCCACGGCCTGGTCGCCGCCCGGCTGGATGAAGGAGAACGGCTCGAGGAAGAACGGCGCTTCGGTTCGCGAGGACTGCTTCGCGGAGTTCGCGGAGCTGTGGGCCGCCTATCTCCTCGGGATGGAAAAGAACTACGGGGTCCGTTTTTCCCGCGTCGCGATCCTGAACGAGCCCGACGTCTATCCCCGGCCCTACGCGACCTGCCAGATGGCGCCGGAGGCCTATGCCCGGCTTTGTGAAACGGTCGCGGGGAAATTCTCGCGCGAAAAAATTTCCGCGGGGATTCTCGGCCCAGACACCTCGCGGATGGAGAGCTTCCTCGGCTACGCGGAGGCGTTGCGGGGGAGGGCGGCCGCCTGGGAGCGGACGGACGCGCTCTCGATGCATCTCTACCACCTCGGCCGGGACTTCTACGACGTGGATGGGAATCGGGACGAGTGGCGGGCGTTCCGGGCGTTCGCCGCCGCCGCCGGCAAGCCCCTCTGGATGACCGAATTTTCGAACTACAAGGACGCGTTCTCCGGCGCCGACCCCGGCAGCGCCCGCGAGGCTCTCGCCTGGGCGCATCACCTGCATCTCGCGCTCACGGAAGGGAATTGCGCCGCCGTCCTGTGGTGGAACCTTTTCTTCGACAAGCGGGAGGAGTCGATTCTCTACGCGGAGAAATCCGGCGCGAAGACATACGAGATCACGCCGAAGTACCACACCTCGAAGAACTTCTTCCGATACATCCGGCCGGGGATGACTCGCCTCGAGGTCCTTCCGCCCGCGGGGCTTCCGCCGGGGAATCCCGCCGCCTCGGATTCGGGGGTTCTCGTCTCGGCGTATTCGGGCGCGCATGGCCGCGACGGGACCATCGTCGCCCTCAACCTCTCGAAGGAGCCCCGGCCGCTCTCGATCCGGTTTGTCTCGTCCGCGGCCTGGCGCCCCGCCTCGCTCAATCGCCTTCGCACGATCGCGGGCGACGCCGGGAAAGTCCTGCCGGCCGTTCCCGTCTCCGGCGGCCGCCTCGTCGACACGCTTCCGCCCCAGAGCGTCACCACCTACACGACGTTTCCGACGAAGGAAATCCCCGCGAACCTCCGCGGCCTGGCGAAGCCTTCGGGTGACGGGGCCCGGGCGAAGCCGATTCCATGATCGCGCTAGCGGACGATGCAGAACCTCTGGCCGAACGGCGCGTTCATGGCGGGCGGGGCGATCCTGCTTCTCATCGGGTTCTTCGTCGCCGGCGCCGCCGCTCTTGCGCCCGCCCGATGCTTCCGCCCCCGGCGCCGGGGGCTATTTGTGCTTCTGCCAGATCATCAGGCCGCGAAAGAAGTCGATTGCGCCGAACACGATGGCGCCCCACCAGACGATGTAGGTTCCGCCGCCTTCTTTCGAGGACGCGTTCGCGTAGGTGATGGCCGTGATGGCGATTCCGATGAGGCAGACCACGCCGCCGATGATCATGTGCGTCTTGCCGGCGTCCGCGAGGGACTGGCGTTCCGCTGAACCGCCTCCGCCTCCTCGCTGGGCTCCCCGCGGGACGCCGCGGCCCGCGCCTCCTCGGCGGCCGGGGATGGGACGACCCGCGCCGGTTCCGGGGCTACCCCGGCGGCCGGGGACGGGACGGCCCATGCCGGGCCTTCTGGGCGCCCCGGCCCCCGTGCGTCGTGGGGCGACAAAGACCTCGCCGCATTCTGCGCACTCGACCTGTCGCCCCATGTAGCCGGGGGGGATCTCCATCACCGCGCCGCACCGGTGTCTGTATCTCATGCTGGGTTCGCGAGAAGGAAGGGTAGCAAGGCGGGACGGCCCCTTCAAGCCGAGAACCTGTCGGCGGGTTTTCGGAACGCGGGATTGCCTCCCGGCGATTGACACGTCCCGCGTCCGCCCGGAAGGTAGCGCCATGAAGAACCTCGCCGCCTTCATCCGCGACGTGCCGGACTTTCCGAAGAAGGGGATCCTTTTTAAGGACATCACACCGCTGCTCGGGGACCCGAAAGCCCTCGCCGCCGCGATCAAGGCGATGGCGGCGCCCTGGAAGGGGAAGGGCATCGACAAGGTCGCCTCCGTCGAGGCGCGCGGGTTCATCTTCGGAACGGGCGTGGCGCTGGCGCTGAAGGCCGGCTTCGTGCCGCTGCGCAAGCCCGGAAAACTGCCATGGAAGAAGGTCGAGGAGCGCTACGCGCTGGAATACGGGACGGATGCCATCCAGGTCCACGCGGACGCGATCCGGAAGGGTGAGAAGGTATTGCTCGTGGACGACCTCCTCGCGACGGGCGGCACGATCGCCGCAGCGGCGCGGCTGGTCCGGCGCCTCGGCGGCAAGATCGAGGGCTGCGCGTTCCTCGTGGAGCTGAAATTTCTGAACGGCCGCAAGAAGCTCGGCCGCCTGCCCGTCCGGGCGTTCATCATCTATTGAACGTGTTGGGGCGCATCCCATGTCTGGGGAAGCGGCAGGTCGGAGGAGGGGGCGGCCCTAGGCTCCCGGTCTCCGCGCGGTCCACGGAAGGTATACGAATTCATGGCGTTGGACCG
>CAYHQZ010000255.1:0-5173 GCA_964358555.1 uncultured Planctomycetia bacterium
GAAGGTGTTCGTCTACGGCACGGACTCCTCCTGGTCGGTTCCCTACGGGGTCCGGATGAGCGACAACTCGGACATCCGGCTCCAGTTCGACGGCAACGGCGATCTCGCCGTCGTGAGAGGCCTCGGGTTGGCCGGCGGCCAGAACAAGTACGTCCGGGCCGGCGGGACGACCATGGCCGGAGCGGCGGTCGGGGGCGATTTCAACCTGACCGTCGGGGAATGGTTCGACGCCAACGACGGCAGCATGCCGGACACCACCACCCACCCCAACCGGTTCGACGCCAAGAGCGTGGGCACGAGCGGCGGGAATCTGAACATCAACCTTACGTCCACGGACACGGTGAACCACAGTCAGGCCATCGAATTCGGCGCGGACAAGGTGGCGAAGGTCAACGCCGATCACCTGGGAAAGACCAGCATGTCCGGATTGTCGATCAACGCCAAGGAACGCTTCGACATCTACGTCCGCCAGGACTTCGTCTACGGCGCCACCGCGGGCAGCCAGGTCTTCGAAGGCGCCGTGAACCGCAACTCCTACCTCATGGTCAAGGGCAACGCCGCCGTCGGCCCGGGCGGCAACACGAAGACCTGGGGCTACAACACGAATCAGTCGACCGATGGAAGCGGCGTTTACAACATCGTCTCCACCCGCCGGAACCCCCGCGAACGGATGGTCTTCGTCAAGGGGATCGACGCCGCCGACAACATCAAGGGCGGCCGCAGCGTGGACTTGAACAACATCGACGAGGGATCGCTCCTCGTCTACGCCCCGGGCCTTCCCGCCTATGTCGGCACGACCGGAGCCTCCTCCATCTCCGGCGCGATCATCTGCGGCAACCTGGGGATCGACGGCGGGAAATATCATCACGCCTACGATTCCAAGCTCGCCGACGGCCTCGGAACCGGCACCGCCGCTGCGGCCGGCTACGACCTGGCGAATACCCAACAGTTGAAGTAGGGGCAGCCCTGCGTGGCTGCCCTCATGCGGGCAAGACGGATTCCCCGCCCCCCCCGGACGACCGCGAAGTTCGCCCCTACAAGGGCCTCCATTCCGCCTTGGCCTTATGATTCCCCCGGTATGGATCCGAGGACCGATCGCGCAATCCGGATCTTCCGCGAGCGGTTCGGCGGCGAACCCGAGGCGGTTGCCTTCGCACCCGGGCGGCTCGAAATCCTGGGAAACCACACCGACTACAACGAGGGGCTGATCCTCCTGTGCGCGGTGGAGCAGGGAATCGCCGCGGCCGGACGGGCGCGGGCGGACGGGAAGGTCCGGATCCATTCGGAGGCGCTCGGGCAGACCGCCGAATTCGACGCGGGGCTGCCCTACCCAGAAGGCCAGCCTTCCTTCGGCCGCTATTGCTACGGGGTCCTGCGGGCGCTTAAGCGGCGCGGGGTTCCGGCCTCGGGGTTCGATGCGGCGCTCGCCTCCGACCTCGCCCCCGAATCGGGGCTTTCGTCGTCGGCCGCCCTGATGGCGGCCTGCGCGCGGCTGATTCTCGCCCTCCGACCATTCGACATCCCGGACTTAGACCTCGCGCGCGCCTGCCAGGAGGCCGAAAACCTGCATGCGGGCGTGCCGTGCGGGATCCTGGACCCCGTAGGCTCGCTCTTCGGGGCGGACGGGATGCTACTGCGGCTCGACGCGCGAACGCTCGAGATCACGCGGATTCCGTGGCCGGCGGGGCTTTCGCTCGCGATCCTCGACGGCGGGGTCCCGCGCGCCCTCGGGGACGGCCGGTTCGCGCGGCGAAGGCTCGAGTGCGAGGAGGCCGCGCGGCGCCTGTCGGAGGCCCTCCGCAGGCATATCCCGGCGCTGCGGGACGTCACGACAGAGGACGTGGAGCGCGCCGACCGGGCGCTGCCCGAGCCCCTCGGCCGGCGGGCGCGCCACATCACGGGCGAAAACGAGCGGGTGGAGGCCGCGGGTTCCGCGCTCGCAAAGGGCGACGCGGCCGCGTTCGGCCGCCTTTTAACCGAATCCCACGAGTCCTCCCGGAGGCTCTTCGAGAACAGCCACCCAATCCTCGACGATCTCGTCCGGATCGCCTGCGGGATCCCCGGCGTCCTGGGCGCGAGGCTTTCGGGCGGCGGATTCGGCGGGATGGCCCTCGCCGTCGCACGCACGGAAGCGATGCCGGAACTGCGCGCGCGCCTGCCCGAGGCGTTCCGAGCGATTCACGGACGCCCGGCCGCCATCCTCGAGACGAGGCCGGCGGGCGGGGCGTGGGGACGGAGGGTCTAACGTCTAACGTCTAACGTCTAAGGTCAACGGAAGTGGCTTCTGGTGACCTTAGACCTACAACCCCGGGCCGCGCCGACTTTAGACCTTAGACCCGCAACCACTATCACCTTCAAGGTGATAGATCCCGAACGCAGCGCAATCCCAGCGTCGGCCCCGCGGCGTCGGGGGATTTCCCGAGGCGCGCGGAGGTCTGGATCATGTCGGGGGGCTCGTGGAAATCGCCGCCCCGGACAACCTTGAAGCCCTTCTTGTAGAGGGGGTCCTTGTCGGGGCCGCCCGGGTAGGGAGCGTTGGGGGAATCCGTCCATTCCCAGGCGTTCCCGGCCATGTGCAGGCAGCCAAAGGGGCTGGCGCCGCTGGTCCGGGTTCCGACGGGCTCGAGGCGGCCGGAGCCGCCGGAACGGCTGTTGGCGCGATCCGGCTCAAACTTGTCGCCCCACGGATAGAGGCGCAGCGAATCCCCGCGGGCCGCGCGCTCCCACTCCTCCTCCGAAGGCAGCCTCTTTCCCGCCCAGGCCGCGTAGCGCTTGGCGTCCTCCCAGGCGACCCATGCGACCGGCAGGTCCTCGGTCCCGGGCGCGGGTTTTCCTGCGCGCCAGCCGAACGGGGCATGGGCGAGCGTGGCCTCGACGTAGCGCTGGAACTGGCGGTTCGAGACCTCGGTCCGATCGATGAAGAATCCCTTCAGTTTTACGCGCCGCTCCGGCCGCTCGTTCGGGAAGCCCTTCTCGTTTCCGATGACGCTCTCGCCCTCCGGGACGAAGACCATCCCCTCGCGCGTGTTGGCCGTCCACTGGCGGAGCCAGGCAAATTGCCGGGCGGCGTCCGGGGAGAGGCCCGGGGGCGGGACCTGGAGGCGCTTCCAGGCGTCCTCGAGGCGGCCGGCCTTCAGCAGCGCCTGGATCTCGTCGAGGGAGGCGGGCTGCGCGCGCTCCTCGAGCCTTGAAATCCGATCGAGGGCATCCTTGTGGAAGCGCTCGGCGGAAAGCCGGAGCGAAATCGCGCGCTCGTAGAAGGTCCGGGCCTCGGCCGGAAGGCCCGCCGCAAGCCTGCGATCCCCCTCGCGGACGGCCTCCTCCCCGAGGCGGCGGATCTCCTCGAGCAGCCCCGCGCGGATCGCTTTGATGGCATCCCGGGCGGTTGCGGCTTCCGGCTTGGAGGCGAACCCCTCGACGACGTCGAGGGCGGCGCGCGGATTGCCGGCCGCGCGGAACCGATCCACCTCGGTCCGAAGAAGCGCGAAAGGATCGGGCGGGGGCTTTTCCGGGGGAGGTTTTTCCGGCGGGGGTTTTTCGGGCGGCGGCTTCCCGACCGGCAACTTCTCCGCCGGCGGCTTCGAGGCGCTCCCCCCATCCGGAGGCCTCGCGCTCCCGCAGCCCCAGGGCCGAAAAATCGCGAGCATCAGCAGGACCCCCGCGGCGGCCGCGACCCCGGCGGCCAGCCGCATCGAGATCCCGCGCGTTCTCGCGCTCGCGGCCGTCCCCGCACCGCCTACGAGGATCGACGAATCCGGCGGCCAGGCCGGCGCGTCGAGCAGCATCTCGAGGTCGCGGGCGACGGATTCCATGCCGGGATAACGGGCCTCGCGATCCTTGGCCATCATCCGCGCGATGACGTCCCGGACGACGGGCGGGACGTCGAGCGCAATCTCGCAAGGATCGCGCGGGTCTTCCTGGATGTGCTTCAGCAGGACGGAGAGCGGCGTCTCCCCCGCGAACGGCGGCTGTCCCGTCACGAGGTGGTAGAACGTGGCGCCAAGCGAGTAGATGTCGCTGCGGACGTCCAGGGGCTTGCCCGAGGCCTGCTCGGGCGACATGTAGTTCGGGGTGCCCAGGACCATCCCGGTCTGCGAAAGGGACTCCGCCCCCTGCTGGATTTTCGCCAGCCCGAAATCCGTCACCTTCACCTGGCCTTCGCGCGAGAGCAGGAGGTTGTCGGGCTTGATATCGCGGTGGATGATTCCGACCTGGTGGGCGGCATGCAGGCCGAGCGCCGATTCGCAGACGATCCGGCAGGCCTCGCGAGGCTCGATCCGGCCCTCGGCCTTGAGCCGGGCGCCGACGGAGGAGCCCTCGACGCACTGCATGACGATGAAGTGGCAGGTCCCCTTCTTGCCGACGTTCAACACCTGGACGACGTTCGGGTGCTCCAGCCTCGCCGTCGCCTGGGCCTCGCGGACGAAGCGCTGGATCTGGGCGGGCTCGAGGATCAGGCTGGGCGAGAGGACCTTGACCGCAACGGCCTTGTTGAGCGCAAGGTGCCGGGCGCGATAGACGACCCCCATCCCGCCGGCCCCCAGCCTGGATTGGATCTGGCAGTCCCCGATCGTCTCGCCGATCAGATCGTCGGCCGGCCCCGCGGCGAGCGCGGGCAGGGTCGTATCGGCGTGCAGATCGTCGGAGCGCCCGAGGACCGTCATCGCCCCCGCGCAGGCCGGGCAGACGTAGAGATGGTCGGGGTCGAAGCCCTTGAAGACCTGCCGGATCCGGCAGGGGCCGCAGCCGAGGGCGTGCAGATCGGCGGCCTCGAGGACCTTCCGGAAAGCCTCGGGGGAAAGAACCCCCCGGTCGAGGAGGGCGAAGCCCAGGAACTGCTCCGGATCCAGCGCGGGATTCGCGGCCCGGAAGGCGGCCAGGGCCTCGGCCGACAGAACGCCTTCGCGGACCGCCGCCTCGGCGTAGCGTTCGGATTCGGGATGCGGCACGGAGGAATTCCGGGGGCGATTCTAGCAAGTTCCACGAAACCGCATCCCCGGCCGATTCGCGGGCCAATCGAGTGAACTTTTTTGTTGGGGGTAAAAACCAGGCACGGGCGAGGGGCGGGGGCTCGGCCCTACCTCCCGGTCTCCGCGCGGTCCACGGCAGGTAGACGAATTCATGGCGTTGGAGCCACGCTCCGACAGGTCGGCGCGGTCCAAGCCCCCGCCCC
>CAYHQZ010000256.1:0-5173 GCA_964358555.1 uncultured Planctomycetia bacterium
GCGAACCCGGACGCCGACTACGTCCTGGTCCGCCGAAGCGCGGGCGCGACGACCGAGGCGGTCCTTTGCGCCGCCTCCGAACCGATTCTTGCGCACGTCCTGGGGGATGGCGCGGCCCGGCCGGAGATTCTGGCGCGCGCGAAGGGCCGCGACCTTGCGGGGCTGACCTATGCGCGTCCCTACGGAAAAGATCCGGGCGTCCTCGTCACGGCGAAATACGTGGAGCTCGGCGAGGGCACGGGGCTCGTCCACACGGCGCCCGGCCATGGCGAGGAGGACTATCGCACGGGCCTCGAGTTCAAGCTGCCGCTGCTTTCTCCCGTCGACGCCGCCGGGCGGTTCACCGACGAATCGCCCGAATGGAACGGCCGCTCCGTCTTCGAGGCGAACGCTCCGATCATGGACGACCTCAAGGTCCGCGGCCTGCTCTCGGAGGCGGGCACGAGGGCCCATTCGTATCCCCACTGCTGGCGCTGCAAGAAGCCCGTCATCTTTCGGGCCGCCGAGCAGTGGTTCGTGCGGGTCTGCGACTCCGGGCTCAAGGAGGCCGCCCTCGCCGAGATCGAGCGCGTCCGCTGGGTTCCCGAGTGGGGCAACATCCGGATCGGGAGCATGATGCGCGATCGCCCCGACTGGTGCGTCTCGCGCCAGCGGGCCTGGGGGGTGCCGATTCCCGCCTTCTACTGCGAGACATGCGGCGAGCCGATGCTCACCCGCGCGTCCGTCGAGCACGTCCGTGCCATCGTCGCAATCGAGGGGACCGACGCCTGGTTTTTGCGCGAAGCGGCCGCCCTCGTTCCGCCGGGCGCGCGCTGCGGCAAGTGCGGCGGCGCATCCTTCCGAAAGGAGACCGACATCCTCGATGTCTGGTTCGAGTCGGGCTCGAGCCACCGCTCGGTCCTTCGCGACGGCCTGGGCTTCCCGGCCGATCTCTACCTCGAGGGCACCGACCAGCACCGCGGCTGGTTCCAGTCGTCGCTTCTCTGCGCGGTCGGGGCTGACGGGAAAGCGCCGTATCGCGCCGTCCTCACGCACGGATTCGTCGTGACGGAGGCGGGCGACAAGGTCTCGAAGTCGCAGGGCGAAGGGGGGCTCGGCGATCTGTTCTACGCCGAGAAGGCCGCCGGCCGCTACGGCGGGGACGTGCTGCGACTCTGGATCGCCTCGGTGAACTACCAGGATGACATCCCGGTCTCGATTCCGCTGCTGGAAAAGACCGCGGAGTCCTACCGGAAATTCCGCAACGTCCTGCGCTTCCTGCTCGGGAACCTCGACGGGTTCGTTCCCGCGAAAGACGCCTTAGCGCCCGATCGGATGCGCCCGCTCGACCGGCTTCTTCTGCACCGCGCCAACGACCTCGTGCGGCGCGTCACGAATCATGTCGAGGCGTTCGCCTTCCACCGCGCCGTGACGGCGATGCTCGAATTCGTGACCGTGGATCTGTCCGCCTTCTTCTTTGATGTCTCCAAGGATCGGATCTACTGCGATCCGCGGTCCTCCGAGTCGCGCCGCTCGGCGCTCACGGCCCAGCGCGCCGTCCTTTCCGCGCTGCTGCGGATGCTCGCGCCCGTCCTCGTCCATACCGCCGAGGAGGCCTGGGCCGCGATGGGGGAGGCCGACTCCGTCCACCTCGCATCCTGGCCCGAGCCCGACCCCGCATGGGAGGATGCGGACGTCGAGACGCTCTACGCCCCCGTCCTCGCCATCCGCGAATCGGCGCTCAAGTCCCTCGAGGGACTGCGGCAGTCCGGCGTGATAGGCTCCGCCGCCGAGGCCGAGCTCGAGATCGCCGCGTCGGGTCCCGCGGCCCACGCCCCCGTCGAGGGGATCCTCGCCGAGATCGCCGAGGCCGCGAACGTCCCTGTCGCCCGTTTCGCCCCGCCGGAAGGCGAGGGCTTCCTGCCCGCCGGCCCGGGGCTTTCCGTGCGGGCCGTCCCGTCCGCGCACCCCGAGTGCCCCCGCTGCCGCCGCCGCCGTTCCGACATCGGCCGCGATCCCCGCCGCGCCGATCTCTGCGTCCGCTGCGCGGCCGCGGTGGGGTAGTCATGCCCCTGCGCCTCGCGGTCTTCCTCTCCGGCTCCGGCCGGACCCTCGAGAACTTCTTCTCGGAAATCGCCGCCGGGCGCCTGCCCGCCGAGATCGTCGCCGTCGTCTCGAGCCGCTCCGACGCCTTCGGCCTTCAGCGGGCAAAAAACCACGGCGTCCCCGCCTTCGTCGTCCCCGCGAAGGAGCACAAGGACGCCGCCTCCCTCGGCCGAGCCGCCTTCGCCGCCGTCGAACCCTTCCGTCCCGATCTCGTCGCCCTCGCCGGCTGGAACCACTTGGTCGAAATCCCGAAGGCCTACGAACGCCGCGTCCTCAACATCCACCCCGCGCTCCTTCCCGCCTTCGGCGGCAAGGGCTACTACGGGATGAAGGTCCACGAGGCCGTGATCCGCTCCGGCGCGAAAGAGTCCGGCTGCACCGTCCACTTCGCCGACAACCTCTACGACCACGGCGCCATTGTCCTGCAGCGAAACGTCCCCGTCCTCCCCGGCGACACCCCCGACGCCCTCGCGCATCGCGTCTTCGAAGAGGAGTGCCGGGCCTACCCCGAGGCGATCCGGATCCTGGCGGAAAGGCGAGGCGCTGCGAAGTAGGAACGGATCCCGGCCGCTGCAAACAGGATTTACTCAGCGATTGAGTAAGAATACTCAATCGTTGAGCAATCCTTGGCTTCTTTCGGATGAAGATCCGGCGATGGATTGCCCTTGCTGGAGGCCATCCCAGGAGGTACAAAGTTCACAACGACCATCGACCGATTGGATGCTTTCCGGAAAACGAGGGAGGACGTCTGGATGACCGCCGCTTTGCGAAATCGCCTGTGTCTTGCCGCCGTCCTCGCGATCATCTTCCTTCCATGTTCTCTTCCTTTCGGCGCCTTCGCTTCGGACCAAGCGGGCACCTTCGCCATCGCCGCCGGCGCGGACGACGCGAAGGAACGCGCCTCCGACAGCCAGATGACTTTGGACGGCACGACGCTTCGCCCGGGCAGCGGCTATACGACGGGCCTGCACTTCGCTGGCGTGGCCATCCCGCAGGGCGCCACGGTGACCTCCGCGAAAATTCGAATGTTCGTCGTAAGCGACAGCAACCGCTTGCTCGCCGTCACCTACAAGGCGGAAGCCGCCGATTCGTCCGCCGCCTTCGGGACGACCGCCGGCGACCTGAACAACCGCGCGAAGACCACGGCATCCGTGGACGACGCCCCTGCCGCCTGGACGGACGGCGCCTGGGCCGAAAGCCCCGAGTTGAAGACCCTCGTCCAGGAAGTCGTAAGCCGCCCCGGCTGGGCCAGCGGGGGCGCACTTACCGTGTTCCTCCTCGACAACGCTTCCTCTTCCTATCGGACCATCGCCTCCCAGGAGAACGCCGGCAACACGCCCGCCCAGCTCGTCGTGACCTGGAACGACGGGACCCCGCCGCCGCCAGCCGCGACCGAGGTGGCCCTCTCCGATCATGCGGTAGGCCAGGCGCCTGACGCCTTCACAGGCAAGGGTAGCGAATCGGGCGTGCCCCTCTTCCGGTTCAAGCTCACCCCGAACGGAGAAGCGAAGGCCACGGGCCTCTCCTTCGGCGTCTCGACCCAGGGCCTCGTCATTACTGACTGGACCGGCCTCTCGCTGGTCGAGGACGCGAACGCGAATGGCCTGGCAGATGCGGGCGAGACAATCCGCTACCCCGCCATCCTCTCCTCCGACCAGACCTCCATCACGGTCTCCTCGGAGATTCCGCTTCCCGCCGAGAAGTCCTTCGTCCTCATCTCTTCCTTTAATTATCTGCCCAGGGGCGCCAGCGTCGCCCTCTCGCTCGAGGCCGCGGGGGTCCTTGCCCGCGATCCTTCCGGCGCCTCCATCACATCGAGCGGAACCGCCACGGCCGCCCAGCACGTCGAGGACGTCGCCGTCGGCACCTATTACGTGAGCGCCGCGCGGGGCGCCGACGCCTCCAGCGGGACGAGCGCGAACCCCTGGAAGACGCTCTCCAAGGCCGCCGCCTCCGTTCCGCCCGGCTCCAAGGTCATCGCCGAGGCCGGTACGTACGCCGAGCGTGTAACTATCTCCACGCTTGGCACCGCCACGAACCGGATCGTCTTCGAGGGAGACAGATCCCAGGGCGCGGT
Source organism: uncultured Planctomycetia bacterium (assembly GCA_964358555.1). Classification (GTDB taxonomy): domain Bacteria; phylum Planctomycetota; class CAYHQZ01; order CAYHQZ01; family CAYHQZ01; genus CAYHQZ01. Next base: position 4,163 of record CAYHQZ010000256.1, read on the forward strand.
CGTCGTGGATGCCGCCGGAAAGGCGAACGGTTTTTACGTTTCGTCCCCGAGCGGGTACATCTCGATTGTCGGCTTCCAGGTGAAAAACTCCACCGCCGAAGGAATCAAGGTCATGTCCTGTCCCGGCGTGGAAATCCGGGATTGCGAAATCTCCTCCTGCACGAAGGGGATTTACCTGGATGACGCTTCGAGCGCTGCCGTCAAGAACTGTAAGCTCGCCGGCAACGGCACGGGACTTCACACGGCATCCGCTTCGGATCTCCTCGTTTCGAACCTCCTCGTCACCTCCAGCACGAACGACGGGATAAAAATCGCCGGAACGACGAGCGGGATTTTCCAGAACGTCACAGCGCACCAGAACAACCGGGGGATTTACCTCGTAACAACGGGCAGCGCCGCCCGCGAGATCCGCGACTCGGTCATTTCCGGGAATACAAACGAGGGGATCTACGTTTACAGCGGTAATGGCGCGACCCTTTCGGATAATGACGTCTGGTCCAATGGCACGAACTACCGCGGCACGACCGCCGGGGCGAATTCGATTTCATCCGATCCCCTCTTCATAGACGCGGCAGGCGGCAACTTCCGCCTCCAGCAGGTAGCCGCCGGCCAGGCGGCGGATAGCCCCTGCTTAAACGCCGGCAGCCGGAGCGCCGCGGATGCTGGCCTCGCGGATAGGACCACGCGTGTGGACAACGTCGCGGACGCCGACGCCGTGGACCTCGGCTGGCACGAGGATCCGGGGATCGTGGCCGACCTGTGCCTCCCCTGCGTCACGATCACCGCGCCTGCCGTTGGCGCCCGGGAAGGCGCCCGGGTCACGACCCTCTCGGGCCAAGTCTCCGATGACATCACCGATCCCTCCGCCCTCAAGGTGGATTACTCCGTGAACGGCGGCCCGCGCACTTCCGTCGCGGTCGATTCCGAGGGCGCCTTCACCGCCCAGGTGGAGCTCGTCGAGGGCATCCAGAACGAGGTCCTGGTCTACGCGACCGATGCCTCCTGGAACGT
>CAYHQZ010000257.1:0-5165 GCA_964358555.1 uncultured Planctomycetia bacterium
CCGCGAGGAGACCGGGAGCAAGAGCCGAGCCCCCGCCCCTCGCCCGTGCCTGGTTTGTACCCACGACGCAAAAATTCAGGGGCTACTCGCGCGGCAGCAGCCTCGCGCTTCCGATCGCGACGCGCGAGCGGAACAGCGAGCCCTCCGCGAAGTCGCACTCGATCCGCAGCGCCTTCGCGCCGGACAGGTCGCAGTCGATCCGGACGGAATCGTCGGCGGCCGAGAGGGTCTGCGGCCCGAAGAGGCGCTTGCCGTCGGCTTCGATCGAGAGGACCGCGCGCGATCCCGGTCCTGCGGAGTCGTCGAGCCCCGCCCAGCCGACGAGCCGGGAGGCGTGTCCCCCGAGGTTCCATTCGGCCGAGACCTTCGGGCGCAGTCCCAGCCCCTTGTCGTGGACGCGCCCGCGGATCGAGATGGGCCCGCCGGCGATCGCGCGATTGCGGGAGAGGCGCGGGAGGTCCTCGCCCAGCGCGGAGGCCTCCGAGACGCGGGCGGGCATCCGGTCCGAGAGGGAGTCGAACGCGCCCTTGAGGCTCAAGATCCGGATCCATTCGTCCGGGCCCAGGGGGACGGTTCCTGCGCCCGCGACGTCGAGGGCCGGGCCCTTCTCCGAGCCCCGCCAGGCGCCCGTGAGGATCGAGCCGTTGCGCAAAAACGCCCGGCAGGCGAGCGCGGGCAAAGCCTTCGTCTCCGCGGGGCGGGCGAGGACGGCCGCCGCGAGGCGATCATAGAAGACCTCGCGGACCTTCTCCTCCCGCCGGAACTTGAGCGACGTTTTGCCGAAGGACTCGATGGCGCCCGGGATCGTGACCGTCTCGCCCTTCTCGTCGACGGCGAGCAGGAGGTCGCGGAGGCCGGGGTCGGCGAGCGCTTTCTCCATGGCGATGTCCATCGCGGGCGTGCGGTCCCGGCGGTGGAACCGGATCCAGCGGACCGCCGGGGGCGCGAGGGGAACCGTCCCGCCCTCCGCGACCCGGATCCGCAATCCCTTCGCATCGCCCTCCAGCGGACCTACGAGCCGGTCGCCCGAGGCGGTCTCGACGACGGCGGCGGTGGGCGGGGGCAGGCCCGCGCGCGCCCCGGGCCGGCGGAGTTCGTAGACGCGCGCCCAGGCGACGGGCGTTGCGCCCGCGCCGATCCGCACGGCGCCGCTCTCGAGGAACGAGACCGTCCCCTGGAAGACGCGGCCGTCGGCGGCCTCGAGTTCGCAGGCCTCCGGCGCCGGCGCGGGCGCGGCGGCGAGCGCGAGGAGGGCGAGCAGGCAGGCTTGCGTTTTCACGGCTTCTTCGCCACGGCGAGAATCCCGCGGGCCTCCTCGAGGGCGGCCTTCAGCGCCGTCCATTCGGCCGGGCAGGCCGCGAGGGCCTTCTCGACGGCCTCGGCCGCCTCCGGCGGGGGGGAGGGAAGTCGCGCAAGCGTTCCGGCCGCGGCGAACCGGACGAGCATGGATTTGTCCTCGAGGGCTATCGCGAGCGCGCCTCCGTTCGCGTTCGGGTTCCCGAAAAGCCCCTGCGCGGCCGCGAGGCGGACGATGGGGTCCGTGTCCGCGAGGGCCTTCGCGAGGGCGTCCGCCGCCGAATCGTCCTCGAGGGAGGCAATTGCCCACGCCGCCGCCCGCCGCAGCGGGACGTCGTCCGACTCGAGGGCCTTCGAGAGTTCCTCGAGGGCGCGCAGGTCCCGGGCGTTCCGGATGGCCGCGGCTCCCGCGCGCCGGACGCGGACGTCGTCGCTCCTAAGGCTCGCAAGCCAATGCTCCGCCGTCCCGCCTCGGCCGGTCCGCAGGAACCCCTCCTTCGCGAAATGATCGAACACCGATTTCGGGCTCGGGGGCTTGGCCGGGTCGAACGCCTCCCCGGTCCAGTCCTCGAGGAAGGCGAGGAAGGCCGCCTGGAGCTCGGGGTCCGCGTTCGGGTATCGCTTGAGGACGGCCGCGCGCGCGTCCTCGCCGCCGGCGCGCAGGATGGCGAGCGCGGCGTCAAGCGCCGCGCGGCCGGGCGGGGGGGCGATGAGGGGCGCGAGGTCGGGGACGATCGCCGGCCCCGTCCGGGCGAGCGCGCGGGCGGCCTCCAGCCGGGCGGCGCGGTCCGTCCCCGCGAAGGATTCGAGGAGGGCGTTGCGGGCGGGCGGGCCGATCCGGTCGATGGCCTCGTGGGCCCGGCGGGAGAGGGCGGGGTCGGGGTCGCGCATCGCCTCCAGCAGCCTCGGCAGGGCGGAGGGGTCCGCGATGTCGCGAAGCGCGATCAGGGCGGCCTCCCGCACGCCCGCGTCCGGATCCTTCGAGGCGCGGACGAGGTCCGGCACGGTGCCTGCGTCCCGGATCCGGCCGAACGCGCGCGCGGCCTCGCGCCGGACGTCCACGCCCGCGTCGAGCAGCGCCCCGCGAAGCGCGAGGATCGCGCGGCGGTCGGACACCCGAGGCAAGCCCGACGCGTCGTAGCGGACGACCTGGCCGTGCTGGTTCTTCGAGACCATCCCGGGGGGCGCGAGGTCCTTCTTTCCGAGCCGGCCGAGGACGTCGAAGCAGACGAACCGGACGGCCGAAGCCTGGGAGGCCAGCCCCTCGTGGAGGACCTCCGCGGCCTTCTCTCCGAAGGACTCGAGGCACTCCGGGATCGACTCCCGGACGGCGCCCTCGGGATCCGTCGAGAGGGCGAGGATCGCGGGCACGGCGCGCGGATCCTCGATCCGGACGAGGGATCGGAGCGCCGCGTAGCGCACGCCCCAGTGCCCGTCCTTGAGGGCCGCGACGAGGTCGGGGACGGCCGAGCGGCTCTTCAGCGTCCCGAGCCCCCGCGCCGCCAGCGTCCGGACGTTCCAGTCCTTGTCCTCTCGGACGAGCCGGACCAGGCGCGGGAGAGCCTCGGCGGCCTCGGCCCGTGTTGCGGCCCATTCCGCCGCGCGCCTCCGGACGATCGGGTCGGGGCTCTCGAGGCCGGCCTTCCAGTCGAGGTCGGGCTCCGGCGCCGGGGCCGGGGCGGGCGCCGACGCCGGCGGGCTCGCCGCGGCGAGGAGCGCGAGGAGGACGAGGCCGCACATGGATTCAGTGTAATCCCCCCCGCGCATTGCCGTCCCCCGGGCGTTGGACCTTGGACTTTAGACCTTGGACTTTAGACCCGCACCCTATAATCCGCTCGATGCCCGAACCCGTCCGCTCCACCACGATCCTTGCCGTCCGCCGGGACGGCGCCGTCGCCCTCGCCGGCGACGGCCAGGTCACGATCGGATCGACCATAATGAAACACGATGCCCGAAAGGTCCGGCGCCTTCACGAAGGCAAGGTCCTCGCGGGATTCGCCGGCGCGGCCGCCGACGCGTTTGCACTCCTCGAGCGATTCGAAGCGAAGCTCCAGGAGTTCCAGGGCAACCTCCTGAAGGCGGCGATCGAGCTGTCCAAGGAGTGGCGGCTCGACAAGGCGCTGCGCCATCTCGAGAGCCAGCTCGTCGTCGCCGACCGGGAGCGGACGCTGCTCGTGTCCGGCAGCGGCGACGTGATCGAGCCCGACGACGGCATCCTCGGGATCGGCTCCGGCGGGCCCTACGCGACGGCGGCCGCGCGGGCGTTGCTTCGGCACACCCAGATGGGCGCGGAGGCCATCGCCCGCGAGGCGCTCTCGATCGCCTCCGGGATCTGCGTCTACACGAACGATCGGATCCACGTGGAGGTGCTGGGATGAGCGGCGAGCCCGATGGCTCCGACCTGACGCCGAAGCGGATCGTCGAGGCGCTGGATCGGCACATCGTCGGCCAGGAGGAGGCCAAGCGCGCCGTCGCGATCGCGATCCGGAACCGCTGGCGGCGATTGCGCCTGCCGCCGGAGGTCCGCAAGGAAATCACCCCGAAGAACATCCTCATGATCGGGCCGACGGGCGTCGGGAAGACCGAGATCGCCCGGCGGCTCGCCGCTCTCGTGAAGGCGCCGTTTCTCAAGGTGGAGGCCTCCCGCTACACGGAGGTCGGCTATGTCGGCCGCGACGTCGAGTCCATGATCCGCGATCTTGTCGAGATCTCCGTCGAGAAGGTCCGCGCCGAGCAGATGCGCGCCTTCGAGGACGTCGCGAAGGCCCGCGTCGAGGACGCGCTCGTGGAACTCCTCGTGCCTTCGCCGCGCCGCCTCCCCGGCGATCCCGAGCCGCACGGCGCGCCCCTCACGGGGGCCCGACGCAAGGTCCGCGAACAGCTCCGCTCCGGCGCGATCGAGACCCAGGAGGTCGAGGTCACGACGGACGAGAAATCGGTCCCGATGATCGAGGTCATCTCGAACCAGGGGATCGAGCAGATGGGGGTGGACTTCCAGAACTTCATGGAGCGGATGGTCCCCTCGAAGACGGTGAGCCGCCGCGTCCCCGTCTCCGAGGCCCGCCGGATCCTCGAGCAGAAGGAGATGGAATCGAAAATCGATCGCGCGAAGGTCGTCGAGGAGGCGGTGCGCCGCGCCGAGGAGTCCGGCATCGTCTTCATCGACGAGATCGACAAGGTCGCGGGCCCGGGCTCCTCCCACGGCCCCGACGTCTCCCGCCAGGGCGTCCAGCGCGATCTGCTGCCGATCATCGAGGGGACGACGGTGCTGACCCGCTACGGGATGGTGAAGACGGACTACATCCTCTTCATCGCCGCCGGGGCCTTCCACATGACCAAGCCTTCGGACCTGATCCCGGAACTGCAGGGCCGCTTCCCGATCCGCGTGGAGCTGAAAAACCTCTCCCGCGACGATTTCGTCCGGATCCTGCGCGAGCCCGAGGCCTCGATCACGCGCCAGTACCAGATGCTCCTTTCGGCCGAGGGGGTCCGGCTCGCCTTCGAGGACTCGGCGATCGACGCGATGGCCGACATCGCCTTCCAGGTGAATTCCCGCACGCTGAACATCGGCGCGCGGAGATTGCACACGGTCCTCGAGCGCGTCCTGGAAGAGGTCTCCTTCGAGGCCCCCGATCGAGCGGGCCAGGAATTCCGGATCGACGCGAAATACGTCAAGGAGAAGCTGAAGCCCATCCTGAAGGACGAGGACTTGAGCAAGTTCGTGCTATAGCGGCTATAGGGGACGTTGTAAACTTGTATACTTGCGATTCTTTTTCGTCGGGGGTCCAAGCCGGGCACGGGTTCGGGGCGGGGGGGGGGGGGGCGCCCCCCCGGGACCCCCCCCGCCCCCGCCGGGGGCGGCAAAAAAT
>CAYHQZ010000258.1:0-5137 GCA_964358555.1 uncultured Planctomycetia bacterium
ACAAACCCCCCATGCCCCGCTCCGTGACTCTCGCCCTCAGCCCGGCCCGCGCGGGCCGCGACAAGACGAAGAACCTCGAGCGCCATGCCGGCATGGCGAGAAACGCAATCCGGCGCGGGGCGCGGGTCGTCTGCTTTCCGGAGCTGTTCGCGACCTACTACGTCGGGGCCACGGAGGACAAGCGCTGGTTCGCCGAGGCGGAGGGCGAGGACGGCCCCACGGTGGAAACGTTCCGCCGGATCGCGAAGGAGTCGAAGACAGTCTTCGTCGTCCCCTTCTTCGAGCGCGACGGACGCGCCTTCTACAACTCGGCCGCGGTCGTGGACGCCGACGGAAGGCTTTCCGGCGTCTTCCGGAAGGTCCACCTCCCGCATTTGAAGACCGCGCACGACGCGTTCTATTTCAAGCCGGGCAACCGGGGATTTGCCGTCTTCGAGACGGCCTATCTGAAATTGAGCGTCCTCATCTGCCACGACCGCCACTTCCCCGAGTCGTTCCGCCTCGCCGCCCTCGCGGGCGCGGAAGCGATCTTCGTCCCGACGGCCTCCGGTCGCGGCGTTTCCGACGCATTCTGGGAGGCGGAAGGCCAGGCGGCCGCGATCGCCAACGGCGTCTTCGTGGCCGCCCTGAACAAGGTCGGCCGCGAGCCGAACGCCCCCACCCCCTACTACGGCCGCGCCTACGTCGCCGACCCCTTCGGACGGATCCTCTTCCAGGGCGGCGACCGCGATCAGATCGTCATGGGGAAAATCGACCTCGGCCGGATCGCCGAATCCCGCGCGATGTGGTCGCTGCTCGAGGACCGCCGCCTCGACGTCTACCGGCCGATCCTCGCGCCCTGGCCGAAAGGCCGGAGGGCGCGCCAGCCTACTTGATGTTCTGAATCAGCGCGTCCGCGGTCTTGGAGGCCTTCCCCATGATGTTGCTCAAGGTCTGGACGATCTTCTGGCGGCGGTCCATGAGCAGCTGAAGCCGCATCTGAAGTTCGGACGACAGGCCGCCGGCGGTATCCACCTCGCGCTTCAGATCCCCGGACACGCCCATCTTGACGTTTTTCTGCTGGCGGACCTTCTCCCGCAGTTCCGCGAGCTTCCCGTCCGCCTCCGCCTTCTGCGAGGAAAGCGAAAGGACGTCCGGCTCGAGGCGGCGCGCGGTTTCCGAGAGGAAGTAAAGGCCGAGGACGTCGAACTCGGCTCCCGCCGCGAGCCCCGGGCAGGCGGCCGCGACCGCCTGGGAGGCGCCCGTGACCGGATCCCCGGCGGGGCCCGGCGCCGCGGCCAGGCCCTTCGCAAACGCCTCGCAGGCCGCGTCGAGCCGCGCGCGAGCGGCCGGGGAAAGATTCTTCGCGATCCGGTCCCGCTGGGCGATCACCTCGGTCGCGAGCGGCTCGAACGAGCGGCCGGTCGCCTGCCGGATGGCCGCGATGGGATCCCAAGGCGTTCGCGCGAGCGGCGTCGCGGGATTCCCGCCGGCCTGGAAAATTTCCGGGGGAATGATGCCGCCGAGTTCGGGCGGCAGCTGCAGCGGAACCGGGGGGTCCGCCCCGGGCTCCGTGCCGGGAACGGTCGGGAACGGAAGGTTGGCGCCCGCATCCGTCCCGGGCAGCGGCGGGAACGCCGGCGGGTTCGTGCCGGTGTCCGTCCCCGGGACCGGCGGCAAGGGCTGGATGTTCGGATCGGGAAAGGGCTGCGGAGGCGGCCCCTGGGGGATCACGCCGGGCTCGCCCCCCGCCGGAGGAACGGGAACCGGAACGGGCGCGGGATCGGCGACGGGCGGCGGCGGCAGGGTGCCCCAGTTCGAAGGCTGGCCGGGCATCCCCTTCGCCGGGCGGTAAATCGCCCATCCGCCGCGGGGGGCAATCGAGACGGGCCCGTCCACGACCTGCACCGAGATCGCCGTCGGGCGCGACACCACGAGCCGGACGCGATCCCCGGCCCGGAGATCCGCGATCCGGACCGCCCGGCCGCCGCGCTGGACGGCCGCCGCGGGATCCACCCGCACGGCGGGGCCGCCCTGCAATCGAAGGATGCCCGCCGCCGTGTCCACGCCGGCAACGACCCCTTCCAGGGTTTCCGTGTCGGCGGCGGCTCCGAACGAACCCGCCGCCCCCGCCACCGAAAGAATCACAACCAGGATTCCGATGCAACCGCGCGACATGGAAGCCTCCTTCGTCTGCCCCCCGGGAAAAGCCGCTCCCGGCGCCCCGATTATAGGGCCCGGGGCGTCACCTCGGCGGCGGGGCCGGCGGCCGCTCGCCCCGCCGGACGGGCGGGACGACCCGGGGCGAGGGCGCGGGATCCAAGTCGACCGTCACGAGCCCCGCGAGGAAATCCACGAGTTCGCCCGGCGAGACCCCGAATTCGAGCCCCAGGAAGACGGCGAACGCCGAGGCCTCCACGTCGAAGGCGTGCAGCAGCGTCCGCGTCCGGCGCTTCGTGGCAAGCGGCAGAAACCCGTAGCACTCCGTATCGCAATCGGGCGTCTGCCAGTTCGGGCTCGATCGCTTGTGCCGGGTGTAGTGGATGAACCACCACGGCGGGAGGAGATATTTCCCCTTCCCCGTGTCCGCGTATTCCTGGATGAAGGCGATGGGGAAGAGATACTCCTCGACCCGGGCGTTCATGGGCTTGCCGTAGTCCACGCCGTAGCGCCACAACGCGTCATTGCCGCCGACGCCCAAGTGCAGGATGTCGCCTAGGCGCGCCTCGCCCTTCAATCCGAGCCCGAAATCGGCGTCGCCTTTCCAGATTTCGGCGAAGTCCGTGCCGCGGTCCGCGAGATATCCGCAGGCGGGAAGGCAGAGCAGCGAAAGAAAGAGGAGGGGGCGGACGCGGTTGGACATAGGCGAATTATACGTGCGTCCGCCCCGGCTCCCTCATTTCCCGGCCTTCTTTCCCCCCGAGGCCAAAGCGGCCTGTTTCGGGCCGGGCTTCGCTTTCCATGGAAGGACGTCCGCGTCGGCCTCCGCGGAAGCGCTCGCACCCATCGCATCCACGGCGAGGACCTGCAGCCGGACCCGGGGTGCCCAAACGTCGAGAATGCCGTCCCGCAAAATCATCTTCACGGTCGGCCCGTCCCAGGGCCGCAGCCGGCAACGCTGGCCGGACTCGACCGGGAATCCGCCGGTCTCCAGGATGGCCTGGAGCAGCGAGGCCGGATCCGGTCCCTTCACCTCGAGCCGACGGAGTGCCGGAATCCAGCGGACGGAGGTTTCCCTCGAGACGACCTTCTGGACCTTTCGCGGGGAGAGGACGCCGTCCGCGATGCGGATCCAGCCCCGGACGCACGAGAGGTTCCCGTCCGGATCCTCGGCCCCGAACTCGAGCTGCTGGATCGACCAGGGAATGTTTCGGCGGCTCTGCTCCACGACCCAGGCCGCGTGCGCGACCGGCGAGAGGTTCTCGGGCGGAGGAGGAGGCTCGGAAATCCCGACTTGCACGCTCGCCGCAGCCTCCTCGCCGTCGGAATCCCTCACCGTCAGCGTCGCCGTGAACGCTCCGGCGGACAGGTAAGCGTGCACTGCCTCCCCCGATGCTTCCGTCGCGTCCGCCATCGAGCCGTCGCCAAAGTCCCAGGTCCAGGAAACGATCGCGCCGTCCGGATCCGCGCTGCCCGCGGCCGAGAACCGGACCTCGACGCCCGCGAGCGCGGAAGCCGGAGCGGCGGAAGCCGTCGCGACCGGGCCCAGGTTCTCCACCGTCACCGCGACGCTCGCGCGCGAAACCTCCCCGTCGGAATCCGTCACCGTCAGGACCGCAACGAACGTCCCCGTGCTCGCGTATGCATGCCCCGCCTCGCCCACCGCCCCCGTGGCGTCCGCCGTCGAGCCGTCCCCGAAATCCCAGGCCCAGGAAACAATCGTGCCGTCCGGATCCCTGCTGCCCGACGCCGAGAACCGGATCTCGTCGCCTCGATGGGCGAGCGTCGGCGAGGCCGATGCCGCCGCAATCGGCGAAAGATTCCGAACCGCCACAGGGACGCTCGCGGTCGCGGAGGCGCCGGCATTGTCCCGCACGGTCAGCCTCGCCGCGAACGTCCCGAGGGAGGCGTAGGCATGTTCCGCTGCGCCCGCCGTTCCGGTGGCGTCCGCCGTCGAGCCGTCCCCGAAATCCCAGGCCCAGGAAACAATCGTGCCGTCCGGATCCCTGCTGCCCGCCGCGAAGAAGGCGACCGCCTCGCCCCGGCTCGTTTCAGGCGGGGTCGCGCTCGCCACGACCGTCGGCGGGACATTGGGCGGCGGGAGAGGCGCGGGGACGAACAGGAAATTGTCATACAGGACGTCGTCCCCGTCCCCGGACTGCTCCGTCACTTCCACCCGGGCGACGGGCGTGTCGGAAACGACCCCGACGAAACCCCGGCCCATGGGCATCGCCATCGAGGCAACGATGTTGCCGTTGGCGGCAAGGAACCGGATCCCCTCGCCCGTCGTGAAGTCGCTTTCGAGGACCCAGAATCCCACGCCCCGGGCCGGCGAGTCGAACGTCACGACCAGCGAGTCCGCGTCGCCGGAAACCCCCGGAGGCGCGGGCAGCGTCGGATATCCCCAAGGCCCTGTCCCCGTCGAAAGCGCGTTCGGAATCGACGCAACGTCGATGGTGGAAACGCCGAGCGGCAAGTTCACGGGAGATGCGAACCGGATCTCGACCGACGCCCAGGCGTCCCCGGAAACGGCGCCGTTCTGCGGAACCGCCGCTCCGTTCGGATAGACGTCGAAATTGACGAGCTTCGGAGTCTGCCCGAGCGCCCCTCGGAACGAACTTTCATTCGTATAAGTCGTCGTGGCCGCCCCGGCGGCGCTCGCCATAACACAAACCCCGCAAATGAGTACCGCGGAGAATCGTGTGGGCATAGCATCCCCCCGCCTCATCTTTTCCACCCCCAAAGGCGTCTCCCTTTCCTCGCTCGATTACCAATGAAAACCTATCCCGATAAAAGAAAGAGTCAAACAAGAAATGCATATGTTCCGTGTGCTACGCTTACCCATCCGAGCTTTTTTTCGTCTGGGGTGCAAACCGGGCATGGGCGAGGGGCAGGGGCTCGGCTCGCGCTCCCGGTCTCCACGCGGTCCACGGAAGGTAGACAAATTCATGGCGTTGGACCGCATTCCGACAGGTCGCTTCGATCCGAGCCCCCGCCC
>CAYHQZ010000259.1:0-5094 GCA_964358555.1 uncultured Planctomycetia bacterium
CCGAATCCGGCAGCCGGGACGATCGGATCCTCCGGGAGGCCCTGGGGGACGAGGGAGTGGCGCGGCGATAGAATGTCGCGCTCCCAATAACCCCGCCATGCCCGACGCCGAGAATCAGAAGGGGCCGATGCGCCTCTCGTCGGTCCTCGCCCCCGGGGACATCCTGGTGGGGCTCGAGGCGGCCGACAAGTTCCAGGCGATGGAGCGGCTGGTGGATCTCCTCGTCTCCCGCAAGCGCATCCCGCCGGCCTGCCGCGAGAAAATCATCGCGGCCCTGAAGGAGCGCGAGCGGGTCAAGAGCACCGGGATGGAATTTGGCGTCGCGATCCCGCACTGCTCGACCGACGAGTCCCCCGACGTCATCGGGGCCCTGGGCATCTCCCGGAACGGCATCCCCTACGACGGTCCGGACGGCGAGAAGAAGGACATCCTGATTCTGCTCCATACCCCGCGGGACAAGTTCCAGCTGCACGTCCGGACGCTGGCCTCGATCGCGCGCCTTCTCCAGAACGAGGCCTTCCGGCGGGCGCTCCGTGCGGCGAAGAACGCCGAGGAAGCCCACGGGGTCATCCAGTCCTTCGAGGCGAGGGAAGGGTCGTGAGCGGCGAGCCGTTACAGGCGCCCCTGGACGCAATTGCCTCGGAGACGGACATCCTCTACGTTTTCGCCTTCTTCCTCGGCGCGCTCGCGCTCGCGCTCGGACCGATCCTGACCGCGCATCTCCTCGCGGCGCGCAAGACCCGCCACACCGCGGACAAGACGGGCCAGTACATCGAATGCGGGATGGAGCCGATCGGGGACGCCTGGATCCGCTACAGCGCGGTCTACTACCAGTACGCCCTCGTCTTCGTGGCTTTCGCGGTGGACGTCCTGTTCCTGATTCCCGTGGCGGCGGTCTACAACCGCGTGTTCGCCTGGCGGGATCTGGTGGAGCTGCTGATGTTCGTGGGAATCCTGTCCCTCGTCATTGTCTATGCCTGGGTGAAAGGAATTTTCGAGTGGAAGCGCAAGGCGCCCACCCCCAGGACCTAGGGCACATCGTCCGGTTCGCCCTCCTGGATCGCCTTCTGGATTTGGGGCGCGCCAACTCGCTCTGGCCCCTGACCTTCGGCCTCGCGTGCTGCGCCATCGAGATGATGGCGACGGGCGCGTCCCGCTTCGACCTGGCCCGGTTCGGCGCCGAGGTGTTTAGGCCCTCGCCTCGCCAGGCCGACGTCATGATCGTGGCCGGCACCGTGAACAAGAAGATGGCCTTCGCGGTGAAGACGCTCTACGACCAGATGCTCGAGCCCAAGTGGGTGATCGCCATGGGAAACTGCGCCATCTCCGGCGGCCCCTTCGTCTTCCCCGGCCAGTACTCCGTGATCGAGGGCGTCGACAAGCTCTTCCCCGTGGACGTGTTCATCCCGGGCTGTCCGCCGCGGCCCGAGGCGCTCATCGAGGGGATCTTGAAACTCGAGGAGAAGCTCACCGGCACGCGGCGCTGGCCGAAGGTGGAGCCCCGATGAGCGAGCCGCGCGAGGCGCTGGCCTACGCGCTGCGGGCTCTCCGCCCGAGCGCGGAGGGGGCGCCGGATCCGATCCAGGCGGCGGACTTCCGCGCCCGGGGGGTTCACCTCGAGGCGAGGCTTCCCGCCGACGCCGTGCGGGACGCCGCCCGCCTCCTCGACGGACAGGGTTTCGCCATCGACGCGGTCACCGGGATCGATTGGATTGCCGCGAACGAGATGGAGGTCGTCTACGATTTCTTTCGGGCCTCCGACGGATTGCGGGTCGCCGTGCGGACGCGCGTCCCGCGCGCCGACGCCAAAGTCCCCACGATCCGGGACGTCTTCCCCGGGGCCGACTGGCACGAGCGCGAGACCCACGAGATGTTCGGGATCCGCTTCGAGGGCCATCCGAACCTGACCCCGCTGCTCTTGCCCGAGGATTCCACCATCCACCCCCTGCGGAAGGACTTCGCCCCATGAGCGGGGAACCCCTCCTTGCCGCCGTTCCCGGGGAGAACGAGACCTTCCTTTTGAACCTGGGGCCGCAGCACCCGGCCACGCACGGCGTGCTTCGCGTGAAGCTCCGGATGGACGGCGAGTTCATCACCTCCGCCGAGCCGATCCTGGGCTACATCCACCGGATGCACGAGAAGATGGGGGAGAACCGATCCTTCGCGAAGTTCATTCCGAACACGAGCCGAATCGACTACCTCTCCGCGAACCACTACACCCACGCCTATGTGGGCGCCGTCGAACGCCTGGCCGGGATCGAGGTCCCGAAGCGTGCGGAGTTCATCCGGGTGATCGTCTCCGAGCTGAACCGCATCTCGAGCCACCTCGTCTGGTTCGGGGCCTTCCTGCTGGACCTCGGCGCGTTCACGCCGCTCCTCTACGCCTTCGACGATCGCGAGAAGATCCTGGATCTCCTCGAGGGGATCACCGGCTCCCGGCTTACGTATTCCTACCTCCGGATCGGCGGCGTCTGTGACGACGTGGACGAATCCTTCGTCCGCGGGACCCGCGATTTCGTGAAGCACATGCGGCCCCGCCTCGGAATGTACCGCGCGCTCGTCACCGACAACGTCATCTTCCGGGTCCGGCTGGAAGGGATTGGCCCGATTTCCGCCGAGATGTGCCGGAAATACGGGGCCACCGGCCCCGTGATCCGCGGGTCCGGCGTCGCCTACGACGTCCGCCGGGCCGAGCCGTATTCGGTCTATCCGGAGCTCGACTTCGAGATCCCGACCTTCCCGGAAAGCGATTGCATGGCGCGCTACCTTGTCCGGATGGAGGAGATCGCCCAGAGCCTCCGGATCGTCGAGCAGGCCCTCGACCGGCTGCCCGAGGGGCCCGTGATGGGGACCGTGCCCCGCGTGCTCAAGCCCCCGCAAGGCGACGCCTGTTTCGCCGTTGAGGCCGCGCGGGGCCGCTTCCTGGTCCGCATCGTGAGCGAAGGGAAGGAGATTCCCTACCGCGTTCGCCTCCGCACGCCCTCGTTCGCCAACTTGAGCCTCTACGGGGAGGCCTGCGAAGGCATGATGCTCGCGGACGCGCTGGCCCTCATGGGAAGCCTGGATCTCGTGATCCCCGATATCGATCGGTGAGCCCGTGTTGAATTTCATCCATCCCGAACTCCTGCGCCTGGCCGCGTTCCTCGGCGGGACGCTGGCGTTCGTGGGCTTCAACGCCGCCTACATCGTGTGGGTCGAGCGAAAGGCGGCCGGCCGGTTCCAGCGCCGCCCCGGCCCGACCGAGGTCGGCCCCGCGGGGCTGCTGCAGCCCGTCGCCGACGGCCTGAAGCTTCTGTCCAAGCAGATCCTGCTCCCGCCCGGCGTGGACGCCGTCCTCTTCCGGATGTCCCCGGTGATGATCCTGGTCCCGACGATCCTGTGCTTCGTCGTGCTTCCGTTCGGCGACGGGATCGCGCCCCGGAACCTGAACCTGGGGCTGCTCGCGATCTTCGCCTTCGGGGCCTTCAACGTCATGGCCCTGATGCTTGCCGGATGGTCGTCCCGCAACAAGTACGCGATCATCTCGTCGGCCCGCGTCGTCTCGCAGAACGTTGCCTACGAGATTCCGATGCTGCTCGTGGTGACCACCATGCTGATGGTCACAGGCACGATGAACCTGGACGAGATCGTGCGAGCGCAGGACGGAGGGTTCTGGAACTGGAACATCCTCCGGCTCTCGCAAAACCCCCTGATGCCCGTGACGTTCCTTGTCTTCTACGTCTGCATGCTGGCCGAGACGAACCGGGCGCCTTTCGACATGGCCGAGGCGGAGAGCGAGCTCGTGGCCGGGTCGCTCACCGAGTATTCGGGCATGGGCTTCGGGAACTTCTTCATGGCGGAATACGCGAACATCGTGATCGGCTGTTCGCTGGCCACCGTGCTCTTCTTCGGCGGATGGCAGTGCCCCTTCGGCGCCTTCCCCGGCGTCTGGTGGTTCCTCGCGAAGATGTACGCCCTCTGCTTCTCGGTGATCTGGGTTCGCTGGACGTTCCCGCGCACGCAGTTCTACGCTCTCCTGAACCTCTCCTGGAAGATCCTCATCCCGCTGTCCCTCGCCACGCTCGTCCTCTCGAGCGTCGCCATCAAGCTGTTCCACGCGTTCAAGGGGGTCCCCCCCGCATGAACGTCACGCCCGTCTCGGTGCTCCGCGGGTTCTTAAGCCTCGTTGTCGGCCTCCGCATCACGCTCCGGGAGTTCTTCAAGCCGACCGTCACGCTCCTCTACCCGCACCAGTCCCTCCCGATGGCGAAGCGCTTCCGGGGGCACGTCGAGCTTACGCGCGATCCGCAGACGGGCATCCCCGCCTGCGTTGCCTGCAAGCTTTGCGAGCGGGCCTGCCCTAGCGCCTGCATCCGCGTCGAAGGCGCCAAGGCCGAGGGCGCCTCCCGCCGCGCGCCGACCCTTTTTTCGCTCGATTTCACCCTCTGCAGCCTCTGCGGCGCCTGCGTGGAGGCCTGCAAGAGCCAGGCGCTTCGCTACTCCCGCGACTACAACCTTGCGGGCTTCGACAAGGCCGAATTCCACTACGACCTGCTGAAACGGGGGGAGGCGAAGAAGGCATGAAGCCCTTCCCCTACGCCCACGTCCTCGTGCCGGCCGTCTTCTGCGCGTTCGCCGCCGCCACCGTGGCGGGCGCCGTGATCGCGGCCGGGAGCCGGCGGGTCATCCGCGGGGTCTGCGGGCTTGCCATGTGCTGCGTGGGCCTGGCCGGCCTCTTCTATTTCCTTCAGAGCCCGTTTCTCGCGCTCATGGAGATCCTGATCTACGTCGGGGCCATCTGCGTCACGATCATCTTCGTGGTCATGCTTGCGGAGCCCGAGGAGGCGGCCTCGTCGCGTGCTCGCTCGCGCGCCTGGACCGGAGCGGCCCTTGCCGTCTCGGTGGCGGCGTTCGCGGGCCTCTCCTGGCTCGGGACGAGCCTTCCGGCCCCCCGGTCCCTGGCGGCGGGGGGCGACGGGTCCGTGAAGGCCATCGGGGTCTCCCTGCTCACGACTTATTCCATGGCCTTCGAGCTGATTTCCGTCCTCCTCCTCGTCGCCATCATCGGCGCGCTCGTTCTCACCCGCTCGGGGAGGGACAGGCCGTGAACGACCC
>CAYHQZ010000260.1:0-4995 GCA_964358555.1 uncultured Planctomycetia bacterium
GGTGCGTCCGGCCTCCGCGCGGCCCAGGGCCGGTAGACGACTCCATGGCGTGGGACCGCGCTCCGACAGGCCGCCTCGGTCCGAGCCCCGCCCCGAGCCCTGGGTTCGATAGTTTTCCCCCGGAATGCAAAATTCGGCGCCGCCAGGCCCCGACAGGGAAATCAAACGGAAAGAGGGCTACGTCTGTCTTGCCCGCGTCGAAAGCCGCTCGTAGGCCGCGCGGAACCGGTCCTTGCCCCGATGGACCAGCGTCCCGACGGTCGCGACCTTCAGCCCCAGCGCGTCCGAAATCGCCTCGAGGGTCTCGCCGGCGATGAATTTCCGCCGCAGGACCTCGGCATAGCGCGGCTCGATCTCGTCGAGGGCGCGGCCGACGGCTTCGGCTTCGTCGCGGGCTTCGGCAGGGTCGGCCGATCGATCCTCGGGATCGTCCCCGAGCGGCGCCGCGGCGCGGGCTCGGAACGATTCGCGGGCCTTGTTCCTCGCAATCCCGCACAGCCAGCTGTCGGGCGAACCCCGGCTCGAATCGAACGACGCAATGCCCGCGATGGCCGCGAGATACGTCTCCTGGAGCGCCTCCTCGGCCCGCATCGAGTCCCGAAGGCGGCGCATGAGGAACCGCAAGAGCGGCAGCCGGGTGAGCCGGTAGAGCCGATCCCAAGCCCAGGGCGCCCCCGCCTTGAGCGGAACGGCTAGGTCCTCGACTTCCGCTTCGCCCACCATATTGGCTTGCGCCTCCACTTTCATATTGATGAGAACGAAAGCGGGTTTTTCAGGAATCCGGCTATTTCCGGACCGGATCCTGGCGGGCGGCGAGGATTTCAAGGCGCCGGATGGCGCATCGAAGGTAGAAAAGCGGGATCGCGCCGAAGACGCCAAAGGAACAGTCGATCGCTCGCCAGAGCCAGGGAATCCCTCGGATTTCGCCGGCGAGGATCGCGGCGGGCAGGACGGCGGCGCATGCGAGAAGGCCGAAGTCCACGACCCACTTGTTCCGGACGGGGTCGCGATACGGCCCCACGAAGGCGATAGCAATTACGATGTGCGCGAAGCCGAGCCAGTCGGTCCCGTAGAAGAGGATGGGATGGTTCTTCGCCGTCTCTTCGATGGCGGACTGCACGCGGAGGACAAAGGCCTCGAGTTCCGTCCAGAGGCCCGGCGGCTGTTCATGCGCGATGTCCTGGACGAACGAGGCGAGGAACCGGACCTCCGGCTCCAGAAAGAAGGTCGTCAGGCCGCTTGCGACGAGCCCCACGATGAACAGAAGAAGGACGATCCGAATCCGACGGACGAGCATCGCGGAATCGCCGGCGGGGAGCGGGGCAGAGGCGTCCATGCCCCGATCCTAGCGGATCCCGGCCGCCGAATCCTGCGCCCCTATCCTTCGTCCGCCAGCGTCTCGACGACGCCTGCGAGCCCCAGGACGACGCGGGCGAACCGGGGGAAGTCGAGGCGGTCGATGCGATCGAGGCCGGTGTGGTAGTCCTTCGTCCGAAACGTCGCCGTGTCGGTCGCCATGAGGGCGGGAAAGCCCGCCTTCCAGAAGGACGCGTGATCCGACCAGGCAGCCCCCGGCAGGAACTCGGGCAGGGCCGCGCCCTCGGCGGGAAACGAAACGCGCTTGCGGAACGCCGCAAGACAGCGATCCACCAGCGCTCGCGAGCCGACGTTGCCGACGAAGGCGACGAAGTTTCCGCGCGAGGGGTAGCGCAGCCCCAGGGGGAAGGGATAGTCCTGGCTGCCATCCACGTCGGAATAGCGGCCCAGCGACTCCAGCGAGAGCATCGCCGCGACGTTCACGGCGTTCGCCTGCAGGCGGCGCGCGTAGGCCATGCTTCCCATCGCCTCCGTGAGGAAGTAGGGCGGCTCCTCGTTGGCGAACGCCACGAACCGGATCGTCCGGCGCAGCGCCTTCGCCGGCAGAAGCCTCGCGATCTCGAGCAGCGCCGCCACCCCCGTCGCGTTGTCGTCGGCCCCCGGCGTGCCCGGCACCGTGTCGTAGTGGGCCCCCACCACGATTTCTCCGGACAGGCCCCCGGCGCCCAAGCGCACGGCCTCGACGTTCTCGGCCTCCAAGCCGTTCGCCGGGAACGGGATCGCGCGGGAAACGAGCCCCGCCGCCGCCAGCCCGTCGCGGATGTGCGCCGCGGCCGCCGCGAGGGCGTTTGCGCGGCCCTCGAGGTGCCGCTCTCCGATCGTCTCCGAAAGCATCCGGACGTGCGCCTCCAGCCGCGGCCGGATGGCCTCCTCCGCCGGCGTGGGCAATCCGTCCCACTCGTCCCCACGCGAGGCCTCGAATCCCATCGTCGCCCAGTATCCGCAGGACGTCAGCGAAAGCAACGAAGCGCCCAGCACCGAAAGCCGGATCCAGTCCCGCCGCCCCGACGGAAGAATTCGCATCCCCCGCCTCCCTTCCCGGGCCTCTCCGGCCCGCGGCCCCGATCGAATTATGTTAACATATTAACAAATAGTCAAGTGTGAGAATCGCAGATTCGCGCTGAGTTCTTGCATGCAACTTCTCGATTGCGGCATGGCGGCGCCGGCGCTGGCGTTTCTAGGAACGAAGAACAAGGAGGGTGAGGGGTGGGGGCTCGGATCGCGCCGACCTGTCGGCCCTCGGGCAAAAGAGAAATTCGAGTGCCCGAGACTCGGACCCGCAATGGAGAGGCCCGGGTCCGGAACGAGGGCGAACGCCATGAATTCGTATACCGGCCGTCGCCCTCGCGCAGACCGGGAGGAAGAGCCGAGCCCCCGCCCCGAGCCCGAACCCGTTTCGACCCCCGACGCAGCCCTCCGAATCAGGCCGGCGTCACCCCGAACCCCGGGCCGGCGGGGAGTTCCAGCCGGCCGTCCGTCAGCCGCACGCCCGCGAAGGCGTCCTCGGCAAGGAGCCAGGCGCCGTCGAGGTCGACGTAATCCGCCCGCTGCCCCAGGACCGCCCCGGCGGCGATGAGGAGGCTGGATTCCAACATGCAGCCGGCCATGACGCGAAGATGGAGGGCGCGGGCGTGCTCGAGCATCCGCAGGGCCGGCGTCAGCCCCCCGCACTTGACCAGTTTTACGTTGATGCCGGCGAACCGTCCCGGCATCCGCTCGACGTCCTCCTCGCGAACGCAGCTTTCGTCGGCGAGGATGGGAATCGGCGAGCGCCCCGACAGCCCCCCCATCCGATCGTCCGCGTCCGGCGGCAGCGGCTGCTCGACGAGCTCCGCCCCGAGCGCGGCGAACCGTTCGATCCTCTCCGCGGCGTCGAGACCG
Organism: uncultured Planctomycetia bacterium; assembly: GCA_964358555.1. Classification (GTDB taxonomy): domain Bacteria; phylum Planctomycetota; class CAYHQZ01; order CAYHQZ01; family CAYHQZ01; genus CAYHQZ01. Next base: position 3,259 of record CAYHQZ010000260.1, read on the forward strand.
CCCCAGGAGCCGTTGGCGTCGATCCGGAGCCGCGCATCGCTGCGCGCCCGGACGAACGCCGGCAGCGAGACGTCGGCGCGCTCGTCGGACTTCAGCTTGACGAACCGGCAGCGCCGGACGGCCTCGACGCGGGCCTCCCATTCCTCGGGCGGGGAAATCCCCAGGCTGCAGGACGTTTCCAGCGCCTTCGGATCGGAGCCCCATACGAGCCGCGACACCGACGCCCCCCACTTCTTTCCGAGCAGATCCCACAGCGCGAGGTCGAGGGCGCACAGGGCGGCAAGCGACGGCGCCAGCATCGGCCTCGCCTCGCCCCAAAGCCGGCGGACGTCGTCCGGGGACTCGACCGTCCGCGACGAAAGCCACGGCCCGAGCGCCTCCAGCCGCCCGACGACGCCGAAAACGTCCTCCCCGTAGATCCGCCTCGGCGCCGTCTCGCCGTATCCGCGCCGCCCGTCCTCCTCCAACGTGAGAAACACGTTGTGGGCCGCGTCGGACACTCCCCTGGCGATCCGGAACGGGGCCAAGGCCTTCAGGCTTCGCGCGGCGACGGCCGCCTTCATGCCTCGCCCGCCCGATCCCCGATCTTCCGCAGGACCCCGGCCGCCGCGTCGAGGTCGGCGGCGGAAATCCCACGGACCGTCCGCCGGACGGCGCGGAAGTAGGCGGGTTCTATCCGCCGCAAGAGCGCCTTTCCCCGGGCCGCGATCCGGACTCTGCGCACGCGCGCGTCGGAAGCGTCCCGTCCCACCAAAACGAGCCCCCGCCGCTGAAGCCTCCGGACGACCCCGGTCACGTTCGCACGGCTGACGGAAAGCTCCTCCCCGAGCCGCGCCTGCGGAATCCCGTCGGGCTCGGCGAACAGGATTGCCAGGAGATCCAGTTGCGAAAGCGTGAGGCCGTGGGGCCGCAGAAACCGATCGGCCGACTTCGCAACGCCGGCGCCGGCTCGCGCAATCCACACCAGAAGCCGATGCCCCGAGCCTCGAACGCGCGACCAGTCGTAGGACATCGGCTTGATTGTAGCGGCGAGCAAAACCCCTGCCTTACGGCATGGTGTTTGCGGTAGTTCCGGCAGAAAGGCGCTTCCTCCGAAAGGAGCCTCACCCATGTCCCGGATCCTGGGCAGACTGACATCTTTTGCGGCCGCGCTCATTCTCCTTTCCGCCTGCTCGAAGAAGACGGAGCCCCCGATGGAGCTCATTTTGGCGCCCGTGGTCCGGCCGGCGCCCCTCGCGCCGCCGCCGGTTCCGTCCCCGGCGCCCGTCGCCCCCGCGACGCCGCCCGAGCCTCCCAAGCGGCCCGATCTTGTCGTCCTCGGGTTCTCCGCGGAGCCGAACGCCGCCCGTCCCGGCGAGACGGTGGCGCTCCGGGTTCGCGTGCTGAACCGCGGTGAGGCCCCGGCGACGGGCATCCGTATCCACTTCCTCCGCAACGGCCAGCTCGACGCCGTCCGCGAGATGGACGCCCTCCAGCCCGGCGAATCGAAAGTCGCGGAGGCGAACGTCGTCTTCGCGGAGGCCGTCCGGTTCTCGGCCGTCGTCAACCCGGAAGGCCGGATCGACGAGGAAAAGACCGCGAACAACGCCTCGGACGAGGCCGCCGTCGCTCTGGCAAGCCCGGCGCCCGTGCCGGTCGCCCCCGTTCCGGAGCCCGTCGCGCCCCCGCCGCCGCCGCTCGCGCCGGCGCCCGGCGCGCCCGGCATTCCCCCCGCGCCCGCGCCGCCCCCGGGGGGGG
>CAYHQZ010000261.1:0-3248 GCA_964358555.1 uncultured Planctomycetia bacterium
GCGCAACTACCTTGTCGAGGCGCAGCTCAAAGACGTCTCCTGGATGAAGGCCACGAAAAAGGGCGTCGAGAACGCGACCTTCTCCACCGACCGGATTCCCGAGCGGCTCATCGGCTGCTACGCCGGCTGGGGCGCCGTCAACGACTTCGTGAATCCGAAGGCCCGCGCCTCCGGCCTAAACTCGATCATGCACTGCTGCGGGCCGCAGGGCGCCTTGGGCGTCTTCCTCGCCTGGCACCACGGCCTCCTTCGCGACGAGAAGGGCGTTCGGGTCAACCTGCTCCTTTCCCGCGCGGCGTCGTTCGCCCGCGTGGATTCGTATCTTCCGCACGAGGGCCGCGTCGACGTCCGGATGGACGTCTGCGACCGCCTCGCCGTTCGGGTTCCCGACTGGGTGGATCCGCGCAACGTCCGTGCCGAATCGGGCGGCAAGCCCGTCGACGTCCGGATGGAAGGCTTCGACTTCGCCGACTTGGGCTTCCACCCCCGCGGCGCGATCGTCACCGTCCGGTTCCCCGTCGCGAAGATCCGGCGCAAGGAGGCCGTCGAGGGGACGATCTATACCACCGACTGGCGCGGCGACACCGTCGTTTCCATCGATCCGCCGGGGACCGTGAATCCGTTCTTCGCCCGGAAATCCCTCGACAACGATCGCGCCCCGATGGGGGAGCGCGACTATGCATATCCTGCGAACGAGATCGACTGGTAAAAAAACCCGCCGCCCTCGTTCCGCCTCCTCCAGGGGGGTTTCGGAGTGCGGCGGCCGGTTTGGCGGCGGGGAATATCGGATTTAGAACTCGAGTCCCTTCTTCTTGGCCTGTTCCTTCAGGGCCTTGAGAACCTCGGCGTCGAAGCCCGTGGGGCCGACCTTCGCCTTTTCGGCCTCGAGATACTTGTTCCGCTCCTCGATGAGCTTCTTCATCTTCTCCTCGGCGGCCTTGCGGTCGGCCTGCTTCTTTGCGATGTAGGCCTTGCGCTCGTCCGGTGTCATCTTCCGCATCTCCTCGGGGAGGTTCTGCTCTTCGATCTTGCTGATGGCGTCCGCGTTCGCCGCGACCGCGGCGACGAGATCCCCGCCGCCCTCGGCGTCTTTCTTCGCCGACGTGCCGGCGCCGCCCATGGCGATGGCGGGCGCGGAGCCCGGGGCGGGCGGGGCGGCGCTGCTCAAGGCTTCCGCTCGGTCGGCCACCGCCTCCGCGGGAGCTTCATCGGCCATCTCGCGGGCCGCCTTCGCGCGGCCGGCGATGCGGGCCCGGGTCGGCGCCTCGCCGTAGGCGACGACGCTGTCCGCGACCTTGCCCGACAGTTCCGCGATCTCCTTGTCCATCGGCGTCGAGATGGCGACCACGCCGCCGCTCTGCTCGATGGAGGCGTAGTGGCCCTCGCTCCGGCGGGCGATTTCCTGCCAGACCTTCTCGGTCTCGCCGTCGCTGCCGCAGCGGACCGTGTTGATCGCGATGCCCTTGCGGACGGCCGTCTCGCAGACCTTCTTGTAGTCCGGCACGTCCTGCTCGGTCGCGTCCGGCGCGTAGTCCGTGTGGGGCGGGGCGTCGCCGACGAGGAAGATGACCTTCAGCGCGGATTCCTCCTTCGACCAGGCGCAGGCGTTGACGGCGTCTTTGAGCGCGCGGCTGACGTGCTCGGGGGTGTCCCCGCCGCCGGCGGCCTGGAATCCCTGGAGGCTCTTGTACATCCCGTCGAGGTCGTCCGTCAGGTCGAAGACCTTCGTCACGTAGTCGTCGCCGCGGTCCCGGTAGGCGACGAAGCCTACGCGGATGTCCGGCACGGGCTTGGCCTTCGCCATCTCCTTCACGATCGACCAGACCTTCTGCTTGGCGCCCTCGATGAGGCCGCCCATCGAGCCGGTCGTGTCGATCACGAAGACGACGTCGATCTTCGGCTTGGCCGAAGGCGCGGCTTTTGCGTCCGCCTTCGGGGGCTCCGCCTTCGCCGCCTCCGCCCCGGCCGCGATACCTGTTCCCAATCCGAGCGCCAGCGTCCCGGCCGCCGTCCATCGGGCCATCCAACGATGCATGGTGTTCTCCTCCCGGGCCTCTCGGGCCCAGCGCTCCTTTAGACGCGGCCGGGCGAAAAAAAGTTCCGCCGCGCCCCGGAGAGGTTCGTCCGGAACTTGCGGACCGGGCGGGGGTACGGGAGACTACGTGCAAATGCCCATCCCGCCCCGGAAAGGCTCCCCTCCGAACCCGGCGCCGGACGATCCGCCGCCCCTGGAGCCGATCGAGGACATCGCCGACCTCGGGGAGGCAGGCGTGGCGGATCTCGGCGAGGAGGCCCCCGCGGACCTTCCGGACGAGGAGCCGGAAATCTCGGACGCCATCGACGCCGAAGCCGATCCGGACAACATGGTCCTGGAGGAGATCCCGGCCGGCGCGGCCGCTGCCGCCGGGGCGCGTCCCGGGCGCCTCCGCCCGTCGGCCGCCTTCAAGCCGAAAAAGAAGTTCCCCTGGAAGTGGGTGATCCTCGGTGTCGTCCTCATCCTCCTCGGCGCCGGCTACTACGCGATGCAGGATTCCTGGAAGAAGGAGAACGAGGAAATCCTCAAGCGCGCCCGCGAGGATTTTGCCAAGGGGCGCTGGACCGCCGTTCTCGACGATCTCCGGACGTTGGGGGACTACAAGGTCGAGCGCGGCGAGCCCCTCCGGATGTGGCGGTATTGCGAGACGATGCTTCGGTTCGAGGAGGCGAAGCGCCGGCACGCGACGAAGGTCGATAGCGGCTACCTGGGCGCGGTCGAGAAATACCGGGAGACCCTCGAATGGATCCCGAACGACCCGGCCGACACGAAGCGCATGGACAAGCCCCCGCCGACCGCCGGCCTCGAAATCCTCGAGGAGGCCCTCGAGAAGCGTCGGCTGGAATCGGTGGCTGGCGTCAAGGGCGTCCAGGACGACTGGTTCAACGACGCGGACAACTTCGCGAGGGACAACAAGCTGGAGGAGTCCAACGCGGTCCTCGTCCTGATGGCCCCGCACTATTCCGAGGAGCCGAACATCCCCGCGTTGATGCAGGCGAACCACTACAAGCTCGCCGAGGCGAAACGGGAGTCGATGGACTGGTCGCCTGCGATCGGGCGCTACCAGGAATCGCGCAACTCGATGATCGAGATCTTCGAGCGCGGCGAGGTCCCGCGGGAGAAGGCCCTCGAGACCGACGTCCGGCTCGCCCATGTTTCCGAGGAGGAGGAGATCTTCCAGACGATCATCAACGGGCTCAACAGCCATTTCTAT
>CAYHQZ010000261.1:3258-4977 GCA_964358555.1 uncultured Planctomycetia bacterium
GCGGAGGCACCGCTTCCGGCGCCGCGCCGATCGGTTTCTCACGCTCGGCGGGCAGAAGGAGTCGACCGCGTTCGGGGAGACGGCGACCGCGATCAAGCCGGGCAGCGCCTACGGAGCGGCCCTGAAGCGGCACATCGGGACGTTCCAGGGGATGCGTTTCATCCCGGGCGGCCCGCCGGGCGGCACGGCTCCCTTCGACCTGCCCTTCACGTTCGGCAACGACGACGCGTTGGACACGAAGCCCGAACAGCGGATCACCCTCTGGGGCTTTTATATCGATCCCTACGAGGTTACGAACGCCGAATACCGGCGGTTCTCGGGGACGAAGCCCGAGATCTGGGAGGGAACGAAATACAACGCCGAGAAGGGCGACAACAACAATCCCCTCCGCCAGGATTTCAGCTGGTCCAAGCACTACAACTACCCGGTCGCCGGCGTCTCCTGGGATCAGGCCGCGGCCTTCGCGAAGTGGGCCGGGAAACGTCTTCCGACCGAGCAGGAGTGGGAGAAGGCCGCCCGGGGCCTCTCGGGGCGGGAAGCGCCCTGGGGCAGCGGGGACGAGGGGGGGAAGGCCCAGATTGTCTCGCCCATGCTCTACCCGGCCGGAAACCGCATCCGGGGCAAGAGCCCCTACGGCGTCTACGATCTGGCCGGGAACGTCCGGGAGTGGACCGATTCCTGGTACGAGCGCTACGAGGGCAACGACGATCCTAGGGAGCCGTCGGGCGCGCAGTGGGGACAGGTCTACCGCGTTCTCCGGGGCGGCGCCTTCCAATCCGGCGGGACGTTCACGACGACCTTCTTCCGCCTTGCCCGGACGCCGGCGGATCGGCAGGTGCACTTCGGGTTCCGTTGCGCCAAGACCCCCACGCCCGTTTCGGAAGGGGGCGGGGCCTCGGCGGAGATTCCGGCCGATGCCAGGAGGGTGCCGGGCGAGGGGCCGGGGACAACGCCGCCGGAGACGCCCCCCGTGACGCCGGAAATCGTGCCCGGCGAAGAGCCCGCCAAGGAACCCGCGAAGGACCCCGGCAAGAAGAAGGGCAAGAAGAAGGGAAAGAAGAAGGGCAAGGGGCCCGCGAAGGATCCGGCCAAGGAGCCAGCGGAGGACCCCTCGAAGGAGCCGGCGAAGGAGCCGGCGAAAGAGCCCGCCAAGGAACCCCCGGAGGATTCCGCCAAGGAGCCCTCGAAGGAGCCCGCCGACGAGCCGGCCCCCGAGGGCGAGCCGGAAGGGGACGGGGGCGCGGAGCCGTAACCCTTCATGCCCTTCGCGCCTTCCGATTTCCTCCCGCCGGAATTCCTGATGGTTCCCGCGGCGGCCGCGTTCGGAGCGGTTTTCGGATCCTTCCTGAACGTCTGCATCCACCGGCTTCCCCTCGACGAATCCGTCGTCTCGCCCCGCTCCCGCTGCCCAGGGTGCCGGCGGATGATCGCGTGGTATGACAACATCCCCCTCGTTTCCTGGTTCGTCCTTCGCGGGCGCTGCCGGACGTGCGGGGAGCGGTTTTCCTTCCGTTACGTCGCCGTCGAGGCCCTCGGGGCCGTGCTCCTGGCGCTCTCCGCTCTCCGGTATCTGCCCGATTCTCCGTCCGCCTTCGCCGTTGCGAGCCTCCTTCTTCTTGTCGCGGCGGCCGTCGCCTTCATCGACCTCGACCATCGGATCATCCCCGACGAGATCATGCTGGAGCTGTCGCAGGACATCTGCTCGCTGTTCGAGGCCGA
>CAYHQZ010000262.1:0-4977 GCA_964358555.1 uncultured Planctomycetia bacterium
TTCCAGCGCGGCCGGGAAGCGGCAAACCGCTTCCCCGTAAGCCTTGAGAGGGCCTCCGAGGCGGCGCCAACGACTACCGGATCGGACGCCTTCGGTTCCTCCGGATCGGGCATGAGCAAAATCAGATCCTCGATGGCCTCCTCCCACCCCGCCTCCGCGACGACGGCGCAGGCGGTCGCGCGGACATCGGGGGGCTGGGCCTGGTCGCGAAGAACCTCAACGACCTTCGAGAGGGCCTCGGGCCGGCCCATCTGCCCCAAGGCCCGAAGCGAATCGCTCCGGACGGCGTGATCCCCGCTCTCAACCCCGTGCAAGACGAGGGGAAGGAGGTAGATGTTCCGCGCGCCGCCGGCGAGCCGGATAAGCGGGCCAAGGACGGCCGGCGGCATCCCCGCCTCCTGGGTGGCAGCGAGCAGCCGGGTCCGCCATTCCGCCGCGAAGCCGTCCCGCCGCGCGATCCAATTCTGGAACTGCATCTGGGCGTAGATCGGGAGCGTGGCCGACTTCGATCCCATGGCCGCGAGAATCGCGTCCACGGACGCGGACCCCGGAAAGGCGGCCAGCGCATCGAGCGCCGCGCGCCGGACGACGGGCTCCTCCGCCTCGTTCAAAGCGAGCGCACGGAGGGCGCGCGCGTCCTCCAAACGTCCCGCCCGGGCGAGGGCCCTCGCGGCCTCCCCTCGCCGGAACGGATCCTTCTCCTCCTTGTCCGCAAGCGTCCGGGACGCCGTCAGGGCCTGCGATCGAAGGTCGCGCTCTGCTTCCGAGACAATCTTCCCAAGAACCTTCTTCTCCTCCTCGCCGACCGTTGCGAAAACGCGCCGGAGGAACTCCAAAGACTCCGGCGCCTCGGCCTTGATGGCCTTCCGGATGGCGCCCGCGGCGTCGGCGTCGCCCTGCAGGCAGTCCTGGATCCGCTTCGTCCAGGCCGCCTGGCGATCGCGCGGCAAAAGGCGCGGGAACGGGGAATCCCCCTCCGCGCCCAGGCCTGGCGCCGTCGCGAGGCACGCCGCCGCGCAGAAGGCCGCGGCGGCGCGCCGGGCGGGTCTCACGGAATCACCCGCCACGATACCGCCTTGTAGCCCGTGATGATCTGCTGCGAGGACAGGAGCTGGGCCAGCCCCGTGTCCGAGAGGACCTCGCTCGAGTACCGGACGATCGCGGCGCCGTTGCCGTAGGTGTTCCCCACCGTGAACGGCGCGAACGACATGACCCCGCCAAGGATCAAAGCATCGCCGTTGATGTGCGTGATCGTGTCGGAAATCACGAGCCCCTTGAACGGCCCGTGCAGGTTCTTCATGTTCGCGCTTCCGGTGGCGGTGTGGTTGATGATGACCGACGGCGTCTCCTGTAGCGCCGTGCCGAATGTCATCGGGTTCACATCGCACTCCATGTAGTAGAGGCCGCCGCCCGGAAGGTTCCCGCCGTGGGCGGTCACGTAGGCGTTGAACGCCGCCTCGGTCGCGAAGTAGGTCCCTGCCGCGACAGCCCGCGCCTTGAGCGTCCCGGTCGTCAGCCCGAAGTAGACGTCCGGGTTCGTGGGATACGAGTTCACGTCCTCGTCGATCTTCCCGTCGCCGTCGTTGTCCAACCCATCCCAGGCCTCCTCGTCCGTCCCGGCATCCTCGTCGTCGTTCGTATGGTTGCCCCAGTAGGCGCTCTCCTCGTAGACGCCGGAGGCGTCCACGGCGGCCAGCGGCGCAATCCCCTTCCCGCCGACCGTGGAGGAACCCCCGACCGTGACCGTCCCGCAGGAGGAGATGCCCCAAGTCCCCGGCCCCTTAACGGCGCTGTTGTCCTTCTTCCAGTCCCGGCCGTCCACGGAGATGTTTCCCAGGGTCCCCACGTTTCCGTTCGACGTGATGGCGCCCCGGATATTGATCGGCTGGACCTCGATGACCGGCGCCAGCACCTCCTCGATCCGCTTCGTCACGCCGCCCTTGGTGGCGGACGCGGTGAGCGTGTACCGGTTCGACCCGAGATCCACCCGGTTCACGACGACGGTCGCGCCGGCGAACGTGAACGACGTGGACCCGAGCGTGGAATCCCCCTGCGCACGGAGCACGGGGGGGCTGACGTCGTAGTCGTAGCGGGTGGAAATCTCCGTGGCCGCCCGCACGATGGCGGTCCGGGCCGCGTAGAAGGCGGTCGCCGCGTCTTTGGACTGCCGGGACGCCTGCACCCGCTTTGTCACGAACGGCAGGAATGCCGCGACGAAACCCATCATGAGAAGCAACCCGAGCATGACGATGACGAGAACGGACCCGCCTTCGGCCCGCCCTCCGCGAACGGCTTTATTGGGGAACATGGAATGTCGTCTCCTGGAAGGCGGTATGGGTGCGGCGGTTCTTGTCCCGGCGGATTCCCTCGATGCGGATCGTGAGCTTGCGTCCGCTCAACGCGAACTGGACGCCGCCTTCCTTGACCCACTTGCAGAGAACCCTCCGTCGGGACCCCTCGATACGAACGAGAATCCCCTCGTCAACAACGCCGTTGTTGTTGTCGTCGAGGCCGTTGTTCGTTTCTCCCGGCTCGTATTCAAATTGATAGGTGATGACGGGGCCCCATGTGATGGTCCCGCCCGAGTAGCCCAGATTCTTCTGGAACGAAAGCGCGGAATTTCCAGGCAGGCTCGCCGGGAGGGCCGGCGAGAACGTCCCGGCCCCCGACTGGCCAACCTCGGAAATCATGGACTCGACACCCTGGCGCAGCGAGTTGTCGAGATCGGACTGGATGCTGCTGGACGAAAGGGCGGCCCCCCCCGTCCCCGCCAGGCCGTAGACGGCGGCGCAAAGGATCAGCGTCACCGCGAACACGATGACGATCTCCAGGAGCGTAAAGCCGGCGCGGGCGGGGTTCATGCCTTCTCCTCCGCAATCCAGGCCTGCAGCGAGACCGTCCGGTTCGCCTGCCCCGATCTCCACGTCACGCGGATTCGGACCGGCAAGATCTTGTAATCGCCCGAACGGCTGTTTCCATCCACCACGCCGTCGCCGTTCAAGTCCATGGGCGTCCCGAAATTCGAATCCGTGAGGTCCTCCCGAAGGACGCCCGGAGCCCCATCCGGCGTCGGGAACTCGATGAGCCCCGCGGAGGAGACCCCGGTCGGAAGGGAGAGCCCCGTCACGGAAAAGAACGGCCCCGGCCCGGTCCCGGCCCCGCCCGGATCGTCCGCCCCGGTCGCGTTGTAACGCGCGAACATCTCTGCGAACGATGCGGCGCCGACGGCTTCCCCGTAGAGCCGCTCCATCTGCTGGCGGGCCGCGTTGAGGGCGATCGACTCCTCCCGAGCGAGCGATTCCAGGGCCTGCCCCTGGAAGATGACGTTGGCGAAGCCGACGAGGGTCAGCGAGACGACCAACGTGGCGAGCAGGATCTCGACCAGCCCAAACCCGCTTCGGGCCCCCTCGACCCCGCCGGGGGACCCCGATCGCGTACGAACCCCGATCGCGGGAAGATGGACCCGCATACCGGTCTCCTTTCGGCGGCCAGGCTGCCTTGGAGCTCGACTCCCAAGCCCTTTAGGCCCTTTGGCTTTGCGTCCCCGGCTTTCGCCGGGTTTGCCCTTATCGAGGAACCGTCTGTACAACCAATATCCCAGGAGGTCGCCGAAGTCAAAACGACGTCGTGCCGGGGGCGCGGCTCAGGGCGTTTCGGGCGGCGTTCCCGGCGGCGCTTCGGCCGGCGGCTCGACGCCCGGGACGGTTTCGGCGGGCTTGGCCTGGAAGTTCTCCAGCCAAATCTTCCAACGGGCGGGATTCGTCCCCTCGTTCTGGCCCGTGATCTGGAACAAAGCCTCCGCCATCGCTTTCTGCGCCGCCACGCAGGCCTCCGCCTTGGCCTTTCCCGGCTCGCCGAGGCCGAGCGCCTCGGCTTCCAAAGTGGCTTCGGCCGTCAAGACCTCGACGAGGGCCTGGATGTAGGGCACGTCGCCTTGCGCGACCTCGTGCTTGGGCTTTTCGACGAGCTCCCCCAGGGCCTTCGCGGCCATCCCGCGGCAGTCCGGATCGGCATCCTTCAGCAGGCCCGCGAGGACGTTCAGGGTGTCCCGATCGTTCATCCGGCAGACGTAGAGATACTCGGCGACGTTCTTCCGGACGCTCGGGGAGGAGTCCTGGAAGAGGGTGCGAACCGCAAACGAAACGCTCTTGAGGCTCGAGAGCGTGGCGATCTTCAGGCACTCGACGCGGATCGCTTCCTTGTCGCTCTTCATCCCCTCCTCGAGGGCCTTGGGGAAATCCGGCGAACCCGGATTCATCCGCCCGAACTGGACGAGGGCGGCCTTGGCGGGATTCCGATATCTCCAGTTGGGGTCGGCGAGCGCCTCGACAAGGGGCAGCAGGACCTTGGGGGACTTCTGGTGCTGGACGAGGGAGAAGAGCGGGCCGCGGTAGGGGAAATCGGGATCCTTGAGCCAGCCGGCGATCCGCTCGGCCAGCCCCTCGTTCGGGAACTTCGCGGCGGCGACGACGACGGCCGCGGGGGGCTGACCCTTGTAGGCGTCGAGCGCCTCGAGAACGGCCGGCAGGAAGGACTCCTGCCGGAGTTCCAGCAGAAGCGCCACCAGCTCGTCCTTGAACGCCCCGTCGGCGGATTTCAGGCGCTTCTCCGCGAGCGTGCCAGCGCCGGGCCCCTGCTTCCGGATTGCCTCCCGGATCGCGGAGCGCTTGTCCACGGGCGAGGCCGACAGCTTGTCCAGGAGGTCTTCGACGGCCTTCTTGTCCTCGTCGGAGAGATCCCGCATCGGCTCCGGAGCCGTCGGCTCCTCCGCCGCGGGCTTGGCGGCGGGCAGCGGGGGCGTTGGCTCGGCCGGAACCGCTTCCGGTTCGGCCCCGGCGACGAGGAGGGCAGCCCCGACAAGCGCCGCAAAAGCGAGAACGTCGCGCAACACCCCCCTCGGCCGTGGGGTTGCGACCTGGGGCTCGCCCCCCGCGCGCCGCATTACTGGCCGCTCCGCGCCTGGCCCACGGCGTGAGG
>CAYHQZ010000263.1:0-4954 GCA_964358555.1 uncultured Planctomycetia bacterium
TCCCTCACCCTGTCGCAAGCTGGCCGCAGGCGGCGCGGACGTCCTCGCCGCGGGGCAGGCGCACGGAGCAGAAGACCTTCCGGTCGCGAAGCCGACGCTGGAAGGCGAGGAAGCGCTCCCGGGGGCTCTGCCGCCACTCCGCGACGCCGCCGACGGGGTTGAACGGGATCAGGTCCACGCAGATCTTCGGGGCGGATGGATAGAGGGGCGCCAGGAATTCAGCGAGGGCATCGGCGTCCTCGACCCGATCGTTGACGCCGTCGATCAGCGTCATCTCGATCATGAGGACCCGCATCCGGGGGGGGCGTTTCGCGAGCGCGCCGGCGAGCGCGTCGCGCAGCACGGCCGGCGGATGATCCGCCGAGGGAACGAGGCGCCGGCGCAGCCCCTCGTCGGCGGCGTGCAGCGACCAGGCCATCATCGCGTCCATCGTTCCAAGCGCCTCGAAGGCTGCAGGCGTAGGCCCGATCGTCGAGACCGTAACGCGACGCTTCGAGAAGCCGAACCGGCGCGGGTCCGTCAGCGAAGAGACCGCCGCGCGCACGGCCTCCGGGTTGTCCATCGGCTCGCCCATCCCCATGAACACGACCGTCCACGGCGGGGCCATCCCCGATCGCGCGGCCGCTTCCCTCGCCGATTCCGCCTGGGCGAGAATCTCTTGTTCCGAGAGGTTCCGACGCAGTCCCATCCGACCCGTCGCGCAGAAGACGCAGCCGCGCGCGCAGCCGGCCTGGCTGGAAACGCACAGCGTCGTGCGCCCGGATTTTCGCTGCGGGATCAGGACGCACTCGACGCCGAGGCCGTCATCGAGGCCGAGGAGGATCTTGCGCGTGCCGTCGGATGCCTCCTCCTCCTTCAGGATCTCCATCGCGGGCGGCATCCTACTTCCCCGCCGGCTGCGGCGGGCCGGTTCAGGCGCCCGGAACCGGATCCGGCGACGGAACCGGCGTGCTCGGAGCCCGGCCCCGCCGGCGGGCGATGAGCCGGCCTTGCTTCCGAACGAGCCGATGCCGGAACGCCTCCGACCCGGCCACGCCCGTCGCCGACTGGAAGAGCGCCTCGTCCTTGCCGGCGTCCGCTTCGAGCAGGAACTCCTGGTATCGAATCCGGCGATCCTCGAACGTCGGGCCCAGGGTGGCGTAGACCGGGGAGGCGTCCGTCAGGGTGTCGGGCTTCCCGATCGCGTAGAAAGGCGCGCTCGAGTGGGCCCAGTCCCAGGGGCGGGCCTCCCGGGAAGGCGTGCAGGATCGCTCCATGAACCGGCCGCAGGCGGCCAGGAACGCCCCCTTCTCGACAGGCTGGCTCCGAAATCGGCCCTGCCAGAGGAAGCCTATCGAATCGTGCCGGCGATGGTGGTAGTGGACATAGGCCCGCTGGATCCCGGCCATGACCTTGGAGAGCCGTTCGGGCTCCTCGATTTCCAGCACGAAGTGGAATCGATCGGGCAGGAGCGCCCAGTGATAGATCCGGATCCCCGCGCGCTTGCGGTATTCGCGCAGGATGCCCTCGAATTTCCGATAGTCCTCCTCGTCGTGAAAAACGACCTGTCGGGCGTTGCCTCGATTCAGGACGTGATAGGCAAGATTTCCAAGAAGCTGATGTCGGCGCGGATATGCGGGCAAAAGAAAACTCGATCCATGGGAAAGTGTATCCATAACTCGATTGAAATCAAGGGGTTCGATAGACCGTCTAACCCAATCAAAGAATCGTGCGATCTGGAGGCCGCCTTCTCGCAGGATTCGGTTTGATGGTATTCGGATTGGCCTTTACCATCGTCCCCCCGGCGCCGGAGGCGGCCACGCGGAGGCCGGCCGTCCCCGTCGCATAAGCCACGAAACCGGCGGCCCCGCCAAGGAGTGAAAGATGGACTGCGCGCGCTTCATCCGTCAGCAGGTGGACGAACTCCGCGAATCTGTCGGAAACGACATCGCAATCAACGCGTTGAGCGGCGGCGTGGACTCCTCGGTGGTGACGCTGCTCGCCCACCGGGCCCTCGGCTCGAAGCTCAAGACCTTCTTCATCGACAACGCCCTCATGCGAGAAGGCGAGCCGCAGCGCGTCGTCCGGCTCTTCGCGAAACTCGGCGTGCCGGTGACCCTCGTGGACGCCCGCAAGGAGTTCCTCTCCGCCCTCAAGGGCATCACCGACCCGGAGGAAAAGCGCCAGGCGATCACCGACTCCTTCTACGCCGGCGTCCTCGCCCGGCTGGTGAAGAAGACGGGCGCGCGCTTTCTCCTGCACGGCACGATCCTCACCGACATCGAGGAGACGGTGGCCGGCATCAAGCGCCAGCACAACATCCTCTCGCAAATCGGCATCAAGACCGAGGAGGCCTACGGCTACACCGTCCTCGAGCCCTTAAAGACGCTGCGCAAGGACGGCGTGCGCAAGGTCGCCTCCGCCCTCGGCCTGCCCCGGGAGATTTCCCAGCGCATGCCGTTCCCGGGACCTGCGCTGTCCGCCCGCATCGTAGGCGAGGTCACCGAGGAGAAACTCGCGCTCGTCCGGAAGGCCACGGCCATTGTGGAGGGCGAGCTTACGTCTTGCGGCGCGTTCCAGTACTTCGCGACGCTCCTGGAGGATCGGGCCACGGGCATCCGGGGCGGCAAGCGCGAGTTCGGACGGATCGTGGTCGTGCGCTGCATGGAGAGCAAGGACGCCCGGAAGGCCACCGTCACGCGCCTGCCCTGGGAGAAGCTCAAATCCATCAGCCGCCGCATCGTGGCGCTGCCGGGCGTGAACCGCTGCCTCTACGACCTCACGCCCAAGCCGCCGGCGACCATCGAGTACGTTTGAGCGCGCTTCCAAATCCCCGAATCGGAGGGCCGACATGCCTCGTCGCGACGACATCAAGAAAGTCCTGATCATCGGGTCCGGGCCGATCATCATCGGCCAGGCCTGCGAGTTCGACTACTCGGGCACCCAGGCCTGCAAGGCCCTTCGGGCGCTCGGGTATGAAATCGTCCTGGTGAACTCGAACCCCGCGACAATCATGACCGACCCGGGGATGGCGGATCGCACCTACATCGAGCCTTTAAATCACGACACGATTGCCGAGATCATCGCGAAGGAGAGGCCCGACGCGCTCTTACCCAACCTCGGCGGCCAGACGGGCCTGAACCTCTCCTCGCAGCTTTCCCGCTCCGGGGTGCTGGCGAAATACGGCACGCGGATCATCGGCGTCGAGGCCGACGCGATCGAGAAGGGCGAGGACCGCCTCGTCTTCAAAAAGACGATGACGGAGCTCGGGATCGACATGCCGAAGAGCGAGATCGCCTACGACGTGGCGCAGACCGAGGCGATCGCGGCCAAGCTCGGCTACCCGGTGGTCGTGCGCCCGGCCTACACGATGGGCGGCACGGGCGGCGGCCTCGTCTACAACGTGGAGGAGCTGCGGACCATCGCCGCGCGGGGGCTCGCGGCGAGCCTCGTCGGCCAGGTCCTTATCGAGGAGTCGGTGCTCGGGTGGGAGGAGCTGGAGCTCGAGGTCGTGCGCGACCGCAAGGGCAAGATGATCACGGTCTGTTTCATCGAGAACGTCGACGCGATGGGCGTGCACACCGGCGACTCCTTCTGCGTCGCCCCGATGCTCACCATCGCCCCCGAATTGCAGCGGCGCCTACAGGAATACTCCTACAAGATCGTCGAGGCAGTGCAGGTCATCGGCGGCACGAACATCCAGTTCGCGCACGATCCTGCGACCGGCCGCGTGGTCGTCATCGAGATCAACCCGAGGACCTCGCGCTCGTCGGCGCTGGCCTCGAAGGCCACGGGCTTCCCCATCGCGCTCGTCTCCGCGAAGCTCGCCGGCGGCCTCGCCCTCGACGAGATCCCCTACTGGCGCGACGGCACGCTGGACAAGTACACCCCGTCGGGCGACTACGTGGTGGTCAAGTTCTCCCGCTGGGCCTTCGAGAAGTTCAGGGGCTCCATCGACCGGCTGGGCACGCAGATGCGCGCGGTCGGCGAGGTCATGAGCATCGGGAAGACCTACAAGGAGGCCTTCCACAAGGCCATCCGCTCCCTCGAGAACGGCCGCTACGGCCTGGGCTTCGCGAAGGACTTCCACCAGCGAAGCCTCGAGAGCCTGCTCGAGTCGCTCAACGAGGCCACGAGCGAGCGGCAGTTCATGATGTACGAGGCCCTCCGCAAGGGCGCCGACGTTGCCGACCTCCACCGCCGCACGCACATCAAGGCCTGGTTCATCCAGCAGATGAAGGAGCTGGTGGCGCTCGAGGAGAAGATCCTGGCCTTCAAGGGGAAATCGATCCCGAACGATCTTTTGGACCAGGCGAAGAAGGACGGCTTCTCGGATCGCTACCTCTCGGGGCTGCTGGGGTGCAGCGAGACCGAGATCCGCACGCGGCGCGAGAAGCAAGGGCGCGTCGAGGCCTGGGACGCGGTGCCCGTCAGCGGCGCCGAGAACGCGGCCTACTACTACTCCACCTACAACGGTCCTGACCGCGTGCCGACCAGCACACACAAGAAGGTGATGGTCCTGGGCGGCGGGCCGAACCGGATCGGCCAGGGGATCGAGTTCGACTACTGCTGCGTCCACGCCTCCTTCGCCTTGCGGGAGGAGGGAGTCGAGAGCATCATGATCAACTCCAACCCGGAGACGGTCAGCACGGACTACGACACCTCGGACAAGCTCTACTTCGAGCCCTTAACCGTCGAGGACGTCGTCAGCATCTACCGCAAAGAGAAGCCGGAGGGCGTCATCGTGCAGTTCGGCGGCCAGACGCCCTTGAACATCGCGCTCTCGCTCGCCGCCGCCGGGGTGAAAATCCTCGGCACGCCGCCCGACGTCATCGATCTGGCGAACGACCGGGACCGGTTCCGCTCGATGATGGCGAAGATGGGCATCCCGATGCCGGAGGCGGGCCTGGCCACGAACGTAGACGAGGCCCTGGCGGTGGCCCGCCGGATCGGCTCTCCGCTGATGCTCCGCCCC
>CAYHQZ010000264.1:0-4857 GCA_964358555.1 uncultured Planctomycetia bacterium
TTAAAGGACGCTCCCGCGGGCGAAGGGTTTATCGCTTCACGACGAGGGACGAGGGCTTCCGGCGGAAGAACCAGCGCGCCAACGCGAACGCCCCGATGGCGGGGAGGACCAGCAGGACGATCGGGAGCGGGGAGCCTTCCCCCGACGACGCCGTGCCGCGCCGGACGGTCTCGACGGCGAGATGTTCGAGGCCCGGCGACTCCCCGAGCGCCCCCCCCTCGAACTCCGCTCTCCACTGGAAGAACCGGCCCCGGGACAGCGCCCCCTCGGGGGGCGATTCCGCCCAAGCGGGATTCGCATCGCCGGAGGAAAAGCGCTCGTTCGAGGATCGCGCGAAGAAGCGGAGGGCGCCCCCGGACGGGCCGGACACGCTCGCCCGGACCTTCGTCCGCAACCGCGAGCAGACAGCATCGGAACCCGCGTCGAGGACGAGGGAGCGGGCAGCGCCGCGCGCGGCGAACGGCGCGCGGGAGCGGGCAGCGGCGGCGGACGCGGAGAGCGCCACGACCTCGGGGCGGGGAAGGGGCGCCGACGGCGCGGGTCCAAGGTCTAAGGTCGAAGGTCTAAGGTCCAGGGGCGGGGGGGGCCCGACCTTCGCGGCGTCCGAACGCGCCGGCCCGGACGAACCCAGCGTGCGCAGCTGCACCACCGCCTCCTCCCCCGCCCAGGACGCGGGATTCGGATCCGCCTTCCCGCCGGAAAACGCCCCGAGGGCCTTGCCGAACCCGTCGGAGAGGCGCAGCCGCCAGACGCCCGACGGCTCGGCCGCAAGATCCATCCGGACGTCGCCCCCCGAGGGCGCCAGATAGAGCGGCGCGCCGTCGGCGTCCGCAGGGGCGAGGCGGTAGCGATCCGAGGGCAGATCGTAGAGGACCTCGAAGACCGGGCCGGCGCGGCCCCCGGAGGTCCGCGCAAGCTCCGCGCAGAGCACCCCGGCCCGGCCCGCGTCGTCAACGCCGCAACGCTCCCCGCGGGGTCCCACGATGGAGAGCACCGAGGCCTCGACCCTGGAGATCGAGACGTGGGAGGGCACGCGCGTATGCGTCCCGCTCGGCTTGGTCAGCGAGGCCCCGAGGAGGAGCTCGTGCGCGGATCCCTCCCCGATCGCGAAGACCAGCGACAGGTCGCGCCAGCCCGTGTCCACGGGCTCCCGGCGGTTCGCCCCCGGGACCTTTAGCACCGTCGCCTCGAGAGGCGGCCGGCCGTCGAGCGTCCCCCGGAACTCGATCCAGTCCATGGGCTCCTCGTCCCGACCGACGAGGACCCGGACGTTCGCGCGGACCTTCAAAAACGCCGTCCCCGGCTCGATCTTGATCGAGCGGCACCACCCGGCGGACACGGAGCGGATCACGGCCGTGTCCTTCCGCCCGCCTCCGGTGCCCAGCCGGATCTCGAGACACTTCTTCGTTTCCCCCCGCCCCCCGACGATCTCGCGGCTGCCGGCCACCATCGCGTCCTTGTCCATGATGACCTTTTTCCGCATCCCCGCGCGCTCCGGGGTGACGTCGGCGCCGGCGGCGACCTGCCGCTCCTCCTCGAAGGGGTTCCGCGCGAACTCGAACCCCGAATCGCCCGTCTCGAACGAGGCCGTGAACGCCCGCTCCTCGCGGCGCTGAAGAGGCGGAAGCCGGAAGGCGGTCTCCACCCGGACGGGACCGGCGGGCAGCCGGAACGCCCGCTCCGCGCGGCCCACCCCGCCCTTCCCGCCGAGGACGATCCGCCCGCCTTCCACGCGCGCCGCCCCCCGCAGAACCCAGCCGCCAGAACCGAGGCGGAAGCCCTCTGGAAATCCGGCCGGGGGGTGCAGCCGCAGCGTCCCCGGCGGACCTACGTCCACGCCCAGCGGCCCCGCCAGGCGGACGCCCGCCCAGCCGGGATTGGTGTCCGGCAGGCCGAAGGCGAACTCCGTCGCGCCGGACGGACTTGTCCGGCGGATCCCGGGAGGTTCGGAGGCGTCCCAGGCCTCCCAGCGGAAGATTCTCGAGGGAAACGCAGGCTTGCCCGACGACTCGATCCGCCGGCGGGTCTTTGGGCCCGGGAACGGCGCGAATTTCACGCCCTCTTTCGCGACCGTCTCGGGCAGCGCGCCCTCCTTCACGTGGAGCGAGAACGTCCCCTTCGAAAAGTCGATCTCCGTCCGCAGCCGCGTGCGCGTCCGCGGCCGCAGGTCCAGCCCCGTGTCCAGCCAGTTCTCCCCGTCGAAGACGTCGAGGGAGGCGTCCGGCGAGCCGTGCGCGCACCGAAGCCTCGCCTTCGGACCTGCGCCCTCGAAGGCGACAAGGAGGAGGCCGTCACCGAAATCCGCGAGCGTCCCGAACCCCTCCGCCTCCCCCTCCCACCAAATCATGTCCTCAATCCGCGAGCCCTCCCCCCGGGGGATCGCCATCTCGGGGCCCTGCCAGGCAAGCCCGTCCGGCGGCGCCGCGAGTCCGTTCTGCTTCTCGAATCCGTCCGCGGCAATCCGGTCGAGAGCGAACGCGCCGGGGACGAAGACGAGGAGGGCGAGAAGCCCCCAGGCCCGCCCGGCCCGGATCGCGCGACGTTTCATTCGCCCTCCATGCTACTTCGGGAACCCTCCGACGCCTCCAAGGCATCGTTTCGGGGCCGGCCGTTTAACGCGGGAACCTGTGGTAAGATCGTTGCAAGGTCGTTTTGTCCCCAGAAAGGACCCCGGCATGCGCACAAGGCTCTTTTACGGGCTGGTCCTCCTGTTCGCCGCCGCCGCTCTCGGCCAGCAGATCGATCCGGCCCTCGTCGAGAAGGCGAAGTCCGCGACCGTCTACATCGTCGTGAAGCAGAGCGCGGACGGCGAGGAGATGAAGGGGTCCGGGTCCGGCTTCTTCATCGACCCGACGACGGTCATCACGAACGCCCACGTCGTCAGCGCCCACACGATGATCGCCTTCGACCGCGACGAAGGCCTGAAGATCGTGAAGGCCAAGGTGGAGGAGATCCAGGTCGCCCTCCATTCCGGAACGGACAAGATGCGGATGCTGCCGGTCGAGGTGGTCGCGGTCAGCGAGGAGGACGACCTCGCGGTCCTGCGCCTCAAGGAACCGGGGCCGGGCGTCCTCGCCCTCGGCGACTCCGATCGCCTCACGGAAACCGAGGGGCTCTGGATCTTCGGCTTCCCGTTCGGCGAGATGCTCGCCCTCGGCAAGCGCGGCCCCGCGATCTCCATCAACAAGGGCAACGTCTCGAGCCTCCGGAAGGACGACGACAACGTCCTGCGGGTCGTCCAGTTCGACGGCAGCGCGAACCCCGGCAACTCCGGCGGCCCCCTCCTCGACGCCAAGGGCAGCGTCGCGGCCATCACGGTCGCCGGCGTCCGTGGCGGCTCGTCGGTGAACTTCGGAATCCCGGTGAACGTCCTCAAGTCGTTCCTCTCCGGACGCCTCACGGGCGTGGCGTGCGAGCCCGAGCGGGTGGCGAAAGCGGGCGGGAAGGTGAAGGTCCAATGCCGCGCCTCCGTCCTGAAGGGCCCTCCCCGGAGCGTCCAGGGCCATCTCGAGTCCGAGGCCTGGGAGACGGTCGATTTCGACCTGAAGCCCGCGGCCGAGAAGGGCGTCTTCGAGGGCGAGGTGGAGGTCCCTGCGTGGGACGAGGATCTCACGGAGCCGGTCGTCTTCACGCTCAAGCTCACGGGCAAGGGCCCGTCGGGCTCCGACATGAACACCCTGCGGACCGAGATCTACCAGGTCCCGGGCTCGGGAAAGAGGCCGGCTTCGGGCGGGACGGTCGTGGCGGGCGGCGGGAATTTCCGGATCGAGGTCTCCCCCGCGACGTGCAAGGTGGCGGACCTCTCCGACGGGATCGCGGCCTACACCGACTCGGGCGAAACCCTCACGGCCGTCCCCGACTGGCTCGTCGCCCAGGGCGCCAAGATCGTCCAGACCCGGAAGGCGGACGCGGCGAAGGAGGAGGGCGTCTCGATCTCGTGCGCCGCCGGCTACAAGGTCTACGTGCTCGCGAAGCCCGGCATCCAGGCGCCCTGGCTCACGATGGGCGCCAACTTCAAGAAATTCACGGGCGCGAAGTTCAAGGTCGGCGGCGAGACCTGGGACAGCTACATCCGCTACATGATCCCGGGGACGATCGTCCTCGGGGGCTTTAACCAGCCGGACGTCCCGAACTACGTCGTGCTCGTCGCGCCCAACATTCAAAAAGCGCGTGTGGCCGGCGAGAAGGAAAAGAAGAAGAAGGAGCGCGTGCGCGACCCGCAGACGGGCCGGACCATCAAGACCAAGAAGATCAACAAGCGCAAGGGCGCCGCGGTGCCCGAGGGGCCGTAGCCGGAAGCGGAGAGCCCTTCCGGAAGCGGAATCGCAAGATCGGAAGCGCGCCCCCTATCGCACTTCGTAGATGCGCACGTCGAGTTTTCGGAAATCGTCCTGCCAGGCGCCGGCGGCGGGGCGGAGCGCGCGCGTTTCGCCGCGGACTTTCACGTCGCGGGCGGCGCCGGGAACGGTAAAGGAGGCTCGTCCCTCGCCGTCGCCGTCGTTGACGGCGAAGACGTAGAGAACGCCGTCGTTGCGGCGCGCGGTCCAGTGAAGCCACGGCCCGGCCTGCACCCGAACCTCGCCGGGCGGCTCCGCGGACAGAAGGACGGGCGACAGATCGCCGATTTCCTTCGCGATCGCCTTCACCCTCGCCCATTGCGTCGCGAACGGCACGTCCGGATTGCGGCGAAGGTCGAACCAGGAGTAGAAGATCAGCCCGTTGGCGCCCTCGCAGATGCATTGCCAGGCCATGCTGCGCATTTCCTCGGCCGTAGGCGTCCGAGCGGTTTTCTTCGTCTCGGGACTGATGACGGCGGGATAGTCAGCCCAGTTGAACACCTGCGGCACCATCCAGACC
>CAYHQZ010000265.1:0-3430 GCA_964358555.1 uncultured Planctomycetia bacterium
TTGTGATATTTTGTGAATGCATACCAGTCCGGAATGGAGTGTATTCCCTCTGCTATAGCAAGAATATGTTTTTCTATTGCGTCGTTTACGGCTATTATCTCGTCTTCAATATTACAGCAACATTCCAAATCTATGGGAGCTGGTTTACCAGGCAACCAAACCGATGCAACCAACGTACTGGGTTGTATTAAAGTCATAAGGCCGAATGGGTCTGCATAATGACTTGGATTGCTCATGGCATACTCATATTCGGAATAAATCTCTTGGAGTTGCGAGGCGGTATACACCATATTAATTTGGTGGAACACGGTCAAATAATCGTTGTGTCCCCTAGGAAATCTTGAGCATAGGAGACGGGGGAACTGGTAGAGTAAATCGTCTCCTCCGGAAAAAAAGAAGATCGAGGGACACGAGAGATTTCGTGATCGCCTCGCGGTTGATGTCGTCCTGGGCCTCCCGGCCCAAGGCAAGGTCGAGGGGGATGCCGCGCTGCTTGCGGACCTGGTCCTGAAGGTTGCGATAGGCCTCGAAGGTCCGGCATCGGAGCTCCTTGGAGATGGGCGTACGTCCGTTCCAGGCATCATCGGGGACGGCCTCGCTCGCGCCGCGTGGGCGGCCGAGGAGATTGGCCTCGAAACGGGCGGCCTCGATATCATCGCAGGTCCACTCGCCCGGGCGGTCGTGCCGGGCGGCCTCGTGAAGCGTGCGGGTCTTGATGGACCCGACCCCCGCCTCGATAGACCCGTTATAGCTGGGGGTCAGAGGCGGAGAGGCGAGGGGCAGGACGCCCGCCTCGCGGAGGAAGGCGCGCACCTCACCCGCAATGAAACCAGATCCGTTGTCGAATTTCAAGACCAGGGGCGGCCCGCAGGTGTCGAAGAGGAATTTCAGGGCGCTGAGGGCGCCGTACGCGTCCTCGTGGGTTACGGGCAAGGACAGGAGCTGGTAGCCGGTGGCCAGGTCTCGCACGGCGAGGATGTAGGGGTATTTCCCCTCGATGGGATTCGGGGTCTCGGTGAAGTCCATGGCCCAGACGGCGCCGGGCATGGTCCACTTGAGGACGTGGAGGACGACGCTGCCCTTGCCGCGCTGCCAGAGGCGGCGGTAGCGGGTCATCAGATCCACGATCTCGCTGCGGGGCATATCGGGAAAAAGGGTCTCCAGGGTCGGAAGGCCGAGACCGGGACCGGCGAGGTTGAAGACGGCAATGACGAGGTTGCGCGCCTCGCGGCTGCTCCGCTCGATCTTTCGCCCCCGCGGGACAATCTTCATGCGGCTGGACTTCCATTCACCCTCCCATGTCGTAAGCGTCGTGGGCCCTACGCCCAGCTGCCGGGCGGCCGCGCGGAGGGCAAGCCCCTTCCTCCTGGCCCAACGCCAGAAGGCCACGGCGCCCTTGCGGACCTCCCGCTCGCTCGCGCGGCGGCCCCATTGGGTAAAGAGCCCCCGGCGCGCCTTCGTGGCCCCCCGGCGGGCCTCCCAGGCCTCCAGGAGCCGCTCCGCGTGGCGCCGCTGCATGCGCTGCATGATGCCGCCGCCCGTCTGCGCCGCCACGGCAGGCAGGCCGCCCTGAGCGCCTTCGGCCGGCGCGGGAGTCCCGCTTCCCGGCCCTTCCGTGGCGGTCCCCTGGGATGCCTGCGCCGTTTCGGGGGGCGGGGGTGTGGGCGCCGCCGGGAGCGGTCCGGGCGATGCGGGCGCCGGGCCGGGAGTCTGCGTCGGCGGCCCCGCCGGCGCCTTGGGCGCGGGCGGGTCCCCCTTCGGCCGCCTCAGCCGGTTCGGAAAGGCCACCGCCAGCTCTTCACGGATATGCGCCGCGCGCACCTCCATCTTCAGCCGCTCAATCTCCGCCCGCAGGCGCTCCGCGTCCTCTTCCGGCAAGGTGGGCGGCGGCGTCGGCGGACGGCCCGTCGGCCGCGGCTCCAGCGCCTGAAGCGCACCTTGCAGCGCATCGTCCCGCATCTGGTGATACCGCGCCTCCTTCACCCCCAGATCGTCGCACGCCTGGCCCACGCTGCGCTCTTCCCGCAACGCCTCCACAATCACCCGCAGCCGGCGCTTCGCCTCCGACGAGCCCTCCAGCTTTTCCACCAGAGCGCTCCCCTTCGACGGCCGTCCCCGCTTTTTCATCGCAGCCTCCTCTTGGACCCTGGACCCCCGAAAACGACCCCTCGCAGGTCCCTGTCCCGCATAAAAACCCGGGGGGCGGCGCCATAAGATGGCCCTCCATGGCCCTCCCCAGGCCCGTAGCGCCCCTTGCACCGCCCACCGGGCATTTCTTTGCCTGCACGAAAAAACAGAGGCCAGGCAGGAGCCGCAAGGCCCCTGCCCGCCTCCTTCCTTTCCGGTCCCGACGCAGCGCTCGGGTTGCTCCCAGAAAGCAGAGCCCTATCCTCCGCATCGGAAAACCAACATAGCATAGACGCCGCGCCGGTATTACACGCGACGCCGCATGCCGTCCTGCCCGCTCCCTACCCCGCCTCCGGCCCCGAGGCCGGAGCGGACGATCTCGATACCGTCGGCGGCGCCGGTGCCGCCGGGGCAATTGCGGGAGGCGCCATCCCTTGACCCGCCTCCGTCGCGCGCGGCTCCTTTCTAAGATCCGCCGCAGCGCGAAGCGCACGCACCACCGGCCGCCGGCGCTTCCCTCGCCCCTTCGCACCCTTCCCATCCTTCCCGTCTCCCTTCGCTCCCCCCGGACCCCGCCCGGGCGGGGATTCCGGGATGCTCAGCCCGATCGACCGCTGCGCCACGCGCACCAAGGCCTTCAGCCGCTCCCCCTCGTTCTTTAGCCGCGCGTTTTCCCGGAGTGCAGCCTCCAGCCGGCGCTCTACGCTGCCCTCGCGCCCCATCGGCTTCGGCTCGCAGGCCTTCACCAAACCCGCGATCCCCACCGCCTCCATCAGGTAGTACCGCGACAGCGACAGCCCCACGGCCGACGCCGCTCCCGACGGCGGGATCCTCCCGGCCAGGACATCGAGGATCACCGCCGCGCGCTGCTTCCCTTCCAGCGTCCCACGATCCAGGATGCGCGCCCGAGGACTCGGGTAGGCCCTTCCCTTACGGACTCCGGCTGCGTCGGACGTCGGCCGCCCGCGCCCCGGCGACGCTATGCGCGGCGCCTCGCCCCCCGAGGGGCCTGGGAAGCCCCTCGGGTCGGCCTTCATCTCCGCCTTCGTTTCCCGTACAGGCTGGGGGGATGTCATGACGCACCCCCTTCCTCCTCCGGCGCCCCGGCGTTGCCCTCGGCATCGGTCCCGGCCCGTGTTTCCGCGGACACCGCGGGACCGCCTTTGAGCGACGCCCGCCACGCCTTCAGCCCCGCGTCCAGCGGCGAGACCCCCGGCTGCGGCGGCTCCTCGTTCCCCGCCTCTTCTTCCCCAGCGGCCACCGCCACCTTGCCCATCGGACACAAGGGCTCCGGCATCACCGG
>CAYHQZ010000265.1:3440-4838 GCA_964358555.1 uncultured Planctomycetia bacterium
CCTTCGCCTCCGTCCTTTGCCTCGGGACCCGGAGAAACCGGCCCCGCGGCGGCCCCGTCCTTCCCCTCTTCCCCGCGGACCGCGCCCCCCATGAAATCCACCTCCGCTCGGGTCCCGTCCTCCCGCATCAGGATCATCTTTTCGCCCTCCGCGTGCAGGCTGACTCCCTTCCCGCCCACGCGCCCCGTCAGGTAGAGCGGCTCCTTCGGCACCCCGTCCCGAGCCAGGTCCAGCGCCCGCACCGCCACCCGCGCCTTCAGCGTCTTCAATACCTCCGGCGCAGCCTTGAAATACCGGTCCGCAGGCACCAGCCCATCTATCCCCTGGTGCGGACGCTGGAAATTGTAGTGGTCGATGAACAGCCCGACCCTACGACGCGCGTCCTCCAGATCCATGAATATCGCCGACTCCACGCACTCCCGCCACAGACTCCCCCAAAATCGCTCCACCTTCCCGCACGTCTGCGGACGCCGCGGCTTCGCCACGATCTGTTTCACCCCCTGTTTCTCCATCTCCTTCGTAAATGCGCTCTTCCCGCGCCATGTCACGTACTGCGGCCCGTTGTCCGTCAGCACCTCCTCCGGCCGCCCGTACGACGCCACCGCCGCGCGAAATACCTCGATCACCAGCGCCGCAGGCGCCGCACCGTACAGCCCGTACCCCACCACAAAACGACTGTTATCGTCCAGAAACGCCACCAGGTACGCACGCCGGTTCTGACGCTTCAGCACAAACGTAAAAAGATCCGTCTGCCACAGCTGGTTCGGCTTCGCACGCTCGAACCGCGTCACCTTCGGCTCGTGCGGCACTGTCGCTCGTTCCTCCGTCTCGTACCCCCCTTCGTGCAGCACCTTCGCCACCGCCGCCGGACTCGCCGGCAGCGCCGGGCCTCGCAGCAGCATCGCACTGATCCGCTCCGTTCCCCACTCCGGATGCTGCGCCTTCATCATCAGGATCGCACGCTTCGTCACCTCCGGCAGCCGGCTCCCGTAGGGACCGCCGTGCTGCCGGTCCATCAGCCCCGCAGGACCCTCCGCCTCGAACCGCCCCTTCCACAAATATAGTGACGCCCTCGATATCCCCACCAGCGGCGCAAACTCCGTCATCGTAAGACCGCTCCGCTTCCACGTGTCCAATAGAAGCAGCCGCTGCTCCGCCGTCAGGGCCTTCGCCTCCGGCACCGACGACGACGACACATCCTTCTTCACCAGCCGCCGCCCTCGCCTCATACCTGCCAGCCGCGGCGGACCCATCGCCCCAAATAGCTCCGGATTTTCCACGCCCCCCGCAGGCTCAGTCGCTCCCCCCTCACCCCCCTCTTCCCCCGCCAAACCCATCGCCTCGCCCACCCCTCCCCCCGCACCCTCCACCCCTTCTCCCATGCCCCCGCTGCGATCC